>JAYTJE010000145.1:0-32475 GCA_043731355.1 Nitrospirota bacterium
GCGCGAAGTAAAAATCAATACTTTGCTTTTGTCTTTTTCGATTTTTTCGTGCGCTTCGTGGTGAAAAGGCTTTTTGGGTTCCGGCTTGTCCGGGTTAGGGATAAGCTGGTGAACAACTAATCGAGGTCCCGTCCCGGTCTCGTGACAAGCTTACGCCCCGGCCTTCGGCGTGTGTACGGACAGGCCGTGGACATCTTCGGCAGCCTCCATAAGCGCTTCTGCAAGCGTTGGATGGGCATGAATCATCGCACCAAGCTGCTCCGCGGTAGCTCCCAGCTTCATCGCAAGCGCTCCTTCATGGATAAGGTCCGCGGCATGAGCGCCGCACAAATGCACACCCAGGATCTTGTCCGTGGCAGCCTCGGCAATGATCTTGGCGAGCCCCGTTATTGCTCCCATGGCATGCGCTTTCCCGAGCCCGCGAAACGGGAACCGGCCGACCCGGTAATTGATCCCCTTTTCCCGCGCCTGCTGCTCCCTCAGCCCGACGCTGCCGATCTCCGGCATGGTGAAAATACCCGCCGGAATGACCGCATAATCCATGAGCGCATTGCCGCCCAGCGCATTTTCCGCGGCAACGAGGCCCTGGTGCGAGGCGACATGCGCAAGCATCACCGTGCCGGTAACGTCACCGACGGCAAATACACCCGTCACGTTCGTTTCCATGCGAGCGTTCACCGGAATTTCTCCGCGGCTGCCCGTGTTCACGCTTAGCGACTCCAGTCCGATATTTTCTGAATTCATGCGGCGTCCGATCGAAACAAGGATCGCCTCGGTTTTTACTTCAAGACCGTTCGAGAGCGCCGCGGTCATCATGCCGTCAGCGCCTTTTGTTACCGACACTACCTTTACGTCCACGAGGAGCTTGATCTTCGCCTTTTTAAATTCGCGTTCCATAACGGCGGACAGCTCTTCATCCTCGGTCGACAAGGCATGGGGCGCCATTTCCACGATGGTCACTTCAGCGCCGAAGGTCCGGTAGATGAAAGCGAATTCGCTGCCGATCACTCCGGCGCCGACAATAAGCAGGCTTTGGGGAATTCTTTTCAGTTGGACCGCGTCGTCGCTCGTCATCACCTGCTCTCCGTCAAAAGGGAAGCCGGCCAGTTTCGCGGGACGCGAACCCGTGGCGATGATGACCTTGTCCGAGCGGACGTCGACAAGCGAACCGTCATTTTTTTCAACGCGAACAAGCTCCCTTGAGATCAGTGAACCGCGGCCTTCCATAAGAGCAACTCCGCGGCTTTTCAACAATCCGCGGATGCCTTTTATCTGCGTTGAGACGATTTTGTCCTTCCGCGCCAGTATCCTGGACAGGTTGAAGCCCACCGGACCGGCAACGTCGACCCCAAATTCATCCGCATGACGGGTGCGCTCCAGCGCTTCAGCGGAGGCAATGAGCGTCTTCGTCGGGATACATCCCCGGTTCAGACAGGTCCCGCCGACTTCCGCTTTTTCGACTACGGTTACCTGCGCGCCTTTTTGCGCCGCCCGAAGCGCAGCCACGTAGCCGCCCGGACCCGCGCCGATGATCGTCAATCTTATTGCCATGCCTTCCTCCCTGCCTAAATCCCCCTCACCTTTATCCTCTCCCCCGAGGGAAGAGGGTAGGGTGAGGGGTTTTTATTCGTAGTTGTGCCGACTCGTCGGCAAAGCTACCTGCGCTAATAGAAAAAGGAGAGTATACACTCTCCCCTTCCCGGTAAAAACCGCTTATCGGCCCTTCACCACCGCCAACCGCGGCTATTTTTCCTCTTCTTCCTTTAAAAACTTTTCATATTCAGACTTGCTCATGAGATCGCCCACCTCGGACGGGTCGCTCATCTCGACCACAACCAGCCAGCCATTGCCGTAGGGATCTTCATTGATAATTTCAGGGGAATCCGCAAGGTCCCCATTGACCTCGACCACCGTTCCGGTGACCGGGCTTACCACCGGCGAGGTGGCCTTCGCTGACTCGATCTCGGAAAGCTCTGAATCAGCGTCTACTTCAGTATCAACCTCGGGAAGGTCAACATACACAATATCACCGAGCTGCTCCTGCGCAAAATCACTGATGCCAATGGTCGCGCGTTTGCCTTCAACCCGCACCCAGGAATGATCTCTATGATACTTAATATCTTCAGGATTCATGTGCAACCTCCAAACAGGATGGAACGAGTAAGAATGTGCTTGTTTTTTTATCCTATGCGCCTGATTTTGTCAAGCGAAAATAATTCAACGGACAATACTCCCGCCGCATAAAAAAAGGGATGCAAAAGCGCATCCCTGAGAACGTTTTCAAGCGGTCGTTTTGTACAGCGTTATACGACAGCAACCATGTCAATCGCTTTTTTCGCACAGCGAGCAGCACACATGCCGCACCCGATGCACTTTGCCTGATCAACGCGATGCACGGCTTTCAGCTCCCCGGAGATTGCATTCACCGGGCAGACCTTGGCGCACATATCGATGCCGATGCATTTGGCGGAGTCAATCCTCGCTTTCGGGCGCGCCGGGATGTAATCATGGATTGCGCCGGTGGGGCATTTTTTCGTACAGAGTCCGCACACGATGCACTTGGCGTGGTCGATACGGGCGCAATTATTATCGATCTTAATGGCGTCGACCGGGCAGGTCCGGACGCAGATGCCGCAGGCGATGCATCCGACCTGGCATTTCTTTTTGACATCGAGCCCCTTGTCCCTGCTGTGACAGCTGACGACCACGGCTTTGGACATCAGCGCCAGTTCGATCACCTGTTTGGGGCACGCTGCCACACACTTGCCGCAGGCGGTGCATTTTTCTTTATCGATGATCGGCAGGTTGTCCGCGCTCATCGTGATCGCGCTGAAGGGGCAGGCGCGCATGCACGTTGCATAACCCAGACATCCGTACTCACAGGACTTGCCGCCACCCGCGGCCAGCACCGCGGCGGTGCAATCCTGGACGCCGGTATAGATGAATTTCCGCTGACTCAGCGAGGCGCCTCCCTGGCAGAAGACCCGTGCGATCTTGGGATCAACCTTCTCCGCTTTTTTGCCGGTGATCTCCGCGATCTTTTCGGCGACCGGGGCTTTTCCCGGAGCGCACAGGTTCACCGCGACATCAGGATTTCCCACGACATTTTCCGCATAGCCCATGCAGCCGGCGAAACCGCAGGCCCCGCAGTTCGCGCCCGGCAGGATCTCGCGTACTTTTTCGACTCTGGGGTCGGCCTTCACAACGAAGCGGGCGGCGACGATGGCCAGGGCCACGCCAAAAATAATGCCAAGCCCCGCAAGCACGATCAAGGTCGCGGTTACCGTATTCCAGGGAATGCTTCCATCAGCCACCGCACCGCCTTCGGCGGAAACCTTCGGGAGAATAGTATTGAAAAAAATACTTGCGGCGCGATTCATCAGCTGCAGCAGCGTGTCAGTCATTTGTTCATACATGGTTATGCACCTTCTCCGCTCGGATTCTTACAGCGTGATCATGCCGGAAAATCCCAAAAATGCCAGGGCGATCAGCCCGGTCAGAACGAACGATATGGGAAGCCCCTGAAAGGATTTGGGAACGTCGGCAAGTTCAAGTTTTTCCCGAATGCTCGCCATAATGATGAGCGCCAGGCTGAACCCGAGACCTGAGCCCAGCGCCATGGCCATACTTTCCAACAGGCTGTAATTTTCCTCCGCATTGAGCAGCGGGACCGCCAGAATAACGCAGTTCGTTACGATCAGCGCCAGATAGATGCCCAGCTTGTAGTACAGCGCCGGCACGACCTTTTTCATGATCGTATCGGCAGCCTGCACAAAAGCGGCGATGGTCCCGATGAAGATCACGATCTTCAAAAAACCCAGGTGGTAGGGAATCATCACATAGGTATAGATGAACCAGTTCAGCGCCGCGGAAATGAGCATGACCGACGTAAAGGTAAAGCTCATCCCGATCGAGGTCTCCATCTTTTTCGTGACGCCGAAAAAGATGCAGAGCCCCAGGTAGCGGGAAAATACGAAATTGTTGATCAGCGCTGATGCGATGAATATGGTCAGAACATGTTGCAACATAAGATCCTCCGGGTGAAAACCGAAATTCTAATATCGAAATCCAAGCAATTTTAGAATTGAGAAATTAGGATTTTGCTTCTAGTGTCCTCCGCTGCTCGCTCCCGTGCCGCCGAAGAACTTGCGGTCGATCCAGTTGAGCCAGCCCATCATGAGACCCATGGCGAAGAAACCACCCGTGGGCATGATCATAATGAGCAGCGGTTTTGCCGGCAGAATAGTTAAGCCCCAGAGCGACCCTTTGCCCAAAAACTCTCTGAACACGCCGAGGAGGACCAGCGCAAGCAGAAAGCCCAGGCCCATACCCATTCCGTCGACGAAGGAGGGAAGGACCTTGTTCTTGCTCGCGAACATCTCCGCCCGGGAAAGAATAATGGCAAAAGCGACGATGAGCATGATATAGAGGCCCATTTCCTTATACACCGCTCTTTGATAGGCCGCCATATATTGATCGATCACCGTGACCCAGGTGGCGGTGATAAACACATAGGAGGGTATCCGCACTTTCGGGCTGATAAAGTTCCGCAGGAGGGACACCGTTACGTTTGTCATGGTCATGACGAACATGACCGCAATCCCCATCAAAAACCCGTTTTTCACGCCGCTCGTAACAGCCACGGCCGGACAGAGGGAAAGGGCCAGCCTGAATACCGGGTTCTCGCCGAAAATACCGTTTTTGAAGAGGGTCCAGTAATTGACCTTATCGCTCATTTTGTCGCCTCCTGTGCGGCCGCCGTCTGAATGCCCGCTCCATACTTGTCAATAAGCAACTGCACGGCGTCTTTAACGCCCTTGGTCACGCCGCGGCTCGAATAGGTGGCCCCGGACACGGCCTGAATGTTTTCCTTCGTTTCCCCTTTTACCAGAACGATCTGGGCAAGGGTCTTTCCCTTGAACTGGTCGAGAAATATCTTGTCTTCCACCTGGTCCCCGAGACCGGGAGTTTCTTCATGGCCAAGGATCTTGACCTCTCTGATCTTCAGGTCCGGACTGATCGAAACAAGCATCTTGATGTAACTGGAATATCCCTTGCCCGCGGTGCTCGCGATATGGGCGACCGGCTTCCCGCCGGAGGTAGCTTCAAAGTATTCGTAGGGTTTGTTGTTCGCGGTCCAGTCCCCGGCCAGCTTTATAGGATCGGTCGCTTCAGGCGCCATTTTCTTCAGCGCTTCCTCTTTTTCCTTTTTTTCCGCCGCAAACCGCACCGGCGCGGTGTATTTATACGTGACCCCCATGATCATGCCGGCGACGATGAAGATCGCCACCAGGCTCAGGACTATTTTCAGCATGTCCTTCATTTCTTCACCCCCTTGGCCTCGGCCTTGCCGAAGACCGGGCTCCTCATGCCCCGGTCGAGGAGCGGCGCGAAGCAGTTCATGAGCAGGATGGCGAACATGACGCCCTCGGGGTAGCCACCCTTAAGACGGATCAGCGTCGTCAGCGCGCCGGCGCAGATACCGAACACGATCTGAGCGTTTCTGATGGAAGGTCCCGTCACATAGTCCGTGGCCATAAAGAAGGCGCCGAGGATGAGGCCTCCGGACATCATGTGGAAGATCGGATCTCCGGTCATGAGGCCGTCCTTACCGCCGAAGATCCAGGTCAGGACGCCGACCGTTGCGATAAAGGGGACCGGGATATGCCAGGTAATATACCGTTTCATCATCAGATACGCCGCGCCGAGCAGGAGCGCAATGACCGAAGTTTCACCAAGAGAACCAGCACGATTGCCAAGAAGAAGATCGCGGTACAGCTCCCCGTTCGTATGATAGATCTCGAGGAGCTTCGCCATCCCCTCTTCCTTAAGGACAACCAGCGGCGTGGCAGTGGTCTTTGCATCCAGCGCCATAAACGAGGAAACCGGCGCGACGAACGTGGTCATGATCTTCGCAAAGCTGACCAGGACAAAGGCGCGTCCGATAAGCGCGGGGTTGAAGATGTTGAAGCCGAGTCCGCCAAACAGGTGCTTGGCGATCATGATGGCGACAAAAGCTCCGACGAGAGGAATATAGAAAGGCACCTTGGAGGGCAGATTCATGGCAAGCAGCAGACCCGTCAGAAAGGCGCTTCCATCAGACAGGGTAACGGGTTTCTTCAGCAGCCACTGCATCCCGGCCTCGGTCAGGAGGGAGGTCACGAGGCAAACAAGAATGACCATGATGGCCGGCATGCCAAAGTAATACACCGACATGAGCGTCGCGGGAAGCAATGCGGCGCTTACGGTCCACATGATCCTGGACGTGCTTTCCTGGTCATGAACGTGCGGTCCGATCGAAACGATAAACTTGCGCTGTTCTTTTGGTTGTGCCTTTGCCGGGGCTTCCATTATACATACCTCACTAAATTTTTTTCTTCGCCAGCTCGCGTTTTGCCTTCTTCACCCACTGGACGATCGGCCGGTTCGCCGGGCAGACGAACGTACAGGAACCGCACTCAAAACAATCCATCAAGTTGAACGCCTTGGCGTCTTCGTAATGCCCTTTTTCTATATAAATACCGAGCATGGACGGCTGAAGCATCATGGGGCAGGCATCAATGCACCTGCCGCAGCGAATGCACGGGCCGTAGGGCTTCGCCACCACTTCGTTTTGCGGCAGGACGAGAATTCCCGAGGTACCCTTGATGACCGGGACTTCAAGACTGTACTGACTCATGCCCATCATCGGACCGCCTGCGATCACCTTTGCGGCGTCCTCGGTCAGACCGCCCGCTTCTTCGATCAATTGCGCGAACGGAGTGCCTATATGGACGAGAAAATTCTTCGGGTCTTTTACCCCTCTGCCCGTCACCGTGACGTAGCGTTCGACGAGCGGCTTCCCAAAGCGGACCGCGTTGTAGACGGCTTCCGCCGTGCCCACGTTCTGCACGACAACGCCGACATCCATCGGCAATGCGCCCGCCGGCACGGTCCGGTGCGCTATGGCTTTAATGAGCATCTTTTCAGCGCCCTGGGGATACTTTACTTTCAACGGCCAGACCTTGAGCTCAGGCGAGTCTGCCGCCGCTTTTGTCATGGCCTCGACCGCATCGGGCTTATTCGCTTCAATGCCGATATGGCCTTTGTTAACGCCGAGGATCCTCATCAGAATTTTGAGGCCTTCAACGATCTGCCGGGGCCGTTCGAGCATCAGGCGGTGGTCGGAGGTGAGATAGGGTTCGCACTCGGCCCCGTTCAGGATCACCACGTCGATCGGCTTTTCCTTCGGAGGCCCAAGCTTGACATGCGTCGGGAAGGTAGCTCCTCCCATGCCGACAATGCCGGCCTCCATGACGATCTTTTTGAGTTCCTCGGGAGACAGAAGCGTGTAATCGGGATTTTCCTTGAGCCCGGACACCCACTCATCCCTGCCGTCGCTTTCAATGACCACGCACGGCAAATCCGTACCCATCGAGTGCGGGAAATTACCGATCGCCACCACCTTGCCGGACACCGAGGAATGGACCGGCGCGGAAACGAACCCCGTGGTCTCGCCGAGTTTCTCGCCTTTTTTCACTTCCTGCCCGATCACGACAACTGCTTTCGTGGGCGCTCCGATATGCTGACTGAGGGGAATGACTGCTCGTGCGGGGATTGCCGCGGGGACCGTGGGCTTGTGCGCGGTGAGCTGTTTGTTGCCTGCGGGATGCACCCCCCCGTTCCTGAAGGTATCGTGTGCTTTCATTGTGGCTTCCATACGGTCTCACCTGTCTGAACGTTATTTAAAAAACGTTGAACGTTGAAATTGAAGTTTGAGATTTATTAAAAAAGCCGTTGCGTTTATAACAGAACGATGGGAGAGTGTCAAGCAAATTTTTGGCGAACAAATATCGCAACAATGCTTCAATGGCGCGCGTGGAAGCATCCGCTCCGTTCGCAAACGCTTGCAGGGGAAAGCCGCATATTCCCCGGCAAAAAAAAGGATTGAGGAACCAGAGGTGGACCCTCCGGACCTCAATCCTGTTGAACAGGCGCTGCCAACCCGTCAGGCAACCTGTACGACTTCCGTCACCTCGGGGAGCTGCTGCTTCAGGTGTTTTTCAACACCCATCTTGAGCGTCATGGTCGACATGGGACAGGACCCGCAGGCGCCTTTCAGCCGCACCTTCACGACCCCGTTATCTTCCACGCTCACCAGCTCGATGTCGCCGCCATCCCGCTGGAGTGCCGGCCGCACCTGCTTGAGTGCTTCCTCAACTTTCGCTTTATCCATCGAATGTCCTCCTTTTTTTATGGAATATCTTATATACACCTTTTTACGCGCCTTGAACAGTTTATTCTATGATCCCGATCATAATGGACCGGCACCGGTCATTTCCATTGACTCACAACGAAGGTTCTGTTATTTTTGTCCCGTAACAGCTCAGGAGGAACATGCTCAATGTTGTCATTATAGGAATCGGAGGTTTTTTCGGAGCGATCGCGCGCTATGGAGCCGCGCTCTGGATTGGTCAGCGGTGGGGCCGCACCTTTCCACTCGGGACCTTTTTTATCAACGTAACGGGAAGCTTTCTCATCGGCCTGCTCATGTCCCTGTTCACGGAGCGTTTCATGGTCAACCCGCAGTGGCGCCTGATGCTGGTCGTCGGTTTTTTAGGCGCATACACCACCTTCTCGACCTTTGAATACGAAACCGGCGCGCTCCTGAAGGACGGCGAGTGGATGATCGCCACGCTGAATATCGTCATGAGCGTGTTTGCGGGATTGCTCGCACTGAAAGCCGGAGAGGTCCTGGCGAAGAGTATATAAGGAGAGAACCATGGTCAAAAACGGCCCTGCGAAAAAACTCACCATTTATGTGGACGAGGCGGACAAATTCCACGGCAAACCGGTCTATGAGGTCCTGTTGGACGTCTTCTTCAAAAGAAAGTTGTCCGGCGCCAGCGTGTTCCGGGGTGTTGCGGGTTACGGCAGCGACGGCAAGCTCCACACGGCGAAGCTTCTGGAACTCTCCACGACCCTGCCGGTGAAAATAGAGGTCGTGGACTCGGAAGCGGTCATCAACGACATCCTCCCCGAAGTCGCCTCGCTCGTCGAAAAAGGCCTGATTGAAGTCAGCGACACCATGGTCATCAAATGCTGCGAAAGGAAAAAAGACTGAGAAATTGATGCTGCTACTCCTGTCTCCTGACTCCTGTCTCCTGTCTCCTGTCTCCGAACTACTCCTTCCACCCGTGGTTGCCGATGAGCGGCACGAACACGCAGGGAACGCTCTCCTCCGATATGACCCCGCCTGCGGTCTTGACCATCTTTATTAATCGTTGTCCATACCGGTCCCCTACCGGAATCACCATCCTGCCCCCTTCTCTCAGCTGTTCCACGAGGGCATCAGGGACATGCGGCGCACCCGCGGTCACCACGATCGCGTCGAAGGGCGACATCTCCTTCCAGCCATAGGTCCCGTCATAGACCTTGAGCGCCACGCTCCGGTAACCGAGCCGGTCGAGCGTTGCCCGGGCCTTGTCCGCCAGGGTCTTGATCCGCTCCACGGTATAGACTTTTTCGCACAGCTCGGCAAGCACTGCCGCCTGGTAGCCCGAGCCCGTACCGATCTCAAGCACCCGTTCCGTGCCGCCGAGCTTCAACAGTTCCGTCATAAGAGCGACCATGTAAGGCTGCGACATGGTCTGTCCCTCGCCAAGAGGCAGCGCCTGGTCCACATAGGCATTACCGCGCATCGCCTCCGGCAGAAATTCATGACGAGGCACGGTGCCCATGGCTTTGAGCACCCGCTCATCGCGGATACCGCGGCCGACGAGCTGTTCATCGATCATGCGCTGACGCTCGCGTTCAAAGGCCATCACTCATCACCCCTGACATGCGCCGCCGCTTTGTAGGTCATTTGTTCCAGGGGGCGAAGCCGGTCGAAAACAGCGTAGTCAGTCAAGTCGAGATGGAGCGGTGTGATGGAAACCAGGTTCCGTTCAACCGCTTCAAAATCAGTGCCCGATTCCCGCTCCCAGTCAGGCTCGCCCCCGCCGATCCAGTAATATTTTTTTCCGCGGGGATCGACGCGCTCCACGGTCATCTGACGGTAGATGCGCTTGCCGAGCCGGGTGATCGCCGTGCCTTTGAGCTCGGACAGCGGCACGTTCGGGACATTGACATTGAGCAGCGTCCCCTCCGAAAGTCCCTGGTCGAAGATCATCGCTGCGATCGTTACGGCCACCTCCGCCGCTTCGGCAAAAAGATAATTCTCGCGCGCCGCCATCGAGATCGCAAAAGAAGGAACGCCGAGCAATCGCGCTTCGATGGCGCCCGCCACGGTGCCGGAATAGGTAACGTCATCGCCGAGGTTCGGCCCCTTGTTGATCCCCGAGACCACCAGGCGCGGCACTTCCTTGAGCAGCCCCTTGACCGCGATATTCACGCAATCGGTCGGCGTGCCGTTGACACTGTAAACAGAAGCCCGGAGCTCTTCGATCAGAAGCGGACGGTGAAGGGTCATGGAGTGGCCCGCCGCGCTCCGCTCCCGGTCCGGCGCGACGATCACGACCGAATCCAGCTCCTTCAGCCGCTTGGCAAGAAGCTGGAGCCCCGGGGAAAGCACTCCATCGTCATTGGTCACTAATATCATGGGAGGTCACATTTCTTTGCAAGCGGGATTTTGACCACGGAAAAGTTTATACCATACTGAACGCGACCGTGTCAAACAAGGTTTCCGGCATCCGGGCACGGCGGTAAAAATTTGCAAAGGATTTACAGCGGGAGAAGCTCGTTTAAGAAAGGACGTTCTTTTCACCGACCAGCCGGACCGACTTCATGAACAGTATATCCGCTCCAGAAGCTTGCGGTCTTCAACGGCCTTGCCGGAAAACCAGGGCAGATATTCCAGCGTAACGACGCCACCCCAGCCCAGTTCATGGAGCCGGTCAAGCAGATCCATGCAGAAAGGATCGTTATCGATCGGGCGGAACTGCCGGCCGGCGGTGCGCCCGCCTCCGGGTGTCACCGCGGAAAGATGAAGGTTTACGAGATGGGTCCGGTAACTTTCAATGATCCAGGTGACTTCGGTCTTCGGGATATAGGAGGTATCGAGGACCATGGGCAGACGATGCTCCATGATCTCATCAGGCGTCAGGACCCGCTCTTTGTCCCAGAGGGTCTCAACAGCGATCATGACGCCGGTCCGGTCCTGCAGAAATTTTATGTTCAGGAGCGCCGAAGACTGTTCGTCCTTCCGCGTTCCTTCCGGACGTTCTTCAGGATGAAATACCAGCATCTCGGCGCCCAGGTCCTCGGCGAATTGTATGGTCCTTCCGGCCCAGTTCCGGAATGAACCCTGCCCCAGCTCTCCGTGCGGTGTGTGCACCGAGCGGACCGGGATGTCAAACTCCCGTATCTGCCGCTCCACATCGGTAAGCCGATGCTGGTCGCGCAATAACGTATCGAGCGATGCAGGCAGGGCAAGTTCTATGGGAATGCCGCGCACCTGTTCGAGCTGCTTGCGGCTGTTCGCAAAATCAATTCCCCTGCGGATGCAGAATCTCATGGGAGCCTGTTGCGTAGTCAACGGCGGAAACATCCTTTCATGGACTTGCAGCCCACGACGAGTGCCGGGAGTATAACACAAAACTATTTTTACGGGTATGGGAAAAAGAAGTACAGCGCTATGCAGCTCGGTTAGGCTTCATGACGTTGTCATAACACTCCATTCATTCACGATGGACAGGGATTCATTGGTAAACTTCATCGTGACTCCCGATGTCAAGCAGGATGATCTCCTTTTTCGTAATTATGACGGTCATCGTGATCCGATAGCTGTCGGTAATGCTGACTGCCTGGACTCCCGTTTGCTTGCCGCCGAGATGGCGATAGTCAAGATGGAGTTGAAAGGGGTCTTTTTCCAGATCGTGCGGGATGACGGCGACTTTCTTCTTCAACTCCGGATGGCGCTTTACGAACTTCCTGGCCGCCCGGGAGAAATGGGCCGTCCATACAAGGGCATACATGCTCAGTCTTCCAGCCCTAATTCTTTGATCAGATCCTTTGCAGTCCCGCGTTTGACCCGCCCCGCCTTGACGTCCTCCAGCGATGCACGCACACGGGCGCTGTATGCTTCCCCTTCAGCATCGACCAGATCGCGGTACCGCTCCTCGGAGAGCACGACATACTTGGGCTGATTGTTCTTGATTACGTGAACAGGTCCTTCTTTCAGCGCTTCATCCACTGCCGAGATCCCTCTTTTTTTGATGTCCTGCGCAGCAATGGCGTTCATTTTAATATACTCCTTTCGGTACTCTATTGAGTACTAATATACTACCAGATAAAAGTACCCGTTTCAATCTAAATATCGCCTGCTATCTTCCCGGCCGGCTGGAGCTATCCGAGGCCCGGACTTTCGAGCATGTGGCGGTAGTTCCAGAGGTTTTGTACTAAACTCAGGCACGACACGGCCTCTCAGCGGATGTCCGCCCTGCCGCTTGCTCTTGGCGACAATCTCGGCAGTAAGCCGCTTTCCTACATCAGGCACACCCTCGCCCAAGTAATAGGCCTGCATGTCCTCAAGGTCTTTGATTGCCGACGCGGCAAACGGAATCTGTGCCTGTTCAGCCATGGGATTACTTAAGGCCAAGGCGCTTTTTCGCCTCGGAGAGCGAGATTTCCCGGCCTTCTTCCAGATCCATCATTCCCTTCACGTGTGCCCAAATCCCCCACAATCTCCCTAAACTGCTCTAACGCCGCTTCCAAATCCTCCACGATCTCCAGCGCGATGACGTAGGGATCGGGCAGGTTGTCGGAGGCTTCGAGGGAGTCGTCCTTGAGCCAGAAAATATCGAGGCTGGCTTTGTCGCGGCTTACGAGTTCGTCATAGGTATATGACCGCCAGCCCCCCCCCATTTTTCCCATCCTCTCCACTTGTTTTGCGCTTATTTTTTACTTCCTCTCCCCCTCGTGGGAGAGGATTGAGGTGAGGAGGCAGCCTTCCAGGTAGCCTTGCGGTGATCTGGATCACATCGACAATCGCCTGGATCAACGGACGGGGAGTGAAGTACTGGCCCGCGCCGGACTTGGTATCCTGCGCGTTCTTCTCCAGGAGCCCTTCGTATGCGTCACCTTTCACATCAGCGCTCATCACCGAATTTTGCCGCCAGGCGCATGCTTCCAAGTCGACAGTCCCATATAAATCTTGGTCGCGTCGGCCGAGGTATAAATGATTTCAGCGGCGGTTTTGCCGGTGATAGCCCAGTGTAATTTATTCTGCACAGTGGAGAAAAAATCCTTGGTCAGAGGCGATTCCTTGTCGTAGTCGGCCGACAGCGCGTAGATATCCGTTATTTTTTGATAGAACCGCCGCTCGCTTGCGCGTATTTCCCGAATACGTTCCAGCAGTTCGTCGAAATAATCCTTGCCAAAGACCGTCTTCCCCTGCTTGAGCCGTTCGTCATCCAGCACAAAACCCTTGATGATGAATTCCTTCAGCGTCCGGGTCGCCCAGATGCGGAATTGCGTCGCCTGATAACTGTTGACCCGGTACCCGACGGCGATGATGGTATGCCTAAGTGTCAGGTCTTTTATTTTGGTGTTATGCCTTCCCCCTCACCAGATTGCTGATCGTAGAATAATGCATATTCAAATGAGCGGCTATCTGCTGCTGAGTATAACCATACTTTTGCACGGCATCAATGATCTTCTTATCTCGTTTTTTCTTCTCCAGGATCGCGTTTTTCGGGAAGATCTTATCGAGAGACGGTCTGTTCACATACCGATGACTCTTGGGTATTTCAGGAATGTCCTGATGTTTCTTGATATGGGAAATGAGCCCCTCCACAAAATCGTCTTCACCCAGGATGGACTGTCCTTTTACCTCTCTCCAGATAGTATCTTTGCCGATACCCCATTCGACGAATTGCCGATATTCCTGCTCGGCCTTAATCCTCTTTCGACTGAATTGTCCAAGGACCCAATCCGTGGTCAGGCACGGCGCCGGTGACTCCCGCCCCGCTGTAGCGAGGTAGCTGGACCATTTCCAGCTTTCCGGTCGTTCAACCATCCGCGCCCGAACAGGATTTAATACCACATACCGGCATACTTCGAGAAGATGACTGTCTTTCTGAATAAGGATCGATTTGTATCGCCCCTGAAACAGATGACCTATTCTTTGATGACGTTTATTAAAAAGCTGTGTATGGACGCCGTTCAACTGCCGCATGCCCAGGGACAGATTGCCGTCAGGCGTTTCGATCAGGAGATGATAGTGATTGTCCATCATGCAGTAGGCATGACAGAGCCAGTTATACCGTTTATTGACATGCTGGAGCGTATTCAGGAAGTTGATGCGGTCCTGGTCGTCTTTGAAAACGGCCTTCTTTTCATTGCCGCGGGAGGTGATGTGATAGACGGCACCGGCGTATTCTATGCGGAGGGGGCGGGTCATGCAGCGACGGTATCACAGGAAGGAGAAAATGTCAAATTAAAAGACCTGACCCTATGGGTTGGAAAAACAGGCTGTGGGATAACGATGGGTATGCGCCCTATCCTCCCGGATATCCAAGGAGTTAGGCAGGCGTTCACGGTGCAGGAACAACGACAGGCCTGGGAAAGCAATCCAGGCCTGTCGCGTTTTTATAGTGAAGTCATCGGTTCACAAAAGGAAAAGCCCGCGAATCATGCGATTCACGGGCTTCGAAAAAATGGTCGGGGCGAGCCGATTTGAACGGCCGACCACTCGCACCCCAAGCGAGTACGCTACCAGGCTGCGCCACGCCCCGATGTAAAAAACGTTGTCACCAGAAACTATTTCAGGATGTCCAGGATCTCTTGCAATTCTTTTTTCGCGCTATCGATGATGCTGCCGGGATCCTGTCCTGCTTTGCCGCTCATTTTTTTTCGTGCCCCGGCGATCGTGTATCCCTCGCTGTAGAGCATTTGCTTGATCTGAAGGATGCGATCGATGTCTTCTTTTTTGTAAACCCGCTGCCCGGAACGTCCTTTTTCCGGTTTCAGCTGCGCAAACTCGGTTTCCCAGTATCGCAGGACATAGGGTTCCAGTCCCGTAAGCCGGCTCACTTCGCCGATCCGGTAGAAAAGCTTATTCGGTAACTGCCGGGGCTTCGATGACATGCTCTTTAAAAATCATGCTGGGCCGGAAACTGACGACTTTTCTCGGCGTGATCTCGATCTCCTGCCCCGTCTTTGGATTGCGGCCCTTGCGGGAGTTCTTGCTTCGCACCACGAAGTTCCCGAATCCGGAAAGCTTCACGGTCTCTCCCTGTTTCAAGGCCTGCTTGACCGTATCCAGAATCATCTCGACCATTTCTTCAGCGTCCTGCTTTGGCAGTCCGACTTTATCAAATACTTCTGAGATGATGTCCGCCTTCGTCATTGGCACCTCCTCTGGAAGCAATAATATAGTTAATAACCAATTCAAAGTCAAGGCAAATGTATATTGGCGGCATATCGGGCCTGTCCTGCCGTGCAGCGTCTCGCTGCCGGTCCGATCATGCTCAGGGGACCGGAAACGGCCGGTTATTTCTGTTTTAAAACGCCGGGGAGTCTGTTATAATAATTTTCGTTATGATCAGGGAAATTAAACTCAGCGGCAAAGCGAATGAGGTCGTGGATTATTACGTTACGATCACGGGCGAGGATCTCAGCAACCGCTATTTCTTTGAGTCCCTGCCCGAGGGAGATCGTTTTTTCTCGGGAGGCAACGAACTCACCATCTCTCCGGACGGAATCACCCACCTGGGGTCCGGGGGCAGCGTTTGCGAATACATGTTCGGCGTTGAACTGCCGCTTAAGGACCTGCTGAGAAAAGACGTGGCGAACCGCCTCGTGATGTACGGCGCATTTTATGACTCCGGAGAGAATATCACCTTCTCGAACACGACGAACGGCAGGGAATCCTTCGACCAGATGTTCCTGACGGGCAATGCGGTGTCGAACTATTACTTTTTCGTTTATTTTTCGTCGAAAGCGGACCTCGGCGACCAGCAGCGCTATATCCTCAAAAACATCGGCAAGGGCGTAAAACGGAGCGAAATGGTCGGCGCAAGCAATGACTCCGGATTCTGCCGCGAGATCTATGACGAACTCGGCGATCCCCGCGCGCTCACGTTCCTGTTCCGGTTCGTAAACCGGCATAACGAGGAATATATCCAGACGTTCAACCAGTTGCACCGGGAGCAGAAAACCCTGACCCCCGCGGCCAGTTCTATCCTTGATGAACTCGCGAAAAAGTACAATATCATACCCTACCAGCAGGAGCGCATCAAGATCGACGGGATGTACAAGCTTCCGGAGAACAAAAAGATCGTCGACGAATACAAGGACATCCTGATAGCCGTTTCGGAAAAGGGCGAAGTGAGCCCCTCTGAGCTGGCGAAACTCTCGCGGCTCAGGACCCTGAGCCTTCGTCTCAATATCCCCTCCACCCTTTTTGACACCCTTGACGACCGCCTGCTCAAGGACATGAACATCGTCGAAGTGGAGGAGCCCGACTATATCCGTGAAACGCGCGCGATCTTTGAAGGCCTCTTTTTCAGGGCGGACAAGATACGAGGCCATATTTCCCACGAAGACCTCATCAAACTCCTGAAGGCCAAGGAAAAATCCGCGAACCACCGCGACCCGGCCTTTGAAACCCTGCTCCTGGACACCGTGCGCGCCTGCGACGAACATGCCCGGGACACGAATGACACTGCGGTGCTTGAGTCCATGAGCAACGTCCTTACCTATTTCGACCGCTACGACAGCACCGCAACAACGGTCAATAATCTTGCTTTCATGGAGAACTCAACCCTGACCGAAAGCAACATCCGGAGCCTCTATGGGAACAAGGAGGTCTTCGATGCCATCAGCCCTGATATTTTCCGGGAACTGTTCATCGAGAGCGTCCGGAGCAACCGCTACCTGACGCGCTACGGCCGCAAGAAGATCGACAAGCTTTTCAGCGGCCTGCTCCTGATCAGAGCGGGAGACAGCACCTATCGTGAACTGGCTGCCACGATCCAGAATATCCGTGAAGATGAACGCCTGTACGCGCTTATCCACCGCTACGTAAAGGACCGTTTCAAGAGCATCTATGCCGAGCTGAACTCGAAAGAGGACCAGGAAATATTCATCCAGGACCTTAACCGGGAGATACAGACCAAAGGCATCATCCAGGGTCCCGTGCCCCATGAAGTGTTCGAGGAGATCATCCTTGATTTCAGGAAGGAATCTTTTTATCTCAACAACCTCCTGCCGCACATCATCGTTTCCCAGGACGGCCAGGTGCGTGAAGACTTCCTCACGAACAGCGGCCTTGACCGCTTCTATGTCGAGGAGCTGGAAAAAGACTACTTTGGAATGAACCGGATCGAGCAGCGCATCCTGGAAGAGATCAGGAAATAGCCATGTTTAAAATCAAAGTCCTGGACCGCTATCTGTTCGAAGAGCTCATTCCGCCCTTCCTGCTCAGCATGTTCATCATAACGCTCGTGCTGTTCATCCAGAAGATGTTCAGGCTGGCGGAGCTGGTGATCTCCAAGGGGGTCCCGGTCACGGACACGCTCAAACTGCTGGCCTTTATCCTGCCGGGGTTCCTCGTCATCACCATACCCATGTCCGCGCTGGTGGCATCGATCACCGCATTTTCACGGCTTTCCTCGGATTCAGAGCTCACTGCCATGAAAACCTCGCGCGTCGGCCTTTACCGCATGCTCCGGCCTGTGGCCGTTTTCTCGTTCCTTGCCTTCGGCGCCACGGCGCTTACCTCGCTGGTCCTGCTGCCCGCGGCAAATACGGCGATGAAAGCCCATCTGTTCAACATGGTAAAATCCCAGGCCATGGTCGGCATCGAAGCAGGGGTGTTCAGCAGTTCCTTCGACGGGATGGTCATTTATGTCGACAAGATGGAATCGCTTGACAAAATGGAGGGCATCTTCATTTCGGATGAACATTCGGCAAAAGATTCCTACTCCATTGTGGCCAAGCGGGGGAAACTGATCACCGATCCCCAGTCCTTCAAGGTGACCCTCGCCATGGAAGACGGCGCTCTGTATTCAATGCCGCGCGATGCGCACAAATACCATCTCACTTCGTTCGCCGCGGGCAATATTTTTCTCGACATCAACCGTTCCCTGCTGCCGGGAGTGGTCCCAACCACGGACTATCGGGATGCGTCCCTCCAAACCCTGCTCACGGACATCAGGGCGCTTCGCGCGCAGGGCAAACCGACCTTGAATGTCGAAAGCGAGCTCCACATGCGGCTGTCCATCCCCGTGGCCTGCCTGATCTTCGGCATCATCGGCGCCCCTCTGGGAATACGCAAATCGCGCTCCGGAAAATCCGCGGGAATTGCCATAGCGCTTGCGGTTTTCTTCCTCTACTACGTGTTGATCGGAACCAGCAAGAACCTGGCTGAGACCGGCGCCTTGTCGCCGGCTGCCGCCTACTGGATCCCGAATGCGATCATCGGCGCGGGTTCGGCCATCCTGCTCCATATACGGAACAATGAGCTCAACATCGGCATCGTTGACCTCTTCTCCCGGCTTTATTTCCGGCTTCGCCGGCAGCCGGCCGCGCCCTGAACCGGAAGGACCCATACCGAAAGCACTATGAACATACTTAACCGTTACATCCTCGGGGAATTCTTCCGGTCCTTCGCCACGGCGTTGAGCGGGATCTCCATTGTCTATCTCAGTGTGGATTTCCTGCAAAAAGCCGACGCTTTCATCCATTTCAAGGCCACCCTCTCGCAAGTGGTGCGGTATTTTCTCTTTAATCTGCCGTCGATCATCACCCCTTCCATACCGATCGCGGCCCTGATCGCCACGCTTCTGTCGCTCGGCGCGCTGTCCCGTCACAACGAGATCATCGCCATGCGGTCCAGCGGCATCAGCCTGGGCCGCATCGTGCTGCCCGTGCTTGCCGGCGGCCTCCTGATCTCCGCCATGGGTTTTATCAATAATGAGCTCATCATGCCGAACTACGTCGCCAAAGCCAACTATATCCGCAACGTGGAGCTCGAAAAAAAGCCGCAACTGATCATGTTCAAACGCGACAAGCTCTGGCTTCGCGGTCCGGACAACAGCATTGCGAACATCGCCTACGCTTCTCCTGACCGCACCGTGATGTTCGGACTGAACATTTTCAAGCTCAACCAGGATTTTACCGTGCGTGAACGGATACAGGCGCGCCGTCTCTTGTGGCAAGACGGGGCCTGGCGCCTGGAAAATAGCATGGCCTACGTGCAAAACGGCGACAGCATCATTGCCCGGCCGGCCGACGGCGAGGTGTACAACATCGTGGAAACTCCGGCCGATCTCGGCATGATCATCAAAAGTTCGGAAGAAATGAGCTTTACCGAGCTCTGGGACTATGTGCGCCGCATTAAAGCCAGCGGCTACAATGCGATGCGCGAGGAAATGGCGCTCTACGGGAAGGTCTCCTTCCCGTTTGCGAGTCTGCTTATGGTCATGATCGCCACGCCGTTCTCTCTCCAGCGGGTGCGGAGCGGCGGCGCGGGCAAAGGCATAGCCATCGCCGTTTTTATCTCCTTCGCCTACTGGGGACTGCTCAGTATCGGGACCGCGCTGGGCAGGTCCGGCGCCTTGCCGCCCCTGATCGCGTCGTGGCTCGCCAATGTACTGTTCACACTCTATGCGTGCGTGATGATGGTCCGCATGCAGCGCAACTCCTGATACCGGCCATGAAAAAAGCCATCAGCATACTGCTCGGCCTCGCCCTGGTCCCCTTTTGCATCGGCTTTACGTGGCAGCTCGGCATGACCGTGTTCGGCATTCGCTACAAAGCCGGCCTTCCCTATTTTTTTATCGCGGGAGCGCTGGTCTATCTTGCGATCCATGTGCTGTTCAGAAAACCGATAATGACCTATGTCTTCGGCCACGAACTTACCCACGCCCTGTTCGCCGTGCTCTTCGGCGGTTCGGTCAAGTCGTTCCATGCAAGCGGCCGCGGCGGACGGGTAACGCTCACCAAATCCAACTTCATCATCACCCTGGCGCCCTATTTTTTCCCGCTGTACACGTTTCTGGTGCTCCTGCTGTACGGCACGGCGGTCGCCGCCGAACTGCGGGGGGCCGTGGGCTGGCTCGTTTTTTTCGCAGGAGCTTCCTTCGCCTTTCACCTGGTGCTTACCGCCATCTTTCTGCAGACTGAGCAGACCGATATCCGTGAATATGGGATGATCTTCTCCTTGCCGCTTATCTATCTTTTCAACGTGGCCTTCACCGCACTCCTCATCCGGCTGCTTCTGGCGGAGAACATGGAGTATCTCCTGTTCCTCGCCGGTGGTATAATGAAAAGCGTCAATTTGACCGTACTGGTTCTGGGCAGGCTCTACCGCATTGCCGTGAACATGCTTTGATGGGATTTTTCTCTGAAAGGAGCTTCATGTTTATCGTTGGGCTGACCGGCGGGATCGCCAGCGGAAAAAGCCTGGTTTCCCGCGTTTTCAAAGATCTGGGCGCGACTGTCATAGACGCGGACAGGATCGTCCATGAACTGCTGGAGCCGGACCAGGAGGCCTGGGCGGAGATTGTCCAGCACTTCGGTCAGGGTATTCAGAGGACGGACAAATCCATCGACCGGCGAAAGCTCGGCTCCCTCGTCTTCAACGACAAGGAAAAACGCGCCTGGCTCAACGCCTGCCTTCACCCCCGGGTATTTTCAGTTTACACCACCCTGGTAGCCCACCTCAAAATGCGGGCGCCGGACGCGCTGCTGTTCTTCGATGCCGCGCTGCTCATTGAAGCAGGATACCATAACACTTTGGACAGCCTCATCGTTGTATATGCGGGGCCGGAACAACAGGTTGAACGGCTGATGGCGCGCGACGGGTTCACCCGAGAAGAGGCGCTTGCACGGATTGCGAGTCAAATGCCGTTGCTTGAAAAAAAGGCTCTGGCCGACCACGTTATTGACAACAGCGGGACCCGTGAGAATACGGAACAACAGGCGAGAGGACTTTTCGCGCAGCTGAAGAAAGAAGCTGAAAGGGCGTAAGTGAAGCTTTCGCTGACCATCATACCGATGAAGCGTTCGCATATCAAGGCCTGCAATGAAATCGTTGCCGCATCGGAGCCCTGGAAGACCCTTCGGGAAAAGGTCGATTTTGGACAGGCCATCACCCGGAGGCAGGCCTATGTCTGCATCCGTCGCACCAGCAACGGGGCTGAGACCGCGGGTTTCATTCTCTTCACCCCAGAGCCGGTTTTCGCCCGCGGCGGCTATCTCCGCGCCATCGGCGTTGCAGCCTCTCTGCGCGGCCAGGGCCTCGGCGGAAAACTGCTGGCCTTCGCCGAAAAAGCAGTGTCACGGCAGACAACCTGCTTGTATCTGTGTGTTTCTTCCTTTAACCGCATGGGTCAACTGTTCTATAAAAAGCACGGATATACCAAGGTAGGAACGCTTCCCGGCCTGATCACGCAGGGCGCATCGGAATATATTTACTGGAAACGGCTTAACCATTAACGAACGCGAAAAGGAGTTTGGATGTCCCGCTGGGAAGCCGCGCATACGCGACGCGGGGACCCGCAGAGACTATCGCCACCATGAAAAACATCAAGCAGATAGAGCTGTTCAAGAATTTGACCGACGATGAACTGAAGGAAATGGAGCCCTATCTTCTCACAGCGGCGTTTAAAAAGAAGGACACCATATTTTCCGAAGGAGAACCGCCGGAGTGGTTCTACCTCGTCCTGAGCGGCAAGGTGAAGATCACCAAGCTGTCCCATGAGGGCAAGGAGCTCATTCTCGAACTTATATCGCCCCATGACATCTTCGGCGGGGTGGCCGTGATCCGCGGGTTCGCCTACCCTGCCAATGCGGTGGCCATGGAAGACAGCGAAGTGCTGAAAATTTCCCGGAAGAACCTGATGCGCCTGGTGGACCGGTTCCCGAACCTCATGTACTTCATCGCGCTCCAGCTCGGAGACCGCATGAAAAGTTCCTATGACTCCCTGAAGAACATCGCCCTGGAGCGCGTCGAAGCGCGGATCGCCGCGCTGCTGCTGAAGCTGGCGAACAAGCTCGGGGTCGAGACCGGCGAGGGGACCGTGATCGATATGCGCCTGACCAAGCAGGATGTGGCCGACATGGTCGGCACCACGGTCGAAACCTCGATCCGCACGTTCAGCAAGTTCAAAAAAGACGGCCTCGTGACGGACCATGAAGGCAAGTTCGTCATCAAGGATCCCGAAAGGTTAGCCGAACTGTCGTCGTGAACCGGGTCCGGCCGGATTTATTTCGGCTGCTCAACCGTGGTCAACAGCGTCATGAGCATGTTGAAGAAGAAGAGGAATACCGCGACGGCCTCAAACACTCCTGACACCACGGCGAGGTTCAGATATATTCCGGAGGGTGAGTACACATTCAGGGTATAGAACACCAGCATGGCGACCAGCGCGATATTCGCGAGATAGAACTGCGCCTCCCCTATCCTGTCGCTGTACAAGGTCCGGCCCATGAAACGCGGCAGAATGTGGTAGCCCACGCCGTAGATCATCATCGAGACCCAGCCCAGCATGTTCAGATGGGAATGCACGAACTTGAGCGGCAGCAACTCTTGCTTCCCCAGCATCAAGAGGCCCAACACCGTTGAGATGCCCAGATACACAATGCTCATTACGATAAAACCTTTTACGAACCTGCTCATGAAAGATCCTCCTCTGAAATGAATTGCTGTCCCTATAGTATAACAGATACCGTTTTTCCGCTATGATGTTTGTCATACCACGAGGTGACCGATGATCGAGATCAAACAGGCGACCAAGACCTATCTTCAAGGGAAGAAAGAGATCCAGGCTATCCGGAACATTTCCCTGACCATTGCCAAAGGCGATTTTTTGAGCATCATGGGGCCTTCGGGGTCGGGCAAGAGCACGCTCCTGAACCTCATCGGCGGACTCGACCAGCCGACTGCCGGGGAGATATTCATTGACGGCATCCCTCTCCACGGCATCCCGGACGATGAGCTGACGCTCATTCGCAGACGGCGGATCGGCTTTATCTTCCAGTTCTTCAACCTCCTGCCCATCCTGACCGCTGCGGAAAATGCGGGCCTCCCGCTTTTGCTCGAGGGCATCCCCTTCTCCAAAGTTAAGCCGCGGGCCGAGGCGCTCCTTCGGAAAGTGGGGCTTGCCGAACGCATTGAGCACCGGCCCGAACAGCTCTCGGGCGGCGAGATGCAGCGGGTGGCCATAGCGCGCGCGCTCATTACGAACCCGGCCGTGCTTCTGGCCGACGAGCCTACCGGGAACCTTGACTCTCATACCAGTGAAGATATCTTTCGCTTGCTCACGGGGCTGCATGCCGAAGGCCAGACCATCGTAATGGTGACCCACGACCGTTCGGCCGCGGCGCACGGGACCAGGCTCATCACCCTGAAGGACGGCGCGCTCGCGGAGGACACCGCGGCCGGAGCGCAAATGCCATGAACTTCTACAACCTGCTCAAACATATCAGCCTGAAACGCGTCCGGCTCCAGAAGGTGCACACGCTCATCACCGTGGCGGGCATCTGCCTCGGCGTGGCGGCCATCGTGTCCATCGGCATTGTGAACAAGAGTGTGATGCACTCATTCGAGGACTCGATCAACCGCGTCACGGGCCGGGCCTCGCTCCAGGTCACGGGCGCGGCGTCGGGTTTTCCCGAAGAGCTCATTGAACACGTGCAGAAGGTCACCGGCGTTGAATATGCCGTGCCGGTGATCGATACCCAGGGCCTCCTCGTGAAAGGAAAAGAGCGCACACTCATGATCCTCGGCGTGGATGTGCTGCAGGACAGCAACATCCGTGATTACAAACTTGCCGAGGACAACTCCGACATTCCGGACCCGCTCCTGTTCCTGGCGAGGCCGGACTCGATCCTGCTTACCAAAGAAATGGCGGACCGCGAAGGCCTTTCCATCGACCAGACGATCCAGGTCCAGACCGTGCGCGGCATCCGGACCTTTCGCGTCCGGGGCCTCCTGAACCCCGAAGGGCCGGCAAAAATAGCGTCCGGCAACATTGCGATCATGGACTACCCCGCGGCCCAAATGGCCTTTGGCAAGGAAGGCAGGATCGACCGGATCGACGTCAGCCTGCTGCGCGGAGAGGACCTCGAAACCGTGCGCGGCCGCATCAAACAAGCGCTGCCCGAAGGGTACACCATCGTGACCCCCGAAGGCAGGACCAAACAGGTCGAGGTGCTCATCTCCCACTTCCAGAAGAACATCAATCTCATCAGCTTTATCGCCGTGTTCGTGGGCATGTACCTTATCTATAATGCCGTCTCGATCTCCGTGGTCCAGCGCAAAAAAGAGATCGGCATCCTGCGCGCGCTCGGTACGACCCGGGGCCAGATCATAGCGCTCTTTCTGGGCGAGACCGCGGTCATGGCCGTGGCCGGCTCCCTGCTCGGCCTGGGGACCGGCATCCTCTTCGCGAAATCCGCTTTGGGAGCGGTCAGTCAGACCGTTTCGGAGCTGTACTTGCGGACATCGGTCACCGAGATATCGCTTTCCTGGCCCGGGCTGGCGATAGGATTTGCGACCGGCATCGTGGCAAGCCTCGCGGCTGCATTGTTCCCGGCCCTGGCGAGCACGCGCATTTCACCGGTATCCGCCATACGCTCGTTGCCCTATTCCGAAGAAGGCCTGCTTTCCGGCAAGAGGCTGCAAATTGCGGCAGCGGCCTTTATTCTCCTTGCCGCATTGCTCCTGATACTGCACAAGTCTTTTGGCGACAGCCCCTTGCTGCACAATTCCGCGACCATGTTCCTTGCAACGATCTTTCTCCTGCTCGGCATTTCCCTGGCCACGCCTGCCGCGCTGACAATATTTCTCGTCGTCTTCAGAAAAACCATTGCGCCTCATGTAGGGGCCGTGGGAAGACTTGCGGGCCTGAACCTGCAAAAGAACATCACCCGGAATGCTGTTGCGGCGGCGGCCGTCTTCTACGGCATCTCCGTGTTCGTCAGCTCCTCGGGCATCATCTACAGCGCCAAACAGTCCGTGCTCGAATGGATCGACTCCTACGTGCGCGGGGACATCATCATCACCTCGGGCCATCCCATCGCGACCACCGGCTCCCAGAACATCCCCATGCCCGTTGAGCTGTGGAAGGAGCTTGAGAAGGTGCCCGGCGTGAAGTCAGCCGACCCTTTCCGGAAGATCTACATCGATTATCACGGAAGGCGCATCCTGCTCCTGACCCTGGATGTGGACCGCAGGATGCTGTACAGCCCTTTTAAGGTGGCACAGGGCACGCGTGAAGAAATGGTGCGCCTGCTCCCGAAGCAGGATTACATAGCCATCAACGAATCGCTTGCCGCACAGGAGCACTTAAAACCCGGCGATACGATGGTGCTCCCCACGCCCGGCGGCCAGGTCGCCTTTACCGTGGCTGTCGTTAACGTGGATTACAGTTCCGACTCCGGTTCCTTCCTCATGGACCTGCATACGTATCAGAAATACTGGAAAGAGTACCTGGCCGACTCCTTCTCGATCCGGGTAACGTCGCCGGAGAACGTGCTGGTGGTTCGCGATGAGATAGCCCGAAGGTTCGGCAACGAACGAAAGCTCTTTGTGCTGCCTGCCCGGGAATTCAAGGACGAGGTCCGGAAGGTCATCGACCAGGGCTTTGCCGTGAACCACGCCATCAACATCATCACCATGACCATCGCCTGTTTCGGCATCATCGTGACCCTGCTGGCAAGCGTGCTCGAACGCACACGGGAGATCGGCGTTCTGCGTTCCATCGGCATGCTGAGGAGCCAGGTATCCGGCGTGGTCGTGATAGAATCCATGCTGCTCGGCGTCATCGGCGGCGTACTCGGCGCGGGGGCCGGGGTCATTATCGGCTGGATGAGTTTGGAAGGGTTCCTGAAGGGAGATTACGGCGCAAGCATGTCATACCATGTTCACTGGGTTTCGATCTTCTGGGCCATCGTGCTGTCAGCGCTGCTTGCGGCATTGGCTGGCGTGTATCCGGCCAGGCGGGCGGCGAAGACGAATATCGTGGAAGCGCTGGCGTATGAATGATTCCAATTGCGGATTGCGGAATTCGGACATCGTGGTCTGTGACCATTGCGGATTTTTTTAAACCGTCATTGCGGAGGAGTGATCTTTACGACGCGGCAATCTTAAAGTAATTTTTTGAACCGAGATTGCTTCGCTTCGCTCGCAAAGACGCTAAAAAATAGATCAAGCAGATAGGGAAGTTTCCTTCCGCAAGGCGCTCCAGGTCCATAGCGCGCCGCCGAGATCGATTGCAGCGATTAAAAGGGCAGAACTTTTTGATCGCGGCAAAACCAATATCGTGGAGGCAATTTCCTATGTGTAATATATTCAATATTCAAAATTCAAAATTCAAAATTTTGCCCTTCATTCCGCATTCGCCATTCCCCTTTCCACATTCATGGCAGCTGCTAATGCTGATTCTTCTTTTCAGCATTCTGCCGGCATCCGCCCACGCCCTGTCCGGCCGCGAGGTGTACGAAAAGTTCCACGCGCAGCGCTCCCAATGGCTGGACCACAAGATCGAAGCGACCATGGTCCTGTTCGACAAGGGCGGCGGCAAACGCACCCGCTCACTCACGCAGTACGGAAAGAAAGCCGACCCCGAAGCCTACAAGACCCTCGTGGTGTTCAACAGCCCGCCGGACCTGAAGAACGTCGGCTTCCTGATCCACGCGCATACCTTCTCGGACCGCGATCTCTGGGCCTATTTCCCGGAATACAAACGGGTGCGGCGCATCGCCAACAGCTCGCAGGACGATTCGTTCTTCGGGTCAGACCTTTCCTATGATGACTTCGGCGGCCCGCCGAACCTTGATGATTACCGGTTCAGCATCCTGAAGGAAGAGGTCATTGACGACAAACCCTGCTATGTGGTGGAGGTCACCCCCAAGGTCCGCAGGAAATACACGAAATACATCGCCTGGGTGGCAAAAGACCTCTGGATCCATCTCAAGATAGAATATTATCTGGACAATGACATCTATCGCGCGGGAACGTTCAAGGACGTACGGACCATCGACGGACTCCCCACCCCGTTCAGGACCGAGATGGAGAACAAAAAAACCAATCACCGGACCGAGTTCACGATCAACAGCGTCCAGTACCACACGAAATTCCCGGACGACCTTTTTACCCAACGGTCGCTGGAACGTTCGGGAAAATAATTTTTTCTTCTGGAATGACCGCCAAGTATGATATTCTATACCCTGATTATTGCGGAAGCAGCGCTATCCGCGCAGGGAGTGGAATTCCATTCAGCAGAAGAGGTCGGATCACCATGCCGGAAACAGACAACCCCGCAGCCCCTCCCCGTTCAGCAACGGATACGACAAAAACAACTACCGACCCTGTGGACATCGTGCTGAAATTCATGCGGTCGGGCTTCCGCGGTCTTACCGGCAGCCCTTATAATTTTTGCAGGGTCTTATGCGAGATCACCGAGGGAAATCTCGGCAGAACGGACCAGGAAAGCGGATTGCAGTACGGCTGGTATAAGGCCGGCGGCCAGAAAAAAGACATCATCAAGTTCAGGGACGACGCGGTCTATGAAATTATTTTTGAGATCAATGGAGAGATAACGCTCCATGCTGTTGACCGGAACGACTACCTCCGTTTGCGTCGTAATCTCAGCTTTCATCCCGTTTCCCTGTTGATCAGCAAATTTGAGATCGGCAAAGAGTATAAATCCGCGTTGGATTTGTTTCGGAAAAAGCAGCTTGAGGAAAAACAGCAGCGTGACGCGAACAAAAAGCGGCTGGAACAGGAAGAGACGATAGATGCCGTGCTTAAGAAGATCGATAGCGCGAAAAGCGGCGATATGCTCTTCCCCCTGCGGGGCATCAAAAACATCAACGCGCTGATCGACCGGGGCTTCGTGCCCGGGATCTGCGACAATCCCGAGCAATGGGTCGACGCCGAAGAATTTTCCACGCTCTACGGTAAGAGCAGAAATGGCAAGGAAGAGGTCCTGCTGATCGGCAGGGAAAAACTGCAGGCGGTCACCGAGCACGACAGGATAGAGTATAAGTTTCTCGTCGCAAAAAGCAATGATAAACCCGTGGAATTCAGCGCGAAACTTTCACGATTCAACCGGACCAAAACAGGCGAACAACCGAGGAATTGGAAAGAAGAGTTTTTTAAAGGACTTGCTGTTTTAACGACCTATCCTGAAGAACTGAAGAACAAAACAGAGGCCGATCTCGATGTTATGGCGAGTGCCATTGACGGCGTTATCGTCGAGAGAAGCCATATAGAAGAGGGGCTGCTGCCGGTCGATGCGCTCTTTCGCAAAGACTCCAGAAAGGTCCTGGAGCAGGTATTTGCCGCCAACAAGCCTCTGTCAGAGGTCAGAAAGACCCTCGATTATTTTGAACACACCGGCATGGTCCAACCTGCATACAAGGACTGTTTGTATGAATTGATCAAAATGGAACTCGATGGCTTTGCGCTCTACGAGCATCTTGCGAACAAGGACCGCGACAAGACGCTTGAATTCATGCGGAGGCTGGCGCATCCCGATACCGTGGACATACGCAAGATCCTGGAAGGAATTGAAATAAAGGAAGTCTCGGAAAACCAGGAGTTCAAGGACCACATTTACACCAATGGAGCGGTCGGTGCTTCGGACGTCCACCGAAAACGGGTCAAGGTCATCGTTGCGATGGTCTTAAAAAGCATACCCGGCAAGATCGACGCTGAGAATATTACGATTGCCATGCAGCCGTATATCGAAGAACTCGGTCTGGACGAACTGGACCGGATCAAGCAAAGGATACTGGAACTCAAGGAAGTCGTGGCAAACCGGCAGCGAGAGCGGCAAAACTGCGCCGGGAACCGCCCCCCCGCCTGAGGCCGCGGACTCCGCAGAGGAAACCCATGCGCCTCGTTGACCCTTCGCGAATATTCATGCTCCTTTTTTTGCCCGCGCTGCTTCATGCCTCCCCCTCCCGGGGAGACGAGGCCATCGCGGTCTCCGGCAGACTCGACCTGCACGGAGTGCAAACGCTGGAGAACGACTCGGTGAACGAAGACAACAGCCTGACCGGCAGGCTCAAGCTCGACCGGGATTCGCCGTCCTGGCGGCTCCACTCCTGGCTCGAAGGCGGCTGGGACGGGACCGTGAAACGGCCGGCGCAGGACCGCGCGCTGGTCAAGAACTTCGATCAGGTCTATCAGAGCAATACCCCCTATCTCGAATGTAAAGAGCTGTACCTGGCGCGATCGGGGAAGGACCTCGACCTGAAGGCGGGCATCCAGCGATTTGCCTGGGGCAGGCTCGACGAATACCCGCCGAACGATCTGTTCAATCCCTGGGACTATACCCAGTTCATCAGAAAACCGCTGGAGGACCGCAAGATCGGAATACCGTCCCTGGCGCTCACGCTGAACAGGGACGATTGGACCGTGGAAACCGTGTGGGTCCCGGTGTTCGTCCCTTACCGTCTGCCCTTGCCTGAGGAACGCTGGGCAGGGCCGGCCTTCGCATCAGGCATTCCGCAGGCGATGCCGAATGCGACGATCGTGGTGCAGGAGCCGGAATTGCCGGAGCGCACTTTCCGGAACAGCAACGCCGGCCTCCGTATAAAAAAAACAGGCGACATCGATTGGGCCGTGAACCTGTACCACGGCTACGACCCCCGTCCGGTG
Organism: Nitrospirota bacterium; assembly: GCA_043731355.1. Lineage (GTDB taxonomy): Bacteria > Nitrospirota > UBA9217 > UBA9217 > UBA9217 > GWC2-56-14. The sequence goes on from JAYTJE010000145.1 coordinate 29,600, forward strand.
TTCAAGACAACGTCACTGGTGATCACTCCTTCGTACACGATCTACCCGGGATATGAGCCGGACTTTCACCGGATCAGCGTGGTCGGTTTGGACGGCGCCGTGGTCAAAGGTGATCTGAGCCTGCGGGCGGAATTCGCGTACTCTTTTAACCGCATGTTGAATATCCGCCGTGAGCTCTGGGGTTACCCGCGAACGCCGGTACCCGGAGTGTATCCTTTGAACACGATCGGACAGGAACATGACGCCATCGATTACGGTCTTGGCGCGGACTACCGGGTGTTCGAGGACGGCCTTCTGACCATGCAGGCCCAGCAGACCATGATTCTCGGCGATACGGCCCTGTTGTATGAACGGCGATGGGAAACGACCTTGTGGGCAAATCTCAAGGCAGGCTGGTTCAACCAGAAGGCCGAGACGAATATGGGCGTGGCTTATAATCCTGAGCACCGCGACCTTATGACAAAAGCGAATGCCTGGTATGTTTTCAGCGACGGATGGAAGACCGGGGCCGCGCTCATTGCGTTCAACGGCCCTGCCCAATCCCTGTTCGGAAGATATTCAAGGAACGACCAGGTTGAAATGGACCTGGTGTATTCCTGGTAGACTTACGTTGTCGTAATCCGGCACCCTGGCCCCCGGCCCCTGTACCCCGGACCCCGCCCCTCACCGCTTGACCATATTCATAAAATGATTAACTAACTGCGGGTTGAACGCCTTGCCGCTGCCGTTCCTCATGATCACCTCGATCTTGTCAATGGGCATTGCTTCCTGATAGGACCGTTTGCTGTGCATGGCGTCAAAGACATCGGCAACGCAGATGATCTGGCTCGCGATGTTCGGGGTCCATCCGCCCTTGATGGAGGGATAGCCGGTGCCGTCATACTTCAAGTGGTGTTCGAGTGCGGATATGACCGCAAGCTTCGGGATGCCTTCAAGGCCAAGCAGATAGCGCGCGCCCTTGACCGTATGGGTCTCGATGATCGTCCGTTCGTCCCGCGACAATTTCCCCGGCTTGTTCAGGATCTCTTCCGGAATGAAGATCTTCCCCACGTCGTGCAGCAGCGAGGCAACTCCCATCTGATGAAGGTTTTCCCCGCGGAAGCCAAGGGATTCCGCCAGGGCCATGGTCAGGATGCAGACATTCGTCACATGCGTAAAGGTGTACTCATGAACGGTTTTGAGCGACGCCAGAAGGCTCAGCGGATTCAGTTCCCGGCGAAAGCCCCGAATAAAACCCTTGACCATGTCATCGACGCCCTGCACATTGATCCGCTTGTGCTTCTTGACGTTCAGGTACAGTTCCTTCAGATTCTCGAGTTCCGCGGCGTTGAGGGCCAGAAGCTCCTCGTACTCCGCCGCTGAAATCTTTGGCGTTCCATCCGCTTCAGCGGATGCCGTGGGTATCGCCGCTCCTCCAGCGTCTGCTCCGGCCTGACCATCATATTGCAGGATCCGGACCTCGACCTTGCCGAGCTTGACTCCCGGGCTGGAGCGAATTGAGGCCGCATCAAGAGCAGCGAGGCCCCTGACCAGGTCCTGCAATTCGTCTTTTGTCAGGGAGGCGGTAAACGTCAGACGCTCCACGCCTTTTTTTTTCATAAACCGGACGAAATTTTCTACATAGGAACTTGCGGGAAAGGTCCGATTCGCGGCCACGAGATCGCTGCCGACCAGAATGATGGTCACCTCGGGCCGGTCATGGAACAGCTCGGCCAGCAGGGCATAGGCACGGTCCCGATGCTGGGCAACCTGGGGGTGGGTCGGTGAATAGAGACTCGCATTCGTAATTGCCGCGGTCAACTGGGCAACTACGCGGGCCAGTCCGTCATGAAGGTCACCTTCAGCCATAGGGCATCCTTACCTCGTTCGGCGAACTGCGCGCATCAGCGGGAGCTTTTGGCGCATCACTTCCGCTCCATCAGTTTTTTGCAGGACCGCCTGATCGCTTCGCTGTTCAATTGCTCCCCGGACCGGACCAGGTCCGCGATCGCTTCCCGGGGATACCGTCCGAGCGATTCGAACAGGATTTCCTTCATTTTCATCTGCCGTTTCGGATAGAGCGTCCATCCTGAACGGGCCAGCTTAGTCAAGTCAGTGACAGCGCGGACATCGCCGAGCTCGCCCAGCGCCCTGATGATCTCCTCGTTCACGGTATAGTCGGCCTCAAAAAGAATGACCCGCTTGATCCGCGCAAGAATATCCGGGACAACCTCCCGCACCCGATACTGACCTGCCAACACGACAGCCTGAGAAGCCACATCGGGGTCCTCCGCGCGGAGCGCTTCGCGCAGCAGCTTGTTCGCGCCAGGGTCCTTGAACTTCAGCAGCGTGCTCAGCGCTTCCATGCGGACCGTCGGGTCCTTGTGCTTGAGCAGTTGTTTCACCTGCGGAATCGAGGAAGGCGTTCCCACGCGCCGAATAAGCATAAGCAGGTTTCTGATAAAATACGGCCGGGGATCGCGCAGCCGCTTATGCGCTTCCTGCACGGCTTTGTCCCCGAACTGGCAGAGCAAATTGAACACGACCCGCCTTCCGCCGGGAGCTTCATCTTTGCTGAAAATATCCACAAGCCCCGGGACGGTCTCGGGACCGAGGGTCAGGATCAGGCCGGCCGCTTCGGGACCCTTGTCCCGCATCCAAAGCTCAAAGGCGCTCAACGCCTTTGCCCGGAAGTCCGCGTCCAGGAATATTTTCCGGGCCTCACTGGCGCTCTCGCGGATGCCCTTGACCGGTTTGTCCGTGCTGTGCCGTCGCAGCGTTTCTGAAATGTCCCAGAGCAGCTCGAAATTACCCGTTTCAAGGAATTGTGGCACGATCGTGATCAGCTTTGACGCGAACTCCTTATAGTCCTCTTCGTCGATCTTTTCTTCCATGAA
>JAYTJE010000146.1:0-32869 GCA_043731355.1 Nitrospirota bacterium
AGAACTCTTTCGGCGACAAGGTCTTTTTCTGCAACTCGGGAACGGAAGCGGTCGAAGCTGCCATAAAACTGGCGCGGCGCTACAGCCGCGAGGTGCTGCGCCTGAACCGTTTCGAGATCATCACCATGCGGGGATCGTTCCACGGCCGCACCATGGGTGCCCTTGCCGCTACGGCCCAGGAGAAATTCCACAAAACATTTGAACCGCTCGTAGATGGCTTCAGATATGTGCCGTATAATGACGTCGAGGCTGTTGAACGGGCGGTCAATGAGCATACCTGCGCCATCCTGGTAGAACCGATCCAGGGCGAGGGCGGCGTCAACGTGCCGGCGGCCGGCTATCTTAAAGCGCTGCGCGATATCTGCGACCGGCACAACCTGCTGCTCATGCTCGACGAAGTACAAACCGGCATGGGCCGGACCGGGAAGCTCTTCGCCTACGAACACACCGGTGTCGCGCCCGATGTCGCCGCGCTCGCCAAAGGGCTCGGCGGGGGCATGGCCATCGGCGCGCTCCTGGCCACGGATAAGGCCGCTCAGGCCTTCACGCCGGGATCGCACGGCTCTACCTTCGGAGGCAATCCCCTTGCTTGTGCCGCGGCGATCGCTTCGCTCGACGTGCTTCTTGAGGACAATATCCTGCTTCCGGCCGTTGAGCAGAACGGTCAGCACTTTTTGCAGGGGCTGGAAGACCTGAAAAAACGATTCGGCTTTATCAAAGAAGTGCGCGGCAAGGGCCTCTTGATAGGCATGGAGCTCGATTTCGCGTGCAAGGAGATGGTTACCGCCTGTCTCAAAGAAGGTTTTTTGATCAACTGCACCATGGACAATGTACTGCGCTTCATGCCGCCGCTCATCGTGTCCACGGAAGAGATCGATCAGCTGATCGATGCCCTCGCAGCACTATTCTCAAAGCGCTGACAGCGGTGTAACACTTTTTTTTCAAGGCGGCTGCGGTATGGGCCGCCTCTTATTTTTTTTAAGCCTCCGGGAGAAAGCAGCGCCTCAAACGCTGAGCGACACCCGGCCGGAAAGTGAATTGGAGAACCTATGACGAAAGACCTGCTTACCCTATCGAAGCTGACACCGGCTGACGTGAAGGCCATCATCGACCGCGCGGTAGTGCTCAAACAGATGCAGCAACAGGGTATCGTGCATCAACCCCTTGCCAACAGATCACTCGGCATGATCTTTGAAAAGTCCTCAACCAGAACGCGGGTGTCCTTCGAAGTCGGGATGTATCAGCTCGGGGGGCAGGCCCTGTTCCTGTCATCGGACGATCTGCAACTCGGCCGCGGCGAACCCGTGGCGGACACGGCGCGGGTGCTTTCGCGCTATCTCGACGGCATCATGATCCGCACCTTTGCCCAGGAAATGGTCGAAGAGCTGGCGCTCCATGCCACCATTCCGGTGATCAACGGACTCACCGACCTGCACCACCCCTGCCAGGCATTAGCCGACCTCTTCACGATCCAGGAAAAAAAAGGCGGCCTCAAAGGGCTAAAACTCGCGTATATCGGCGACGGGAACAATGTCGCGAACTCGCTTCTCGAGGCGTGTGTCAAGACGGGCATGCATTTTTCCATAGCTTGTCCGCAGGGATATGAAATGAACCCCAGGATACTCGCCGAGGCACGGGTTGCGGCGAGGGAGACCGGTTCAAGCATTGAAACAACAAGCGATCCCTGCCAGGCTGTCATAAAAGCCGATGTTCTTTACACTGATGTCTGGGCAAGCATGGGTCAGGAAGCGGAGCATGCAAAGCGGGTCAAGGCGTTCCAGGGCTACCAGATCGACGGGAAACTGCTGAGGGCCGCATCACCGGAAGCCATGGTGATGCACTGCCTGCCGGCGCACCGGGGAGAAGAGATCGCCGCTGACGTGATCGACGGGCCGCAGTCAGTCGTGTTCGATGAAGCTGAGAACCGGCTGCATACGCAGAAAGCCGTTCTTGAAATGCTGATACGATAACGAGCCCTTTTTGCGGCCGCAAGCGCTCCGAAATATGATTAAAATTATGAGAGCAGGTAATAGCTAACTGAAATTTTACATAAGTCATTGAAAATAATGCAGTTTAAGTGACATTCCTGAAAAAGTGTGCTATACATAAGCTGCATGTCATAACACTTTTCGGAGGTCAGCCCATGAAACCGCTCATCGGCATCACCATGAATCTCGAGGTTCAGCCAGCAAGGAATCTGAACAGCCTCGATCAGGATTACGCCAAAGCGGTGCTGCAGGCCGGCGGAATTCCTGTACCGATCATGGCGATTGAATCAGCGATACCCGAATTCATTAAACGCCTGGACGGTTTCGTATTTACCGGGGGCGACGATATTAACCCGCGATTCTATAAAGAGAAACCGCTGCCTGCCGCACGCATGACCTTCTCACCTGATGAGCGCACGCGGTTTGAGATCCAGCTGTTCACCGCCGCTGCCGCGGCTAAAAAACCCGTGCTCGCCATCTGTCACGGCGCCCAACTCATCAATGTAGCACTTGGCGGGACCCTCTACCAGGACCTGCCTCTGCAGGTCCCGAAAGCGCAAACGCATGGACCCGCGAAAAGCGGAGCAAAGGTCTTCCACCCAACGGACATCATCGAGGGCACCCGGTTGTACGGCATCATAGGCGCAGACACCATACGCGTCAGGAGTTCTCACCACCAGAGCGTGAAAAACCCGGGCAGGAGCCTCAAGCTGTCCGCCATCGCTCATGACGGTGTGGTCGAAGCATTGGAGTCCCGCGGCAAGAACTTTTTCATTGCCGTGCAGTGGCACCCGGAAAAGACGAACCATGACCGTTTCACCAAAAAATTATTTAAAGCGCTTGTTAACGCCGCCAAATAATCAGTTTGCACGAACTGACGTGTTCTCACTGTTCGCTCTGCTCCTTTTTTCTCTTCTCCCTGTTGTTTGCAGCACCGGCTGTCATGCTCGTGATGAGAACAGACTCCCCAACCATCTCTATCTTCGCCTGAACTCGAATCCCACCACGCTCGATCCGGCGCTTATTACCGATGTCCAGGGCGGCGGCATCGCGGCAAAACTCTACAACGGCCTCGTCCGCTTTGACGAGGACCTCAAGCTCGTTCCGGATATCGCCCGTTCCTGGAGCCTCTCCGCTGACCAGCGGACCTACACCTTCCTTCTCAGAAACAATGTGCGCTTCAGCAACGGGAGAACGGTCAATGCCGATGACGTTCGCTACTCCTTTGAACGTGTGCTCACCCCGGCGACAAAAGCGCCGCTTACCTGGGTACTCGACAAGATCGAGGGCGCCGACGATTATATCTCGGGGAAATCAGCAAAGGTCTCGGGGATCCGCGTTGTCAACGACCATACGCTGGTACTCAGACTGAAAAGGCCCTTTGGCCCCTTTCTATCGCTGCTCTCCATGGTGACGGCCTATGTGGTGCCGCGCGAAGAAGTTGAACGCCTGGGCCAGGACTTCGGCACGCACCCGCAGGGCACGGGCCCCTTTGTCCTCAGCGAATGGAAGCATGGTCAGGACCTTGTCCTTGAATCCCGTGAAAACTATTTCGAGGGAAGATCGAAGCTGAAGGGTATTGTTTACCGCGTGATCCCGGAAGACCTCACCGCAGTGCTTGAGTTCGAAACCGGAAGACTCGACGTGCTCCTGGTCCCCTCGGCGGAGTATCGCCATTTTACAACCGACCCGGCCTGGAGGGACCTTGTTTTCGGCATACCCGGTTTGAACAGCTACTACCTCGGGCTGAACTGCACCCGGCCGCCTTTCAACGATCCGCGGGTCCGCCGGGCAATGAATATGGCCATTGACCGCGAACATATCCTGAACACGGTTTTTGAAAAACGCGGGGTGCTCGCAGCCGGACCTGTTCCACCGGGGCTTTGGAAAAACAGTACCGCGCCCTCCGCCAGGGGTTACTCCTACGATCCGGGAAAAGCAAAAGCGCTCATCAGCCAGGCAGGCGCAACGGGAGCGGTGATCAAGATCTATATTTCAGCGGACCCTGAAGTGCTGGACATCGTGGGAGTGATACAGAGCTACCTTGCGGCGGCGGGGCTTAAAGCGGAGATCACCCAGCTTGACTGGAGTGCGTTCAAACATGCCGTGAACAAGGGAGAACCGGACGCCTTCTGGCTTTCCTGGTGGGCCGACTATCCTGACCCCGAAAACTTTCTTTTTCCACTCTTTCACTCGTCAAGTGTCGGGCCATCAGGAAACCGGACGCGCCTCATCGATAAGGACCTCGACCGTATCATTGAGACCGCCCAGCGAACGACCGAAGAAACAAAACGGTACCGGCTTTATCAGGAGGCGGAAGACCGCATCGTTCAGAACGCACCCTGGGTTTTCATGTGGCACCGTGCGGATTATTTCGTCATCCAGCCCTGGGTAAAGGACTTCAAAATATACCCGATCTACTCCATTGATAAGCGCGTTGATATTACGCTCACACGGTAAGGTACCCGCTCTTCGAAACCTACCCGTTCAGGTCGGGAGAAAAAGCCCCGGCAGGACTGCCCGGACTTGTACACCTCGCGGTTCCGGACAAAGCGTTCAAGCAGATCAGCAATTCAAAGTGCGCCCCAGTACAAGTGATAATCACGACTTTGCATCTCTGCGCTACATTTTCCCCATGACCTTTTCCGCCAGGAATATCTTGATCAGCGATTGATAGGGCACATCGCGCTTGTTGGCCAGCTGTTTTATGTGCTCGATAAGGGGCTCGGGGAGCCGGATGGATATTGTCCGGGTAGTCGGCTTGAGATTGGGAAACGCCGCCCGCTTCGCCTTCGAATAATCAATGTAGCCGGTTGAATCATGCGAAGACCAGAACGAGGCCTCTGCCTTTTCATTCTTAAATTTCGGCATCTGCTTCAGCGTGTTCTTTTTCATGGTACACCTTCCTTTCTTGTCTGCTCATATCGCGGGCCGAGATAACACGTATCTTTTCCTCCCGCAGGGTAAACACAATAAAAAAACAGCGGTCCGCGTCCGTTTTACCCAAAGCGAAGTAACGGTCTTCACTTCCTGAATGCCGCTCAACCGCTTGCACGACGAGCGGCCTGTTAAAAAACAGCTCTTCACATTGGGAAGGCGTGACCTTGTGTTTTTCCCAGTTTTTCGAAATGTTTCCCTGGTCCCAGTCAAAGCCTTCAACCGCTTGGAACCTATGCATTACGCCACCTTGTGTATATGTTTAATATATACAGTTTTGTGAAGCCTGTCAAGATGAAGCAAACAAAAAGGCCGTTGTCCACAGCAATCACGCTGCGAACAACAGCCAGAATATTTACCGGGTGACAGGTAGTGCGAGGTTATTCCCCAAGGCCTCCATAGGAATGCAGCCCCGAGAGCACGAGGTTTACGCCGAGGTAGGTGAAGATCACGGCGAGGAATCCGACCGCCGAGATCACGGCCATCTGCGTCCCCTTCCAGCCGCGCACATACCGGGCATGCAGATAGATCGCATAGACAAACCAGGTGATGAGCGACCAGGTCTCTTTCGGGTCCCAGCTCCAGTAGGTGCCCCAGGCGCTGTTCGCCCAGACCGCACCGGTGATGATGCCCGCGGTCAACAGCGGCCAACCGATGGCGATCATGCGGTAGGTCACATCATCGAGCAGGTCCAGGCTCGGCATATATGCTATCAGCAAGGTCTTGAGCTTCATCCCGTGAGACCAGATAAACCAGAAAAGACCTGCCGTAACAGCCCAGCTCAGGACCACGACCGGCATCGTATGACTGACAAAAGTGCCTTCGAACAGATGTTTTTTGAAGGACTCGCCAGAGGCCATGTTCTCGAAAATTTTCAGATATACAAAATCAATGCCCATGGCGAGCAGCAATACCACCGCCAGGGTCACACAGGCTGCCCAGAACAGGAACACTTGCGGCCTGTTATTCGCGCCATTCACGATGAGATAGAGGAACCACGCAAGGACCAGCGCGCCAAGACCAAGCCAGAACGCTGTTTTCCACTGTGCGCTCAGGCCCGTCAGAAAATACCCGGTCGCGCTCAGAAGGACCAGGACCCCGATGCCGTAGAACACGTTGATCGTCTTGCCTCGTTCATCGGTATTCATCAGCAAGTAAACCATACTGATGGCAAAAGCGACGCCGAACGCGGCATAGCCGAGGAAACTGATCAGCACATGATAAAAAAGCCAGTTGCTTTTGAGCGCCGGGACCAGCGGGGTAATATCGCTGCTGATGCCCGCCACATTGATAAAAGCAAGCGCCAGGAACGCGACCGGCATAACGAAAGCCCCGAAGGCCCGTGCCTTATACTTGTATTCCACTATAAGATAGATCAGGACCGTGCTCCAGGTGAAGAATACCAGCGATTCATACAAATTGGAAAGCGGGACCCTGCCGATATCCGGGCCCATCTGGTAAGATTCCCACCACCGGCCGAACAGAGCGATGGTCTGCACGATGAAACCGGCGGCGGTTACAACGGTCGCCGTCAGGCCGATGCCGTCCTTTTTGAAAGCAAGGAAACTGATATAGAGCACCATCGCCACAAGATATGCAAGCGTTGCAATAGTAAAGAGTAAGGAGCTATCCATCTATCCCTCCGAGGTTACTTTGAGATTTCTTCAACGATCCGGTTAAACACCCGTTCAAACCCAAGATGGTTCCTGTTTGCCGAACCGGCTATGGTCACGACAGCCTGTCCCTTGCGGTCCTGAACGCGCACCCAGAGCTTCCGGTGCGAGCCAAAGAAAGCGATGAGCGGCCCGATGCACAGCATGATGAATCCCGTATACACGACCCAGACGCCGGGATCCTTGGTGACCTGCAGCCCCGTGTACCGCGTGCCGAAATAGTGGACGTAGCTGATGATATAGTCCTCGGGCATATACGGCGCGCCCTTGTCTGATTTCATGACATAGGTTTTGTAGACCGTCCGGTTGTTGTTCATGACCTCAAGTTCCACCGTTGGATTGATGTACCCTTCGTTCTCGCTGCGGAAAAACTGTACTTCGCCCGTGGCGGGATTTCTCATGCCAAAGGGGGCGAAGCTGAGCGCCTTAATGGACCTTTTAATGGACGGCACATACACGGCCTGACCGGCTCCGATGTCGACATTCACTCCCGCTTCCGTGCTGTTCTTGGGCCGGATGTTCAATTGGACCGTGCCGGGAGCCTCGGGCATGGGTCCGTAGCTGGACTGGTAAAAGGTGATGCCCCGGTAGCTCAGCGGGTCGTTCACCCGGATGCGTTTATCAAGGACCTTTTCTCTGTCTAAGTTGAAAACGCTGAGTGTGCTGTGGTATTCCGAGGGCATACCGGTGGGGCCCTGGGCGCCCTGATAGTAATCCACATCAAAGTTGTCGCACTGCACATAGTACCCCAGTGGCATGGCGGGCACCCCGCCATCAGGGCTGTAGATCACGGGGCTTTTCGCGACGCCGAGCATCGCCATGAGCTGGTCCCACATGGGCTCGTTCCTGAGATAGACCCTGTCGGAAGCCTGCCCCTCGGGAAGATTCAGGAACGCCTTAAACCCGAAGAAGGCGCCGGTCAAGGCGCCGACAAAAATGAGGATAATGCTCAAGTGCGTGACATAGACACCGAGCCTGCTGTAGACGCCCTTCTGCGCAGCCAGCTGGAAGAGCCCTGCGCTCCGCGTCTCGAGCGGCCGGTACCCGTGTTTTTTAAATACCTGAAGAACGCGCTCCTCGGCCTTTTCCGTCCCGCTCTTCAGCGTGAGTTCCTTCTTGAGCCGCAGCACCTTGAGGCCCTCGTCATCGAGGGGCTTGAGCGGCGCGGTCATGATCTTTAAGGTATGGGGAAACCGTTCGAGCGTGCAGACCGTCAGGTTTGCCGTGAGCAGGAACAGAAGGACCACGAACCACCACGTGTGATACATGTCGAAGAAGCCGAGCACTTCGAAGATCTGGACCGTGGCCTGGCTGTATTCCTGCAGATACTTTTCAGGAGACTCGTTCTGCTGGATCACCGTGCCGATGACGGACACAATGGCAAGAATGATGAGCAGGATGACGGCAAGCTTCACGGACGAGAAAAACTTCCAGACCTTCTCCGCAACAATTTCAACAATTCCTTTTTGTCGTTCCAATGCTACCTCCTGCGATAAGAAAAAGGTTCGTGTAACCTAACATAACGCTTATATGCTGTCAAGCGGTTTGCAGTTTACGCATAACGTAGGTATGGATGGCCCCGGCGGCGCGTCTGCCTGCCCCCATGGCGGAGATGACCGTTGCCGAACCCGTCACAATATCGCCGCCCGCATACAATCCTGGACGGCTCGTTTCGCCGGTCTTGTCGTCGGCAACGATATAGCCCCAGACCGTAAGCGCCAGATCCCTCGTGCTCTGCGGTACCAGGGGATTGGGATTGGTCCCAATGGACATGATGACCATGTCCACGGGAATGCGGAACTCGGAGCCCTTGATCGCGACCGGTTTTCTGCGTCCGCGCTCATCCGGTTTCCCCAAATCCATTTTGACACATTCGATCTCGGAAACAGATCCGTCCCTGCCTATGATGCGGACAAGGTCGGCCAGGAACTCGAAACGCACCCCTTCCTCCCGTGCATGATGGACCTCTTCGCGCCGGGCCGGCAATTCTTCCTCGGACCGGCGGTAGATAATGATGCCCTCACCGGCGCCCAGACGGAGCGCCGTGCGCACGGAATCCATGGCCACATTGCCGCCGCCGACAACAGCGATGCGCTGGCCCTTTCTGATGGGGGTGTCGTACTCGGGAAAGGAGTGGGAGCGCATGAAATTGATGCGCGTAAGGAATTCGTTTGCGGAATAGACACCATTGAGGCTCTCTCCTTCAATGCTCATGAACTTCGGCGTCCCTGCGCCGGTGGCGACAAAACAGGCGTCGAACTCCGTCAGCAGTTCTTCGATGGAGATGAGCTTGCCGATCACGGTATTCACCACGATCCGCACTCCCATCTTCCTGAGAACGTCGATCTCCGCGGCAACGATCCGTTTCGGCAGCCGAAACTCGGGGATGCCGTACAGGAGCACTCCGCCCGCTTCATGGAAGGCCTCATGGATGGTGACGGCGTGGCCCGCCTTGGCAAGTTCAAAAGCGCAGGCCAGTCCGGCCGGACCGCTTCCCACGATAGCCACCCGCCTTCCGGTCGAAGGAGCGATCTTCGGAACTTCGGTAAGACCGCTCTGCCTGACCCAGTCAGCGGCGAACCGCTCCAGCCTGCCGATGGCCACGGGCTCGAACTTTTTACCCAGGGCGCAGCGCAGCTCGCACTGATTTTCCTGCGGGCAGACACGGCCGCAGACCGCGGGCAGCACGTTCGCTTCCTTGATGCAATCAAGGGCCTCTCTGGTAGCGCCGCGGCTGAGCGCCTGAATGAAGCGCGGGATCGGCACACCCACGGGGCATCCGGAAATACAGGCCGGCTTGGCGCAGTTCAGGCAGCGTCCGGCCTCCCGTTTTGCCTGTTCAGGAGTGTATCCCAGAGAAACCTCTCCGAAGTTGGACCGTCGAGTTTTTGGGTCCTGCTCCGAAATGGGGGTTTTGTGAGGCGATATTTTTTTTGCCGCTGTGGGTTTGGTCACCGGAAAGTCAGTCATGAATTCGCCGTTCTTATTCACAGAGAGGCTGATGATCCTTGTCAAGCATGCGCTGGTGCCGGTCCTTCCAGGCCTCGAAGGATTCCCGCTCTTCCCGGTGGTACCCCTTCTGGCGCTGCATCAACGAGTCCCAGTCCACCAGGTGTCCGTCGAACTCCGGCCCGTCCACGCAGGCGAACTTGGTATCGCCTCCGACGATCACCCGGCACCCGCCGCACATGCCGGTGCCATCGACCATGATCGGGTTCAAACTGACGACGGTCGGGACCTTAAAGGGCCTCGTGGCCTCTGCAACGAATTTCATCATGATTGCCGGGCCGACGCAGACGACCAGGCCCGCGCCATGCTGTTCCAGTTCCTGCACCAGCGCGGCGGTCACCACGCCCTTCGTCCCTTTGCTTCCGTCGTCAGTGGTAATGACCACCCGGTCCGCAACCCGCCGCATTTCCTGTTCGTAGATGAGGAGTTCGCTGCTGCGCGCTCCCATCACCACCGTGACCGTGTTCCCGGCGGCCTTGAACGCGCCGGCTATGGGATAGAGCGGTGCTGCGCCAAAGCCGCCGCCCACCAGCACCACCCTGCCCACCTTTTCCACATGGGTGGGCTGGCCGAGGGGACCGCACAGGTCGAGGATGTCATCTCCGGCATTGAACGTGGAGAACTCATGCGTGGTCTTCCCGATCGCCATCACGATCAGGCTGATCGTCCCCGCTTCGGGATCGATATCGGCAAGCGAGAGCGGGATCCGCTCGCCCTTATCGTGGAGGCGGATGATGACGAACTGGCCCGGCAAGGCTTTCTTCGAGATCAGCGGAGCCGCGATCTTATAATAAAAAACATCGGGCTTGCGGATGAGCCGTTTTTCAATAATTTTCGCCATAGCGGGGCATACTACCACACTCTTCGGAGATATTTCCAGCAGGAAATCGGAACCGTGCGTTCAATTGCTCGGCTATTTTTTTATCTTTGCCGGGACCACCAGCACCTTGCAGGGTGCATGCCCGATGACCCGCGAAACAACACTGCCCATCATGAGCCGCGTAAGACCGGTGCGTCCGTGGCTTCCCATAATGATCGCTTTGACTTTTCGTTTGGCGGCTTCAGAAACAATATCTTTATAGGGCTCATCGCCAAGATGGAGGAGGGTCTCGCACACAACCCCCTGTTTGGCGGCAGCCGTCTTTATCCCCGCGAGATACTTCCTCATTTCCTTTTCAAGTTTGTCCGCGGACTGGGCGTCCCAGAGCTCGATCTCCGCGTTGATCTCGATTACCAGCAGAACATACAGGATGCTTGAACAGGCGCGGGCGAACATGATCGCCTCCTGCACCGCAGCCTTGCTGTACAGGGAGCCGTCAGTTGCTACGAGCAGTTTTTCAAATCCCGGGGTTGCGCATGTGTTTTTAGCCATTCGTTTCTCCTTTATGGTGGGCACATCGTCAACAACAAAGCACAGTTTAAACAAAAAAGATGTGCAAAGATAGTAGGTTCGCCCCTATCCACTTTGCATTAAATTTGATTTATAACTACGTGTCGGCATTATACGCAAAAAAATTTATTTTCACTCACTTCGACAAATTGTTAATAAGATAGAGCGCATTAAATTGCAACAGCACATACGCCTCGGAAGTTAGATGCTTGCCAGCTTGCACCTCGCGGAATTGCAACATCCGTTAAATAAAGCGGTTCTGTTGCATAGACGTTTTGAACGTTTGTTATTATCAGGGCCAAAAAACGAGTATGGGCATCCAACAATGATTTTTGTCTCGCATTGTGATTCTTTGTGTTTCGTCATATCGCCAAATTATCGATAAGGTACGCTGCAATGAACTACCCCGCAGCAAGCTGACGGGGTATCAACAGCCAGCAGTAAAAGAGAAGCGCAGCAAGCTGCGGGGAATTTACCCGCAGAGATTAAATTTTAACAAAGCGTATGCCTCGGAAGTGAGGTGTTTACCGGCTTGCGCTTCTACATCGTTTATGAAAGCATTCAAAATATTCTTCACTGTACTATTATTGCTTAAATAGGGTGGTTCTGTAGCGTAGACATTTTGGAAACTTGCTGCCGTCAGGGTCAAAAATATGAGCATGAACATCCAGCAAAGATATTTGCTTCGCATTTGTAATTCCTGATGTCGATTCACTAAACGTAAACGATGAATGCTCCTCTCTCACTTCGTCAAATTGTTAATTAAATATGCAGCATTATATTTCAACAAAGCGTATGCTTCAGAAGTTAGATGCTTACCTGCTTGCGCTTCAACTTCGTTTATTAAAGCCCCTAAAATATTCTTTACCGTGGTATTATCGCCTTGAGTCAACTTTTTCTTCGCGTTATCCAGCTTTACATCAAGGCTGATTACGATGCCAGAATTGTCGATCCAGCCAAGAGAAGCGGCTTGATGTTTCATATTTATTATGTAATCAAGAAATGAGATTGCGTTAAAAGTGGCCGGGGGCGCTGTCGGACCGACAGTCTTACCAGTAAAAGAAACTTTTTCTATAAGTTCTTTGATTTTTGCTCTTATAGCAGTAGATACATCGGGGGCACCTTCTACACTTTCCCATGTTGGATAATAATCAGCTTCAACATCCAGGACCGGGTCAGCCTTAAATTCTCTTATCCCTGGCAGTCCATAACTGGTAATTCCAAAACCATCCAGCGATTGCCCGGGTTTAAGTTGGACATAATCCCCACCTGCCCAGCTAGCCGTGCCAAATACAGATAGCAGGGCAATCCAGTTTATGGGCCTTTCCATACCAACTGGTATCATTGTAACTTTTGCATTCGGCGGAAAACTCTGATCAAAGGAGCGCGATCCTTTGCCGTAAGGAATAAATAGCCCGTCCTTTTTCAAAGCAGCAGCACCTGCCGGACAAGAAATATCTATATTCAATCCAATCAAATTACCTGTACTCTGTTCCGAATTTTTTACCGAATACTGATAACTGTAAATCCCTGTTTGGCCGTTAAAATTTATCGTTGCATTCATCACGATGTCAGTTAAGTAAGGCGGCTCTGTCCCGTAGACTTTCTGTGCGCTCATTGCCATAGTAATAATGAAGATAAACAATGCGGAAATCCAGTAATGATTTTTATTGATTCTGATGTTATTCATTTTTGCCTCCTCTGGTAATCTGTTTATCAAAATTCATAGTGAATCGTCGCTTCAACTACAGGCACTCCGTCGTGTAATAGTGTAATCTTATTCAGACGCGCTCTATCTACAACGACATATGTTCCGTTCATATATGCATGCCTATCTATATCAACGCTTGTTCCCTTTCTATGAGAGCTATGCGGCGGGCTCCAACTGCCAGCTATATCAAATAACCCGCCCCACACAAGGCTCATATCATTTATCCCGAGCAACGCGCCGGTTTCAATATAGTACTGATCCGCAACATTGCCTATCGCTGTAACCGTTGAGATCAGCCCATAGTGATTTGCCGGATGTGCATCTAGGGAACCAACCAACTGAAAGGACATAAATCCGCCCAAGGGCACCAAATCCGGCACCGCCACATCAACCGACACCGATTGTGTTGACGTAACAGAGCCGTTGCTATCTACCACCTCGGCGATTATTCTTTCCGTTCCTGCAACCTCACCGGCATTATACACTACATCGCGTATCGATTCACCTGGAACAAATACCACGGTATTCGGTTCAACCGCACCCGTATGCGCAGTTCTGCTGCCATCGTGATGGTGACCGCCCGACCCATCCACAGGTTCAACTTTCAATCTTATTTCACACCCGGATGCGGGCGCTGGATTAACCAGGTTTATACCTATCGTTGCCGTTGTGGAAAGCCCTTCCTCGGTTCTTGCCGGCCAGACCTCGGACGGTGAAATAGTGATGCCACCGAGTTCGCAGGGTGTAGCGGTGGCCACAAAGTTTATTGTGTAGATATCAATTTCGGCGAAGCCTGTGGCAGACGGCGTAAGTGAAATAGTGCTTCCACACTGTTGATTAATTGGGATAGCCCAATTCATATATGCCACTGCTTTCTGTACAGTTAGGAACCAATACGGATCGTTATATGTTGATAACCAAGGGGTGGCTGGAAGGTATCCATTTAGGGAAACATCATTCATCCGAGGCGACCTGTTCTTATTTGCAATGGTAACAAACGTCTTGACATTAAGAACCCCTTGCGCATTAGCCCCTTGACAATTAAGTTGTAATACTGCTGTTGAACTGTTACCCGCAATAATCGGTGTATTACCGTGCGCCCATTGCGGATCTAAACCACATACATTGCATGCGCCGGACGCGCCAGAGGCTGCGCAATCGAGATATGCGATATCACCGGTTACTGTTCCAGCATACAGAGTAACATCTTTGTTCTCATTTCGGCAGGTTTCAAGCAGACTGTTTGTGCCAGACAGTGTATCTCTAAAGATGCACAGTTGCTGCTGCCACAACCAGTCATAGATGGACTCTTCCCAATGGGAAGTGAAATTTTCACAAATCTGAGCCTGTGTACTATTTTGACCTGTCTCCGTAAATGTCATTGTAGTCTGTCTTTGGATATCGACGTAATTACGCGCCAGATACATCGTCGAGTCGCTCGAAAACCATGCATAGTTGTAGTTGAGATTGTAACCAGTAACTCCGCTAACGAGATTTATTTCAGGATTTAAAAAAGACGTAGCAGATGCTTCGCGTCTTAAAAACAATAAAAAAACCAGCAAAAAAAGTAAGCCTGTGCTAATAGAAATAGCGGTACGAGAAACACTGCTGGGAAAAACACACTTCACATTCGGAGCAATAGTGCGGATGCGCCTCCCTCGCTTTCGGATGTAAAAAAACTGAGAACATGCGCACAGCTTTCTCAACATTATCGACATTATCGACCCCTCATTTCTTGCTCATAAAAAACTTTCACTATTTTATCTCGACATTTTGCAAAAATAGTTCACGCTCATTCCCCGCAGCTCTGCTGAGATATGATTCTTATTTGAGTAGTGGTTTTTTATGCCTCGTCTGGTCTGTTGCGAGGTAGTTCATTTATGGCTCAGTTTTTGCTTTTTTGCCCTTAAACTTACCGCGCGGTTGTTTCGCGACCGCTACAACAACGTTGCCGCCAGCTCCGCAAGATCGGAACGCTCACCCTTCACCAGCGTGATATGGCCGGCAATGGGTTCCTCCTTGAAGCGATCGACCACATAGGTAAGCCCGTTGCTCGATGAATCGATGTAGGGGTTGTCGATCTGGTAGGGATCGCCGGTCAACACGACCTTGGTCCCCTCGCCGGCGCGCGTAATGATTGTCTTGATCTCATGCGGCGTCAGGTTCTGGGCTTCGTCGACGATCAGGTACTGGTTCGGCATGCTGCGGCCGCGGATGTACGTGAGCGGTTCCACCTCGATCATGCCGAGATCAAAAAGGCTCTGCAGGTCTTTTTTTCCTTTTACCCGGCCGGGCCCGCCCGAGGAACCCACGAGGAAATCGAGGTTATCGCGTATGGGCTGCATCCAGGGCCGCAGTTTCTCGTCGATATCGCCGGGGAGAAAACCGATGTCCTTGCCCAGGGGAAACACGGGGCGCGATACGACCAGCCGCTGGAATGACCGCAGCTCGATGGACTTTTCAAGCCCCGCGGCAAGAGCAAGCAGCGTTTTTCCGGTGCCCGCTTTTCCGACCAGCGTCACCAGGCGGATATCGTCGTTCAACAGCAGGTCGAGGGCAAACTGCTGCTGCTTGTTCTTCGGCATGATGCCCCAGACCCCGTGCTTTGCCGTGGTGATCGGGACCAGCGCGTTTTTCTGTTTGCTGTACCGCGTCAGCGCCGTTTGCGATTCGTTCGCGCTGTTCTTCAACAATACAAACTGGTTCGGCAGGGGCTTCGGGTCAACGGGCTGGAATTCCCCTTTCAGATAAAAATCTTCGATCACGCCCGGCCCCACCAACAGTTCGGTCTCGCCGGAATAGAGTTCGTCAAGCGTGATGGTGTCCGATTCATAGTCTTCCGCCATAAGACCAAGCGCGTCGGCCTTGATGCGAAGGTTTGTGTCTTTGGTCACCAGAATCACGGGCAGCCCGTCATCATGCTTCAGGTTCAGGGCCGTGGCGAGGATGCGGTTGTCCGCCTTGATCGCGATGAGTTCCGACGGCAGGCTCTCGGTCGACTGGTGGTTCAGCTCCACGCGCAGGTTGCCGCCGCCCTCAAGTTTGACGCCCTGGGAGAGCTTCCCCTTGAGGCGGTATTCGTCAAGGATCCGGGAGACCTGGCGCGCGTTCCTGCCGATCTCGTCAACACCCTTCTTGAATTTATCGAGCTCCTCGATCACGACAATGGGGACCACCACATCGTTGTCCTCGAAAGCAAAGATCGACTTTGGGTCATGCAGCAACACGTTGGTGTCGAGAACGAATATCTTTTTCATGAAAATTCCTTTCAGGCTTTCTTAAATTTATGCCAGACATCCTTGAGCTCTTGTTCTGAAACCGCGCCTTCACGGACCATCGTCAGTCCCGCGGCGCTGACCTCGACAACGGACGACGCTTTCCCTCCCACGGTGCAGCCTGCGTCGAGGACACTATCCACAGTATCGCCGAGCCTCCCGGCCACCTCTTGTGCCGTCCTCGGGTCCGGGCTTCCGGACCGGTTGGCGCTCGTCCCGGTGAGCGCCGTGCCCAGAGCAGCCAGCAGGCCGCGCGTCACTGCGTTGCCCGGCACGCGGATGCCGATACGTCCCGTCCCGCCCGTCAGTTCCGGAAGCACGTCCGGCAGCGCCGGAAAGACCAGCGTCAACGGACCGGGCCAGAAGGCATCCATCAGCGCTTCCGCCTCCGCCGTGATCACCGAGGCCCATTCCCGCACAGCGCTCCGGTCGTGCAGCAGAAGCAGGATCGGCTGGCCCATCGGCCTGCCTTTGATCTCAAAGAGCCTTTTGACGGCAGCGGAATTCCTCGGATCAGCGCCAAGACCGTAGAACGTATCCGTGGGATAAGCGATCACGCCACCCGCTTCGATAACGCTCTTGCAGCGCGCGAACGCCTGTTCAGGATGAATCGAATCAAGAGTAACTATCTCTGCTCCCATAATCCATATTTTCCGCGGATAACGGAAGGGAACAGAAAAATCCGCAATCCGAAATCCGAAATTTAAGCTCCCTGCATCAGCACAATATCGCCATTTCCCCGGCCCAGTGCGCGGGCAACCACCAGGCATTTCACTTTAAACAGAAAGAACAAACGAGAATCGCCCGTCTGCTCCAGGGTCTCGTAATTTGCCTGGCCTTTGCTGATGATCATATCGGCTGATCGGTAGACTTCCCGAAAGCGTTCAGAACAGAGTTCCAGCAGCGTGCCGATGCCGTCGCTGCCGTTGTCAATAAGTTCAGTGTACTCCGTCAATCCTGATTCAACCGCATCCTCAAGCGTTGCGTCATTAATGACCGGCGAGCCCTTGACCGCCACGATCACGGATTTTTTCATTTCCCGCAGGATCCGGAGCAGCACCCGATCGAAAGCAATCTCACCGGCATTGTCGCACAGATAGAGAATCGATCCCGCGGTTTCTACTGCCTGGCGAAAAGCGTGAAAAGAATCGCGTGAAAGCTCAAGCTGGAAAGATTCTTCAATGGAGCGCTGCAGGTCAATGTGGTCATACATGCCGAAGTCGATGATGTTCCCGGCAATGGCTGCCCGTACCCCGCCCTCGAGCCCGTCATGCATGGCGGAGGCGAGCTTCGTCATTTCCGGCAGCAGATCCAGGGCAATGCGGTTGTACGTTGACTTGACCTCACGGTACGGGTCCACCCCGCTCTCGGCACGCAGCAACCGGTGGATGAGCGTCGAGGTCCGCGCTGGAACCTCATCAAGGGATGCGCTGGCGACAAGCTCTCCGGCCCGTCGTGCAATGCCGCGCCCCCGGTCGCCGTTGATGCCGGCGTGGTCCAGGGTCCGGGTGATCTGTCCGAAGAAGCACGGCAGACACTCGAGGTCGGTCTTCACGAAGCCGGTTCCTGACCCGGCGTTGTGCCGGCCGTCTTTTTCTTCCAGCGCCGGCGACGCGATTTCTTTTTCGCAGGCACGGTCTCAGCAACATCGAGCGCTGCAAGCACTTTTGGTTCCTTGGGTTCTCTTGGCTCTCGTGGTTCTTTCGGTTCCCGCAGTTCCTTCGGCTCTCTCGTTTCTTTTTGCGCCGGCCTGACGGTTGAAAGGGCGATAAGCCGCTTCGCTTTCTCTTCCACGTCGCGCTCCATCTCAACTTTAAAGACCTTGATCCGGTTCGCGATCTTTATGTCGCTCGTGGCAATGATCTGCGCCGCAAAGATCCCCGCGTTCTTCGCGCCCGCTTTTCCCAGGGACATCGTGGCCACCGGCACGCCGCCCGGCATCTGGGCCGTGGCCAGAAGCGCATCAAGTCCCTTGAGCGGCGAAGAATCGATCGGCACCCCGATCACCGGCAGCGTCGTGTGCGACGCAATGACCCCGGCAAGATGCGCGGCCCAGCCGGCGCCGGCAATGATCACCTTGATCCCGCGCTTTTCAGCGGTCTGGCTGTACTCCATCACTTTTTTGGGAGTCCGGTGCGCCGAAGCGATCGAAATCTCATATTCAATGCCGAACTCCTGCAGCATGGCCGCCGCTTCCTGCATGACCGGAAGATCGGAATCGCTCCCCATCAAAATACCTACTACTGGTTTGGCCATAAAAACTCCTTTCATTCAGTATCGTAATGTTAATGATTCAGGTGGATAAACTGAACTGCTATATGTCTTTTTTATCCGAAACAAATATCGTGTCCACGCCAAAGGACTCTCTTATCAGAGGCAGCAAGGCCTTGACTCCGACGGTCTCGGTCGCATAATGGCCGGCCACTATAAGGTTCATGCCGTATTCCTTCGCCGCATTGTACACTGCCAGGTCGATTTCTCCCACCAGAAAGCAGTCGAGGCCGCTGGTGCAGGCTTCTTTCAGAAGGCTCCCTCCGCCGCCGGAGATGATCCCGATCGAACGGAGGTGTCTGCTCCCGAAGGGAAATATGCGGCATTGCGTGTCCAGTTCGCGGTTCAGTACGGACGCGAGTGCGTCCAGCCTGACGACCCGATTGAAGCTCCCTGCGTAGCCGATTTTGATCCCGTGATACTTCCCGAATTTTTTCGGGTCCCATACACCCAGCAAACGACAGAGCTGCATGTTGTTGCCGTACTCCTCGTGCAGATCAAGCGGCAGATGCGCGGCATAGAGCGCTATATTGTTCTTTCTGAGATATGCGGCACGGGACATCTCTAAAGCCCTGTCCTTCCGCGGCCTCCAGGAAATGCCATGGTGCACCACCAGCAGTTCCACACCGAGCTTCTTTGCCTTCTCAAAGGTAGACAGGCACCCGTCTACGGCAAAACCGACTTTCCTGATTTCCCCAGCCTTACGCGACCGCACCTGCAGGCCGTTCACGGAAGCGTCCTTGATTGACCTGACCCGCAGCGTACTGTTCAGAAAACGAGAGATCGCGGCGATGGTGGCTTTGTGCATCCTTAGTTCCCAGTCTCGAGCGCACGCGCGCCGATATCTTTGCGATAATGCGCCCCATCAAAAGTGATATCCCGCACCGCGGCATAAGCATGATCAATGGCGGCGGCAACGCTCGATCCCAGACCCGTGACCCCAAGCACCCTGCCTCCGTCGGTCACGACCTTGCCGTTTTTTTTCGTTGTTCCGGAATGAAAGACCGTTACCTGCGGACGAGTTGCAGCTTTTTCAAGGCCCGAGATCTCCCTGCCCTTCTCGTATTCACCGGGATACCCGCCTGAAGCCATGACCACGCAAACAGCTGAATCCGGCTTCCAAAGCATCTCAATACTGGCAAGTTTATTGTCCAGGATGGCCTCGATAATATCGATCAGATCGGTATCAAGCCGGGACATGATCGGCTGCGTCTCGGGATCGCCGAAACGCGCGTTGAACTCGAGCACTTTGGCCGTGCCTTCATGGATCATGAGCCCGGCGTAGAGTACACCCTTGAACAGACGGCCTTCCTTTTCCATGGCCTGTACCGTCGGGATCATCACTTTTTCCATGACCTGGCGCTCAATGGCACGGGTCACGATGGGAGCCGGAGAATAAGCGCCCATGCCTCCCGTGTTCGGACCTTTGTCCAGATCGAACACGCGTTTATGGTCCTGCGACGAGGCCATCGGCACGACGGTCTTGCCGTCCGTAAAAGCCATGAACGAGGCTTCCTCGCCCTTGAGACACTCCTCGATGACCACGCGGTCGCCGGCTGCGCCAAAAGCCTTTTGGGACATGATCAGATCGAGCGCGGCAAGCGCTTCCTCTACGGTTTCGGCAACCACCACGCCTTTGCCCGCGGCCAGACCGTCTGCCTTCACCACAATAGGAGCTCCCTTTTCACGGATATATGCCTCGGCAGCCTTGCGGTCCGTGAAAATACCGTACTCCGACGAGGGGACCCCGTATTTTTTCATAAGGTCCTTGGTAAAAGTCTTGCTTGCCTCAAGCTCCGCGGCTTTTTTGCTCGGGCCAAAGATGCGCAGGCCCGCCTTTTCAAACTCATCGACAATACCCATGGAAAGCGGCACCTCGGGACCGACGATGGTAAGGTCGATCCTGTTCGCCTTGGCAAACGCCAGCAGTCCGGCGATATCATCGGACTTGATCGGCATGCATTCGGCAAGCTGCGAAATGCCCGCGTTCCCCGGCGCCGCATATATCTTGTTGACCCGCAGGCTCTGCGAGACCTTCCAGGCCAGCGCATGTTCCCTTCCTCCTCCGCCAACAATGAATACCTTCATATTCCCCCTCGAGACTCTGATCTATAATAGTACTTTTCTCTTTGCATGGCTTTTAAAACATAAATAAAAAGAACCTTTGGACACGGATCACGTCGGATTTAATTATGAAGAACCCGGATAGGGCCTTGCCGTATCCGCCTTTATCATAGCCATTATCAGCCACTTCCGTGTCAAAGATTTTTTTAGCTTTTCTTGCGGTTTACTACGAACTCCTCACTCACCACTGACTCCAAACTCTCATTCATGCTCCCTGTCCTATACCCGGCAAGGTCGAGGCTCACATAGATGTATCCCAACTCCTTGAGCGTTGCCACGACGCGGCCTGAGACATCAGACTCAAGCATTCTTGAAAAATCGTTTTTTTCGAGCTCGATGCGCGCCGTATCGCCGTGATGCCGTACGCGCACCTGGCCGAACCCGAGGCCGTGCAGAAAGTTCTCCGCCTGCTGGACCCTGGCGAGGATGTCCCGGGTTATCCTGGTGCCGTAGGGAATGCGGGAGGAAAGGCAGGCAAGCGACGGTTTGTCCCACTGGGGAAGACCCAGTATCTTCGCGAGACGGCGGACATCGGCCTTGCTGATTCCCGCTTCCACGAGCGGGCTCCGCACGGAATAGGCTTCAGCGGCGCGCCTTCCGGGACGGGCGTCGTTCAGGTCGTCGGTGTTCGAACCGTCCAGGAGAAAGGGGATCCCCTCGGTCGAGGCGATGGCGGCGAGTTTTTCGAAGAGCTCGGCCTTGCAATGAAAGCAGCGATCAGGAGGGTTCTGCAGAAACTGTTCGTTGTCCAGTTCCTGCGTGGGGATGATGCGGTGCGTGACGCCGAGGCTGCGGACAAAGGCCTGTGCCGCCGCCAATTCGCCCTGCGGGTAGGTGTCGGAATCAGCGGTGACCGCGATCAACTGCGGTCCCATGACCTCTGATGCGGCGCGAAGCAGCAGAGAACTGTCAACGCCGCCGGAATAGGCGAGCACGGCAAGCTTCATTTCCCGGAGCAGTTCCCGGAGACGGTCCCATTTTTGTTCCCTGATCATTCGTCCGATAATAACATAGCTGAAACAAGAGTGTCAACAAAGGACTGGCCCGGCGTGAGGTCGGCAGGCGCTACTTCCGCGCCATGGGGCCGCTGCAGCCCATCTTGGCGGAAATGGCATTGCCCGCCTCGATGAGCAAGGGGCCAAGCTTGCTCTTTTCGACCCGCTCGTCGGTCAGCCGGCTCGCCGGCGCAACAATGCCAACGGCTGCAATGACTTTCTTTGAATAATCGCGGATCGGGGCCGCGATGCTGCGCACTTCCAATTCGGCTTCCTCGTTCTCCAGCGCATATCCCCGCTCCAGCGATTTCTTCAGTTCAGCGGCCAGGGCAGCGCGGCTGGTGATGGTCTTCGGCGTGACGACAAGCAGTTCGCTTTCCGGGTACATTCGCTCCACATCCGCGGCCGCGAGCTGGGCAAGCTGGATCTTTCCCACGGCCGTGCAGTACGCCGGAAGCATGGCTCCGATGCGCGACACGGCCCGCACCGTCCGGTCGGTCTCAACGCTGTCCATATAGATCACTTTATTGCCGCGCAGCACCGCAACCACCGCCGTCTCTCCCGAAGCCGCCATCAGGCTTTCGAGGATCGGACGTGCCTGCCGACGGCATTCCCGCTGCTCGATGAAGATCGATCCAAGCTGGAGCGTCTTCGGGCCGAGGCGGTAGTTCTCGGTAAGATGGTTCTGCTCGATATAGCCCCGGTGCTCAAGCGTGGCAAGCAGCCGGAAAACGTTGTTCTTGTGCAGGCCCAGTTTTTTTGACAGGCCGGTCACGCCGAGTTCATCCTCGTTCCTGGTAAATGACTCGAGGATGTCCAGCGCATGCGAAACAGACTGGATCGTATAGTTCTCTTTTTCTCTCTTGATGGCCACGTGTTCGAGTCTCCTCTTCAGCGAATTACTTGAGAAATCCCGGCTTGTCGCCTTTTTGGACCGGGTTACCGCGCAACAGCCAGTCAGGCATTCCCGCCTGATAGATCATAAGATAGGTGTAGCCCATCTCCATCGCGGCAGTTGCAGCTGTCCTGCTCAAAGAGCATCCCGCGCCGCGGCAATAAAAAATGAGCGGCGTGGCCTTGTCTTTGGGAAGCTTTTTCGCCTCCAGCTTCATGCGCTCCGCCGGGATGCTGATGGCGCCCGGAAGATGCGCCTGTTGATATTCCTCGGTCAGCCGCGAGTCAATGAGCACGACCTTCTGCTTTCCGCGCATCCACACGCTGACATCATCAGCGCTGATAACCGGGAATTGGGCCATGACAGGGGAAGCGAAAAGAACAACAAAACAGAATAAAGCCATAATTAACCAAATGTTACGCATCGTTACGAACCTCCGTTTATTTCAAAACAGGTGTTTAACTTAAGACAATGGGCAATTTTTGTCAATAAAAAAATGGGGGGTTTAAAACTACTCGGAGAGCAATGCTGCAATGGAATGATGACGTCCGACCTGAAGAGTGAGAAACCTACTCATGCTCAACAATGATATCCCGGATCACCTCTTCGTGGATGAATCCGCGGGACCTTTGCTGGCATTCACGTCTTAATCGTGCCCTGCTGTCAGCGATCCGCCATCGCCGCTTCCACCGCCCGTATCGCATCAGCAGCCGAACTCGTTATGCCGCCGGTGTAGCCGGAGCCTTCGCCTATGGGATACAGGTTTTTTATATTCACGGACTCGAACTGATCGCCGCGCGCGATCCTGAGCGGCGCAGACGTTCTTGTTTCAGCGCCGATCAATAGAGCATAAGCGGAAACAAATGAGGGATAGGTCTTCTCCCAGGCCCTGAAGGCGGCCACGAGGGCCTCGCTTATGAACGCGGGAAACAGGTCATGCATATCGGCGGCAGCCGTTCCCGTGGCGCAGGAATTCACATTCAAATGAGCTGATGTCTTCCGGCTTAAAAAATCCATCAGGTTTTGGGCAGGGACAGACCAATCCCCTCCTCCGGCATGGAAGGCCTTTCGTTCGATGTCCTTCTGAAACTCAACCCCGGCCAGGGGACCGGCCGAGCAGTAGTCCTCGACCTTGCAGGTCACGACAAGGGCGGCATTGGAGAATGCCGAGGCCCTGCGGGAGTAACTCATGCCGTTTACAACCAGCATGCCCTGTTCTGACGAAGCGTTCATCACCTCGCCGCCCGGACACATGCAGAAGGTATACACACCTCGCCGTATTTTTCGATCAGTATAATTCAGTGAATAGGTGGCGGCCCCGAGGCCGGGAAAGTTCTTGTATTTGTCTCCATAGCGCATCTGGTTAATGAGTTCCACCGGGTGCTCCACCCGCACCCCGACAGCGATCGGCTTCTGCTCAAGAAAAACCCCCTTGCTCTGAAGCAGGGAAAAGGTATCTCGCGCTGAATGCCCCACGGCAAGAAAGAGGCTTGAACAGTGATATTCCTTTTCTCCGTTAATGACCACGCCGACGACCGCATTGTCGGAGAGAAGAATATCCGTCATTTTTGACTGATAATGGAGCTCACCGCCGTGCTCAAGAATATAGTTTCGGATGTTGCGCACGATCCTGCACAGCACGTCCGTTCCGAGATGCGGTTTGCTGACATACCCGAGCTCTTCAGGCGCGCCGAACTTGATGAACGTATCCAGCACCTTATTGATGTATCCGGTATTGCTCTTCCGGGAGAACAGCTTTCCGTCGGAATACGCCCCCGCGCCGCCTTCGCCGAACTGGATATTCGATTCCGGGTCGAGCGCCTTTTCTTTCATGAATCTTTGCACATCAAGCGAGCGTTCTTCCAGTTTTTTTCCGCGTTCGAATATGATCGGTTTGAGCCCAAAAGCAATAAGCTCAAGCGCCGCGAACATGCCGGCCGGGCCAAAACCGATAATGACCGGCCTCTCCGTCCTTTGTGTTGACTTGATTTCTTTTGCCGGGTCCTCGACGTAGAGCGGAAAGTGTTCCGTGTTCGCAAAGCTGTCTGAGGTTTGGACCACTAGTGATAGTTCGTAGTAGAACTGTTCCGGATCGCGGGCGTCAAGCGTCTTATTCAGTATTTTGACGAGCTGGAGGGATGATTCGGCAACCTTCAGTTTTCGCGCAGCCGCTTTTCTATACGCAGCTCTCCCGTCTTCCTCAATAGGTATGCACAGGTTGTTCAGCAGTAAGTTCAAAGGACCTCAGGTACAATAGTTCTTTCAAGCGACATGGCCACAGTAACATAATTCAACAGCCTCGCGCAATCACTGATGTAGATTCCGGCGCCTATTAAACTTGTGATAG
Organism: Nitrospirota bacterium; assembly: GCA_043731355.1. Classification (GTDB taxonomy): domain Bacteria; phylum Nitrospirota; class UBA9217; order UBA9217; family UBA9217; genus GWC2-56-14. The sequence goes on from JAYTJE010000146.1 coordinate 24,616, forward strand.
GCCAAACATAATTGTAAAATAGTATGGCTTTTTGTGACGAGAAGGACAGGGGGGCACATTTCAGAGGACTATAGCGCGCTGTAAACGAGTCGGTTAATTAAGGAACTCTGGCGCCGGTGTTCGCATACCCGGCGTATTGATAATGCTCATCGAGGAACAACTGCGCATAGTGCTTCACCGCATGGTCGTCGTTCAGCACTGCATCCAGCTGCCGGGTGAAGGAAATAAGCCTGCCTACCTGATCCAAAACGATCAGCATCTCTGCCTGCGCCATGTTGGCAAGGCGGGCGACGATCAGGTCGCCTTTGGTCCCCATGGTAAAGCCGTAGTGTTCCAGGATCAGCGCGATCAGTTGAAGCCGACGAGACCGCTTTGAAATGTCGGTTGCTCCGCCGGTGAACCGGAAGTAGATATGATTGTTCCGGGCGTTCCTGCTGCAGAAGCAATCGAGCACGATGAAATGGTAGCCGAACTTGAGGCTGATGTGCGCATATTCCCCGGAGATGACCGCCAGGTTCGTTTCGGCCCCTCCACGGCTGTCCGACATCAGGTCCGGCACACGCAGCATGCTCGACATGAAATCCTGGACCTGCATCGGCACAACATCGGAGCGCCAGGTCCCGGGATGGGTCATGCCGCTTATGATGGCGCGGAGCGGCGCCGAGGTGACCTGCTCAGCCGGTACATTTCCGGCGTGTTCGGGATTTTCCAGACCGCCGCCGATATCGATGAGCGTGATCCCGGCAGGAATGGGCAGGTCCAGCCTGACCGTGCCGGAGCGCACGCGGTGTTCGGCATATTCGATCAGGGACGAGACGGACTTTTCATGGATGAACCGCAGGACATCGTGCATCGTCTTGCAGGCCCGGGGTGCGAACTCGTCCCGCAGCGGGTCAATGAGGTTCAGCGGAGCGATAGAGCGAAGCAGGTAACGCTTCTTGCGGAATTCGAAAAGCTCCTCCATGGTGGCATCATCATGCATGGCACGGTCGACCAGCAATTGGTCCAGTCCCGGATAGAAGGTCGCTCCCTTGCCCTCCACCAGGACCGTGATCTCCTGTCCTGTTGCGAGCAGTTCCGTGGCCGTTCCCGCATTCACCACGGTGGGGATCCGGAACTCCCTGCACAATGCCGCCATGTGGCTCGTCGGCGCTCCGGCATCGGTGATGATGGCCGACACCTCGGTCATGACGCGTACGAAATGAGAGGAGTCATGGCGAGCGACCAGTATGGCGCCCCGAGGGATGGAATCAAGTTCGCGTTCGTTCCTGAGGACAAAGACCTTCCCTGCGGCAGCGCCTTTTTGCACGGCCACTCCCAGGTCCTTTGCAATGACCGGGCGGGCTGGATCAACCTGCTCTATGGCGGCAGGCGACCGGTCCTCGATCGTTCTGAGCGGCCTCGTCTGCAGAAGCATGACATCGCCCTTCCGATCTATGGCCCACTCGATGTCCTGCGGCCTCCTGAAATGTTTTTCGACCCTGAGCGCAAGTGCGGCCAGCTCGGAGATCTGTCCGGGAAGCAGGCTCGGCCGTTTCTGCTTCTCGGCCGGCGTGGCGATCGTGGCCACGCCATAGCCGGCGGCCGGTACGACCATGGAGCTTTTGGAACCGATCCGCGTTCCGATCAGCACGTGATCGCCCTCGCGGCTCACGCTGAACAGATCGGCGTCCGCCTGGCCTTCGACGATGGCGGCGCCCAGGCCCCAGGTCGAACTGATGACCATGGAGTGACCGTCCCCGCCGGGATCGCGGGTATACAGGACCCCGCTAGCTTCGGCGTCCACCATGGCCACGCACGCAACAGCCATCTTCATGTCTTTGAGCAGAAGGCCCAGCCGTGCCTGGTAGAGGGACGACTTGCCGGAGAAGAGGCTGGCGATCACCTTCCGGTATGCTTTCTCGATCTCGGTGGGATCAAGCGGCACGTTCAGGACCGTATCGAACTGGCCCGCGAAGGAGAACTCGCCGTCCTCCTCACCTGCGCTGCTCCGAACGGCGATGCTGCTTCCTGCAGAGCGCGACCGGAGCCGGTGCACGGCCTGATCAATTGCGCGACTGAGAGCAGGCGGCATGTCCCCGTGCAGCACCGTCTCGTAGAGTTCCCGGAGCATGTCTTCGGAAACCGGGTCGTTGTCGGCAGGAAGAGCGATCTTGTCAAAAACATGGTTATGACGCATGTACGCGTCAAAGGCCCCGGTAGTGATCGCGAACGCTTCGGGTACCGCGACCTTCAGGACATTCCTGAGTTCTGCCAGGTTCGCGTTCTTTCCGCCGACCACCCCCAGGCTTTCGCCCGTGATCCGTTCGTAGGGCACGACCAGGTCCTTTGATTCAGGGAAGGTTTCCTCAATGCCATGCCTGATCCGTTCGTCGATGCCACCAAGGACCTCCGCGAGCTGGGGATACCGGTTCTCGGTCAAGCGGGTGAAGCTTTCGAGGGACCCGCCCATTGCAGCGTACAACTCGGCGTAGGACCTCCGCACGTACTGGATATCGAACAAATAATCTCCGCCCAGCGTGTCGCCCATGCCGGTGATGACCTCAAGCGAACGGTTGTTCCGGTCCAGGACCTCCCTGAAGTTCCCGAAGACCTGTTCGAAGGACTGCCTGCTTCGCCGCCCCCCGAAGAGGGAGCGAAAGAACGCCCGTATATGTACGGCGATCCTCTTCATGCTTCTATACCTGCTTCTCCAGAGCGCGCTTGATGGATGCCTTCAATTCCTTGATCTTGACCGGTTTGGGGAAAAAATCATGGACGTCCCGCCGGAGCGCTTCTATGGCAGCATCGAGATTGGCAAAGGCCGTTATCATGATGACCTGGGTCGCGGGATAGAGTTCCTTCACGTTCCGGAGCACCTCCATGCCGTCGATGCCCTTCATTTTGTAATCCGTAACCACGACGTCGAATTTCTCTTCCTGCAACCGTTTCAGCGCAGGCTCGGCGTTGAGGAACGTCTCCACCACATAGCCTTCCTGCTCCAGCGACAACTTTGCCATGTCGCCTACGATCTTTTCATCGTCAATGACCATGATCCGGTGATTACTCATTGTTCATCTCCTCTTTTTTATAGTGCGGCAGCTCGATCGTGAACGTCGTGCCGACGCCGACCTTGCTCTCCACCCGTATCTCTCCATGATGGTTCTTGATGATCCCGTAACTGACCGAAAGCCCGAGTCCGGTGCCGCCCTCGCCTTTGGTGCTGAAAAAGGGGTCGAAAATATGCGGCAGGAACTCGGGAGCGACGCCCTTGCCCGTATCGGCAACGCCTATCTCTATTGATTCCCCGCCCTTCCCGAGCCTCGTTGAAATGACCAGCCTGCCGCCCGTGGACATGGCCTGCACCGCATTGGTCACGAGGTTCACCAGGACCTGCTGGACCTGGTGCTCGTCCACGAACACATGGGGAAGCCCCTCAGCCAAATGGATCGAGGTCTCGATGTTCGACACATCGATCATGTTCTGCACCAGCGTAAGCGTCTTCTGGATAACGATATTGATGTCGCCTTCGCTCGGCGTCGCGTCCTTGGGTTTGGAAAAATCGAGCAGGTTCTTCACGATCTTCCGTATCCGCTCGGTCTCCGCATCTACCTTGACCATGAACTCGATGCGGTCTCCTTCGCTCAGCTTATCATACAGCTCGGCATAGGTCTGGGCTATCATGGAGATGTTATTGAGCGGGTTGGTGAGCTCATGAGCGACGCCAGCGGTCAGGATCCCGAGCGAAGCGAGCTTCTTGGACTGGATAAGCTCCTCTTCGCGAAGGCCCAGCTCCTCGGACATGGAATTGATGGCAATGATGACCGCGCCCAGTTCGTCGTTGGACCGGAACCCTTCTATCTTGTTGAAGTTCCCGCTCGAAATGGACTTTGCCAGCTTCTCGATCTCGCGCAAGGACCGGAGGATCTTCTCGGAGATAAAGTGCCCGATAAACAACGCGGAAAACAGGATTGCCCAGAACGAGAAGATCAGGATCCGCTTCGAGTTCAGGATTATATCACTCACCCGTTTTCGCTCGAAGCGAGTTATGGAATCGGAATATTCTTTCAGTTTCTTCCCCGCCGACCGTATCCGGACCTCCAGCTCCTGATCCGGTTGTTGTTTGCCCCGTGTTTCTTCGATCGTATCAGAATAAGCCTTCAAGAGCGATTCGAGCTTTTTAAGGTCCGTTTCGCCGATGGCAGGGATGATGTCCTTCTTCTCCATACGGATCGTGTTCATCGTGTCCGTGATCTTTTCCCGTATCTCCCCGAGCGCCTTGCGGTCGTGGTACAGAAAATAGTTCTTTTCCGACAGCCGCAGCGTAAGGAACGACGCATTAAGGTCGTCAGCGATCTCGACGAACCGGAGCTTGGTAAGAACAAGGCTCATGTTCTGAAAAGCGAAGAAGCCGATCAGAATGATGAACGCACCGTTAATGATGTTCGACAGTATGAGTTTATTTTCTATTTTCATATAACAGCTCTTTCTTCTCACTTCTTACTTCTCACTTCTCACGTTACCCGACACACCGCGCCACCTCCGCCTGCTCTTTCCGCACCGGCAGATACCACAGCAGCCCGTCCATGGCCATGAAGATCCCTGCCGTGATCAGCAGGAGATCGAATGCAGACGACCAGCTGTAGGCGAAATAATGCATGAGACCGAACCCCAGGCCCGTGAACGCGACCCCGGTCCTGATGAACGCAAGACCGGTCCGGGCCCGCGCATAAATGGTCCGGTATGCGGCGGCGATGGTCCGCTGGGCAGCCAGCACATTCCGTTCGCGTGCCAGGTGTGTCCGTTCCCTGCTTGACGGTGACGGGTAAAGAATGGTGCTGTAGCCGCCCACACAATCCCCGAGCCGCGCAAGCATGGTTCCTTTTGTCGTTCGTTCGATGCTGCAGTGGTCCAGATCGTGGTAGTTCTCGAGGAACTGCAGGGTCGCCGCGGTCACTTCGACCAACGTGTGCTGTCCCGGCGCTTTCATGCGCGTCCGGCGCACCTTCAGATACCCCCGGAGGCCGAAGACCCCGAGCGCAGTACCTGCCGCGCTCATGGACCAGTAGAGCCATGCCATGCCGTCCGGGTGCGACCGTAGCAGAACATCAGACAGGGCGACAAACCCCAACCCCCACCGGAGAAATGCGAGATCGGTCCGTCCCTGTGCCAGATCGTTCCGGTAACAGGCAAGCCGCGTTCTCCAGTGTGCCATGGTGTTTCGCCAGTACGCGAGACCCGTCCGCTCCGTCCCGATGAGCGCCCCCGGTTTTGTGTGCAGATAGTCCTGGATGAGCCACTGGATATCCTCGTCCAGCGCCACCCGGAACTCGTAGCGTTCCGCCTTGATGGTTTTGCGGACCTCATCGAAGAGGACCGGGTTCTGTGGATCGCGCGCCGCGAGGATGACCGTGTTTCCGTCGCGGATGATCGGGAACCACTGGTTCAGTGAAAGCCGTTCGCCATCGAGACCCGCAAGCAGTTCAGCAGGGATCGGCATCCGCTCGTCATATTCGATGGAAGGGCACTGGTAGTGCTCGGTCAGTGCCGCAAGCAAGGTCTGTTTCGGAACATCATATTCGCGAATCAGGACCCGCTCCATATCAATGCCCCGGGCGATGGCCGCGCGCTCGGCCGCGCGGAACTCCTCCAGCGTCAGCAAACTCCAGTCGAGCAGGATCAGAAACTGTTCCGCTTGCGGCCCGGCATCAACGTCATAGGTTCCCCTAGAGGTCATCATGGCTGAATACCGCCTTTCCCCACCCGCGGGCAGGAATGCCGTAATCGGGGATAGCAATTTCCAATTCTCCGTAACAGTAAGGAAGCTGCTGCCTCGCCCGTTCAGCAGGGAGATACCAGTAGATCCCGTCGGCAATGAGCAGCAGCCCGGTAACCAACAGCACTCCATTGAACACGGTCCAGGACAGACTCGCAGCGCCGAAGTAGACCAAAAGCCCCAGCCCCACGGCCGAGATGCTCATGCCGGTCCTGATGATCGCCATCCCGGTCCGGGAACGCGCCATGATCGTCCGGAGCCGCGCCATCACATTGCGACGTTCAGCAAGCAGTGTGCGTTCCAGGGCAAGGCCGGTGGTGGCCCAGATCCCGGGCTCGGAAAAACCCCTCACCAGCGGAAGGGCCTGCTGTCTCTGCGTCACGGCAGAGAGCGCAAAAGCGGGAGGAAATACGAAGTCCCAGATGCGCGGCTTTTCCTCGGACCGTTTCACGGACGCGAGGCTCGTTGCACCTGCACTGCGGCCCGGGACATACCAGAAGAAACCCTCGGCGACCATGGCCGCTCCGGCCAGGATAAGAAGACCATCGAGAACGCTCCAGGGTCCTGCTGGGAACTGACGAACAAGTGCCACGCCCAACCCGATGAAAGCGATGCCCGTGCGGGTAAAAGAAAGGCCGGTCCGCGCCCGCGCCATAAGCGTCCGATAACATGCCAGCGATGTCCGCTCCTCGGCAAGATCGGTCCGGTCACTGGCAAGGAACCGCCTTCTCATAACGGGAGAAAGCCGGTCCCAGCCCTGCCGAAGCGTATCAGCCCCGGAGACCTCCGCTGTGCGCTCGAATACCGGCGTCTCTCCCTGGAAACCGACTGCCAGCATGCTCGACCCGTTGGTAGGTTCCGTCGAAGCACAGTGAGGCAGTCTCTTTCCCGTTGCGCGCGCAGGCAGATACCATCGCATACCGTCTATTGCCATCACGATGCCCGCAGCGAACAGCAGTGCTTCCAGAATGGAAAGGTAGCCGATCCCGAAGACTCGAAACAGCAAAAGCGCGGTCGCGATAAACGAGATCCCGGTGCGGAGAAAGGCCAGCCCGGTCCTTCCCTTTGCCAGCGAGGTGCGGTAACAGGCGTACTGGGAGCGCGCATTGGCAAGAAAGGTCCGCACTTTTGCCAGGGGAGTCCTGCCCGCTGCGGGAGGAAAACCGGGGTTCAGGTCCTGATTGTGTTCGATGATCCTTATGAGATCGAAAGGCAGGGCCACCTTAAAAGAAATCTCATCAATGACCAGAGTTCTGCGAATTTCCTCCTGAAGCAGAGAATCGTCGGGATAGCAGGCGATGACCTCGGCTTTCTCCTTCGCAATGGAGAGCGGAAGCCAGAGGGTGCGCTTCAATTGCTCCATGTCCATGCGCCGAACGATCTGCTGGGAAACGATGATGTCCTCGTCATATTCCACGAACGGACAGGCATACTGCGCTGCAAGGCAGAACAGGATCTCATGCTTCGGCACACCGGCTGTTAAAAGCAGGTCTTCCAGCAGAGCGCCCGTTGCCGCAGCATCCCGGATCGAACCTTCCAGCGCCTCACGGGAAATGACGCCTCGCGTTACCAGCCTATTGTATGTATGCTGTACTGTCATGTGCTTATCCTAACCCGGACAAGCCGGAACCCAAAAAGCCTTTTCACCACGAAGCGCACGAAAAAATCGAAAAAGACAAAAGCAAAGTATTGATTTTTACTTCGCACACTTCGTGTTCTTCGTGGTAAATAATCTCGCCATTTTGAGAAGAATTTAATTCTTTAGTAACTAACGGATCACCCTCAAAAAAAGAGGAGGCCGCTGATGCCTGCCTCCTCCTGAATGGGTCATACCATGATTATGATGTCTTCAGAAAGCCAGGCACCGGTCTGGTTCAACAACCGTTCATCGTGCCGTTGCTCTTCACACAAGCCTTCAGATCGCCACGACATACACCGGACAGGGCGCCTGATCGATGACGTTCTCCACAATATGGTCGCCGAAAAGCCTGCTTAAGACGCCCTTCTTTTTCTTCGATCCCATGATGATAAGATCGCAGCGTTCCTCTTCCGCTACCTCGACAATCCGCTGTGTCACGTCGCCCTGCTCCAGCCTTGTCTTTATCATGACGCCCTCTACCTGCGCCGCTTTTCTGACCTCGGCGAGCGCCGTGTTCCCGCCGTCATCCAGCACATCATTGAGGTTCTTGATACCTGTCAGGTTCAGGTCCCCGTCAAACGGCTGCACCACCTTGACGACCGTGATCCAGGTCTTTTCGTCCTGCGCCAGCTTGATGCCCTGCGTCAGCACTTCCTTGTGGCCGTTCAATGCTATAAGAACTTTTCTATAGCCTTTCATATCGCTCCATTCCTTATAACCGCTGGTTTTCAGGCTGAAGACTGAAGGCTGAAGGTTTTAAGCCTAACCCGGACAAGCCGGAACCCAAAAAGCCTTTTCACCACGAAGCGCACGAAAAAATCGAAAAAGACAAAAGCAAAGTATTGATTTTTACTTCGCGC
>JAYTJE010000147.1:0-5713 GCA_043731355.1 Nitrospirota bacterium
CCGAAAAAAGCCAGGAGTAAAGTAACGCTGTGACAATTCTTCGCATATTCCGAGTAGGTGGGTTGTCTCCCCAGGTTTCGTTCGAGGTCGCGATAATCCGCAATAAGATGCTCTGCGGTTATGATTTTTGTTTTAGATGTACTCACTATTTACCTGCTTCATTTCACCTGCGACACGTCACCAATATTCGCTCGAGACCTATATTCGATTTTGTTCACTGTTCGTATAAAAAATTTATCTGATAACACACTCTTTCAAGAACTCCTGGGCCGGGTTGCAGTTTTTTCAGCTTCGTCAGATGCGAAAGTTCATTCCGAAGATATCCGCCGCTTGAATATAATTGTGCTTCTCCATTAGGAATAATTTTATTCTTTACTAAGTCATTTATGATATCCGGCAACTTTATGAATTTTCGTGATTCTCCATGAATTGCCTGATATCTGTTTCTCAATGCAGATTCTAAAGCAAGAAAAGTATAATGATTGGAAATGGTAAACAAGTAATAATCAAAATAGGCAAGCACATATAGTTTCTTGGCAGCATTAAACACGTGTAGCACATCCTTGGGAACGTGAGGAATTAACTGCAGATGGCATATATCATTTTGCATATCCTCGATTGTGATCTCATAAACGTTGCCATCTCTATCCATCTTAATGAAACCACTAAATGTATTGTCCTTTTGGAGAAGTTCAGATACGGAAAGAATCGGTTCGCTGCTTAAGCCATATTTGGAGTTAAAATCAATTCGATTTTGGAATTTGTCAAGAATTGCATGGCCAAACATAAAGGAAAATGAGAACCTGAACTCTCTTGCGTGTTCCAGTGGATTGTCGAAGATATCATAAGGTATCACTGTGACGTAAAACCAGTTTTCTGGATCAGCGTAACCTTGGAATTTAAATTTAACTAGTTCTTCTGCATGTGATGTATCCAATTTAAAAGCGGTTTGCAGCCTGTCAAAGCTTACAAGCTCATCAATATCGATTTCACCATAATAATTAACGTCAGCTTTTCCCGCATTAAAAAGGTCATATGCAATGAGATGATAAACGCCTCCGTTCGCCTCCTTATATTTATGAGTATTGACGATAAGTCTTGCAACATGTACAGGACATGGCAATGACCATATCGCCTTCTTATGCGCCAGTTCTCCTGATGAAAGCGCTTCATCTTCACGAGATTGTACGGATTTGATGAAAGCTTCTCTTACATTATTAAAAAAACTGGCAAAGTAGTCCACATATTCTTTGGCTGATTTCATATCCACTTTTGAGTTTACTCCTCAGGCCTTTACACCGCTGCTTGTCATTTGCAGAATAATTGCATGGCATTAGGAACTAATTGAAGGATAAAACCAATAGTAAGAAAAGCAAGTCCCCATTTCATTTTTCGATATTTAATAGTTTCGTAAGTCATATATTGAGGATGTTCGACGGCAGGAGGTAAGTTGCTTGTGTCAGTCATGAAAGCCATGGATTCATTCGGGCTTACAAATCGCTCTCCCTTGTACTGTTTGACTACTTCCCATGCGACTAACCATGCACCGATAATATCAAAAATCAGGCCTAATGATGAGGATAAAGCGCCAATGTCTTGTAAGCACCATTTCATATTATTATCCTTAACGATGAAGATAACTGCATTCCGAGGCTATCGCACTATTACAGATACTGACCTAAAGCTTGCTGATACTTCGCATGTGTTTCGTCAACGATGGGATTCAAGGAATAGACATATTTCGGCTTCAACATCATAAGTCGAAAATTAAACGTGGTGACTAACGTTTTTAAAAAATCATCATCAAATTGAAATCCCTTCGGTGCACTAATCCAAAGCTTCTTTGGTGTTAAAGCCATTTCCAACATAGTTATTGTTTCCGGCATCGCACTATTTCCATCCGCAATGACCGGCGAGATAGAGGTGAAGAACTCAAGTGGCGTTTTTGTTGTATCAATAATTCGCCATTCTAAATCGGTATCCCCCTCAAAGCAGGAGCGTTCTTTGGTATAGCGGAACAACCTTGCCCTGACCTCGTTATAAACAAAATTATCTGCCTTAAAAAACGCATAGTTCTCCTTCCACAACTCTTCGTTGCCCCATTGAGTTATAATTTTGTCAGTAACGGTTTTTAATATTACGTCCCCCTCTTCTTGAATTTGTGACATCCTTTGGGGCGCTCTTTCCGAAAGAATTAATACAAAATTCAGCCATGTTCTTCTTTCAACTTCAGTGAGAGCCATCGGCCCCTTATCAACCATCTTTTTCAAAACGGGGGCAGCATCAGTGTCCAGTTTACTAAGTTCTTCCTCTACTATCTGCTTTTTCTGTTCATTTATGCTCGTAAATAGACTTTTCTTTAATGTGTTGATGCCAAACTCGAAGGCTGTATTTTTTGGGGATATCCTCTCTCCCATAATCTTGCCTTTATACCCTTTGGAGTAATACCATAACTTTTTATCTTGTCCACTCGCCCAGCGACGTAAATAAAATTCTGGTACACAATGGTTCTTTCTCCGGTCAGGTTCCTCAGTCGCGCTTATGGAAGATGCCCACCAAGGTGAATTCTTATTATTAGTGCTGCTCAATTAACTTCCTTTCTTCACCCGTAATCCCATACAGCCCAAATACAATCTCATCAATCTTTTCATCCGTCACCGCGATCTCGCGTTCGATCTTTTCGCGCTCGGCGGACGGGGGAAGAGCGGTTTTCTTTTTGTGGAGATCGAGCATGCGGTCCACGAGAGAGACCAGCTTGTCGTGGATGGATTTTTCGGATGGATACTTGAAGTCGATGGTGCGGATGGGGGTCCTGCTGACAAAGATGCCAGAGAAATTATAACTATTCCCTTGCAAGTCAGTACAGTTGTTTTCAATGAAAAAACGAAGGAGAGAGGAATTCAATAGCCCAAGCAAATATTTCGAGCCATCGGGTATAATAAAAACCTTGTTGTTTGCATAATAGCCGGTATCATCATACGCAAAGCGAGCGCTACCCGCAATCTCGGGCCACATGATCTTTGGTTTTTCAAACTCCGAGTAATAATCGCAGGCACGAAGTTCCCACCAATAGTCTCCTTTGTCGCCTCTTTTTTCCGCAGCATCTGCGAACGGCTTCAAATGCCTTGCAATAGCAGGCTGGTTTTCTTGAAGCCAATTCCAGGCCCCACGAGAACTGCCTGATTTATTCTGTGTCCAGCCCTTCGGCATCAAAATGAGGTACTGACCCTTATCTGGAGTCTCATATCGCTTAACATCTCGCCCAACCAAAAAAGGCTTGATCAGTTCTGCACTTTTCCGGTCCTCTTTGATGAGCGTCCTCTTGGTCTCGTCATCAATAACAAAGGCTTCGTTAAGTCCTGTCAGCAATCCTCTATAGATTTTGCCCCCAACATAATCACCCAATGGCTTCCCAGTGGACGTCAGCTTATTCAAAAGCTCTTGAGACTGCTCATCAACGAGAGCCCATCCACCATCTGATAGAGAAGTTTTATTGACGGGGTACCAATGCTCGGAGACATAAGCTGTAAGACTATTGAAATCGAGTGTTCTTACCTGCGTCGCTGAGAATTTGCTTGCTGCGGCTCCCTTGCGAATACGGACGATGCACGGATAAGTCGTTGCTGTCTCGAATACCGGCAAATCGCCGAAATCAGTGATTTCCTCAATGCGCTGCTTCTTCATCCATTTCCGAAGTGACTCTCCATAATTCGCTCGCATCCACTTATTGGCAACGATATAGCTGAAAAGCCCGTCTTTCCTGAGAAGCGACACACCCTTCTCGATGAAGTAGGCGTATAGGTCGGCGGTCCCGTGATAAACCTCGTAATGTTGCTGAAAGTAATTTTTAAAATCGCCGAGCAGCTCCTGCCTCACATACGGCGGATTGCCAATGACCGCGTCGAAGCCGCCGTTCTCGATGATCTCACCGAATCCGGCGGTCTTGGATGTCCAGTCAAAGGGATTGATGCGGGCTTTGTCTTCATCTGTCCAGCCCCACTTCGAAGCATCCCCCTCACCTCGGTCCTCTCCCACAGGGGGCGAGGATGGTTTTAAATGCAAGGAAAGCGAAGGTGAGGCTTTGCCCCTCCCCTTGTGGGAGGGGTGCGGGGAGGGGGCGTCGAAGATGTCATACCCGATCAGGCTATTGCCGCATTTGATATTGTTTCCCATCGTCGGGAGAAGATGCTGTTTCCTCGGCAGCATCCCGCGCTCTCCTTCGAGGGCCTTGAGGTAAAGACTCATCATCGTTACTTCCACTGCCTGTGCGTCGATGTCCACGCCGAAAAGGTTGTTCCTGAGAATATTCGCCTTTTCTTTGAGCGGCAAAGCGAAGTCTTCGGGATTCACCTTTGTGTACATGTTCAGAAACAGGGTATTGGCGTCTTTTGGATGCTCGCGGTAATAGCGGAGATGATAATCGATGAGGTATTGATACGCGCCAAGGAGGAACGAGCCTGAGCCGCAGGCCGGGTCGAGTATCTTTATCTTCTCTATCTGCTTCGGCGTCTTGCCCTCGATGATCTTTCCCACGGTGTTCTTGACGATGTAATCGACAATGAACTTCGGCGTATAGTAAACGCCGCCCGCCTTCTTTACCTCCGGCTTTTCTTCCACTTTCACGCGCTGAGGCGTGACGCGAATGGTGCTGCCGAGATAACGCTCGTAGATGCTGCCTAAAAGCTCAACGCCGATTGCGTCGAAGCGGTAGCGGGTCTTGGGGAAATAGAGATTGTCGATGATGTCGGCGAGAAGATCGGAATCGACCTCCACGCTCTCGCAGGCGTGTGGCTTGAAGATATCGCCGTTCAGATCGTCGTTCACCTCGCGGAAGAGTTCAACGAGGCTGGGCATCATGGACTTGCGTTTACCCTCTTCCCTCCACTGCGCCACGATCTCCCAAAGTTCCCGCTCCGGCCTGATCTTCCGGTCTTCTGCGATGCGGATGAAGATGATGCGGTCAAGCAGCTTCTGCACCACATCATTCAGCACATGGACGTCGAGGTCGTGGTTTCGCTTGTTGATGTCCTTGGCAAGCTCCGTACGCCACCCGGTCAGGTCTTCGAGGAAAGACTTGTCCGGCGGGATTCTTAAGCGCTTGCTCTTCGGGTCCCTCGGAAGCAGCGCTTCAAGAGAACCCGCTGTAACGCGCTCCTTGGAAAGCTCCCACAGCTTCTCGATGTTGGCGAGATAATCGGTGTACTTGAAATTATAGAGAAGGCCTTCCTGCGGATACTTGGGATTCGGTTTAAGCGAGGCATCGAAGAGCTTGAACTCTTCAAAGTCGGTCAGGATGACGAAAGAAACTTCCTTGGTGGACCATGCGTAGGTTTTGGCCTGCATGATATGGTTCACATCGTCCAGCGGCACCCACGGGGCTTTTGCCTCGACGAAGAATTTGGTGCTGCCATTTATGCGGAAGTTATAATCGGGGCGAAGGGATGTTTCCGGGGAGAGCTCGACGATCACGTCGCGGTCATGAGGTGGTTTGTGGGCTTTGTTCTCGATGTCCCAGCCGAGGGCGTCGAAAAAGGGATTCAGGAAATCGATCCGCACCTGAGCTTCGGGATAGCCCTTCTGAAGGTAGTGGTTCTTGTCCTGTTCGAACTTCGCTACTAAGGAGCGCAGGTTTTCCCGGAATGAGCCGATATCAGCCATGGTACCCCTTGGCGTAAAGGATGAGTTCCATCGGGGCATATCTTATCATCAAACT
>JAYTJE010000148.1:0-16626 GCA_043731355.1 Nitrospirota bacterium
GAGCATCTTGCAAAAGTCTTTAGATAAGTGATTTTATTGGCGGGGAAAGCATTTTTTTGAAGTAAAAAAGCACTCCTTCTGTTATGATTTGTTTGCGGACACGGACAAACTAAAACAAAAGGAGCGCCAATGAATCCGTTGAGAGAAACTATATCATGGTTGAAGAACAAAGTACAAGAAGATTTTTTCCCCTTTCTCCAAGTTTGTTTTACCGATCCGATAACGGTCAAGCAGAAACAGCTTATCACCATTCTCGAGCTCGTGCAGGTGGAAAACCATGTAAAAACCCCGGAGACGCAGTGGATGGGCCGGAAGCTTGTTGATCGCTACGCGATAGCACGTGCGTTTGTTGCAAAGGCGGTTTATAAGCTTCCCACAACGCGGGCGCTCATAGAGGGTTTGAATACTATGCCGAACCTGCGGAGCATCTGCGGGTTCGGCGGAAGCGCCTTCCGGACGGTTAAAAAGGCGCGGATGGAAAATGGAAAGATGGTAGTAGAGAGTGTGCGGGAGAGCACTTTGCCATCGGAGGCGACGTTCTCACGCGCCTTTGCGCAGTTTGCAGCAAGTGAGCTTGGTAATCGAACGTTAGATGCCATGGTTGCCTTTCACTTGTCGGATCAGTTAATTTGCCATGTATCTCGCGATGCGACGGCGATTCATGGAAACGAGAAGCCGGTCAAAAAGAAAAAAGACGTAGAACCTGTAGCGCAGGAGGCGAAGAAGAGGAAAGGGCGTCCCAAAACAGGAGAAGTCCGGCCAAAAGAAGAGAAGCGTCTGGACAAACAAGTAACTCAGACAGCGGCTGCGGCACTTCAGGAACTGCCAACCAATTGCACAGTCGGAACCAAGAAGAATGCCCAAGGATACAAAGAGACGTGGATCGGCTATAAGCTGCATGTGGATACGAATGACAATGGGTTTCCGCTCAGCGTCGTGCTCACCTCGGCATCATTGCATGACAGTCAAGTTGCGATACCGATGATGAAAATGACGAGCGCAAAGGTGACCTATCTGTATGATCTTATGGATTCAGCCTATGACGCACATCAGATTCATGAGATGAGCAGAACTCTGGGCCATGTTCCGATCATTGATCCGAATCCGCGTCGTGGCCAAGCAATCCCGCTCTCGCCTGCGGAAGCGAAACGCTACAACGAGCGGTCAGTCGCGGAACGGACGAATAGCGGATTGAAGTGCGACTTCGGCGGCGAGACGGTAATGGTTCGGGGCGCGGAGAAAGTAAAGCTGCACCTTATGTTTGGAATCATCGCTTTGTTCGCTGATCAGTTGATGAAGCTGGCGGCATAGAATCAGCCGCGTAGTGAGAACGTTGCGGCATCGCGGGGAAAACTGCGCCAACATTCTGACAAATACACGGCAAATGACGTATTATGCGGCATTTCGATATGAGTTTGACGGAAACGGTCTACGAAATTTCGCCGATAATGCCAATTGAACTAAATCCGTCGATTCAAAATAGACTTTTGCAAGAGGCTCAATCAGTATGGCCGATCTTCTGGACAAGCGTGTCCGGCAACAGCCTGAAGGTAATCCAGGCGTAGCGGCATTCTCGCTTTCCCGATCAGTTCCGCATGCGAGACCATGCAGATCAAAACCAGGCGCACGTCGCGTTGTTCGCAAAGGCAGCCCTCCAAGCCCCGCACAACACCGTGAAAATAATATATTGACAAGCCTTTTTTTCTGCGGTATATTCTAACTACTGAAAACCAACAGAGCTTTGTTTTCCTAATCAAAAACCCCAGTTATTACCTAACCCGAGCATAATAGCCAGGTAGCATACATCGCACACCGTTCCAAAATAGAAAGGTCCTGCATCCTTCTTTAACATAACTCACGAGCAGACTGGGTCGTTCTTACAAACCTCTCATCCTTAATCTCGCACTTTGATGGAATATGCTCGCCCTCTGACATCACAACTACCGCAATGATAAAACTGGACCATCCCACCATCTATGCCTCATCCGCCCAACAAACCACGGGCCAAGGAGCAACCACATGAATTTAGTAGAATTGAAGGGCAAGGAGATCTCCGAGCTTACCGCCATGGCGGACGAGCTGAAGATCGAGGGCATCAGCGGCCTGCGCAAACAGGAGCTTATCTTCGCCATATTGCAGGCCCAGACCGAAAAGAACGGCATGATCTTCGGCGAAGGCGTGCTCGAGATACTGCCCGATGGCTTCGGCTTCCTCCGGGCGCCCGATTACAACTATCTGCCCGGGCCTGACGACATCTACGTTTCCCCGTCTCAGATACGCAGGTTCAGCATCCGCACCGGCGACACCGTATCCGGCCAGATCCGGCCGCCCAAGGAAGGCGAACGCTACTTCGCCCTGCTCAAGGTCGACGCCATCAACTACGAAGACCCCGAAATATCACGGTCCAAGATCCTGTTCGACAACCTGACCCCCTATTATCCCGAGAAGAAGATCAAGCTTGAATATACTCCCACGGATTATACAACCCGGGCCATAGATCTCGTCACCCCTATCGGCATGGGCCAGCGCGGCATGATCGTTGCGCCGCCGCGGACCGGCAAGACCATGCTGCTCCAGTCCATTGCCAAAGCAATCCTGAAAAACCATGCCGACATCAAGCTGATCGTGCTCCTGATCGACGAACGGCCCGAGGAGGTCACGGACTGGGCGCGTCAGGTGAAAGCCGAGATCATCAGCTCCACCTTTGACGAGCCGCCGCAGCGGCATGTGCAGGTCGCGGACATGGTCAGCGAGCGCGCGAAACGTCTTGTCGAACACAAAAAAGACGTGGTCATTCTGCTGGACAGCATCACCCGCCTCGCCCGGGCGCACAATGCGATCATTCCGGCCTCGGGCAAGGTCCTTTCCGGAGGTCTTGACGCGAACGCGCTCCAGCGGCCGAAACGGTTCTTCGGCGCGGCCCGCAGCATCGAGAACGGCGGCAGCCTCACCATTCTGGCAACAGCGCTCGTGGACACCGGCAGCCGCATGGACGACGTTATTTTCGAGGAGTTCAAGGGCACGGGCAACATGGAACTCCACTTAGACCGCAAGCTCGTTGACAAGCGCGTATTCCCGGCCATAGACATCAACGCCTCGGGCACCCGCAAGGAAGAGCTGCTCGTGGACAAGGACGACCTGAACCGCATGTGGGTGCTCCGGAAGGTCCTGAACCCGCTCTCCACCGTGGAAAGCATGGAGTTCCTGCTCGAGAAGCTGAAGCAGAACAAAACGAACCGGGATTTCCTGGATTCCATGAACAAGTAGATTTTACTTGAAATTCCGTGCTGATTAGTATAATATTCCCGTTCTCAATCAACGAAAGCCGTGGTTTTTGGCTTTCGCAGTAATTCTCAGGAGGATCAGGTCATGAAAGAAGGCATTCATCCCGACTACAAGACGGCAACCGTAAGCTGTGCCTGCGGGGAAAAGTTCACCACCAAGTCGACGAAAGAGACGCTCCGGCTTGACATCTGCTCGGTCTGTCATCCGTTCTACACCGGCAAACAGAAGCTGATCGACACCGAAGGCCGCGTCGACAAGTTCCGGAAAAAATACGCCAAGTAACGCCACCACCGGCGGCCCTCCGGCCGCCTTTCTTCTGGAAAAGCAAACCTCGTGAGGTCTCTGTCTTGTCAGAAAAAGTGCAAATAGGCGGCCAGGCGGTTCTCGAAGGTGTCATGATGCGGTCACCCCATGCCTACACCGTTGCGGTGCGCAAGGGAGGGAAACCCGGCGCCGAGATCGCCATCTTTCGCCAGACCATTCAGCCCATCGGAGAGCGTTTTCCGTTCCTGAAGACCAGGATCGTCCGGGGCTCGGCCGCGCTCTTTGAAGCCATGTGGCTCGGCATCCGGGCGCTGAACTTTTCCGCGAACGAGGCGATGGAGACTGAAGACGGGGAAAAAGAGGAGCTCGGGCCGCTTGCCATGGCGGGAACCATGCTCGTGGCACTCGCTTTTTCTCTCGGTCTGTTCCTGGCGCTTCCGCTCCTGCTCACGAGCCTCTTGGGCGCCCAGTATGCCGCGGTCAACCGGCACAGCATCCTCTTCAACCTCACCGACGGTGCTTTCCGCGTGGTCCTGTTCCTGGGATATGTATCCGGCATTTCTTATATGAAGGACATCCGCCGGGTATTCGAGTATCATGGCGCCGAACACAAGGCCATCGCCACCTATGAAGCCGGGGTGGAACTCACGGTAGAGAACGCCAGGCCCAACTCCCGCATTCATCCGCGCTGCGGCACCAGCTTTTTGCTGACCGTGGTCGTGATCTCCATTGTCCTGTTCTCACTCGTCCCCGGGTCCTGGCCTTTCTGGGCAAAAGCAGTGTCGCGCATCGTGCTGCTTCCCGTGATCGCTGGCCTCGGCTACGAGTTCATCAAATACAGCGCCAAACAGTGCGACAACCTGCTGGTCCGGAACCTGATGCAGCCGGGGCTCTGGCTGCAGCGCCTCACGACCCGGGAGCCGTCCGATGACCAGCTGGAAGTGGCCCTCGCGGCGATGCGTGAAGCCCTCGCCATGGAACCCCGCTAAGGCGGGGTTTTTTGTTGATACAAGCGAATTTATCTATGCTGAGAAAACTCGAAGCTGTTGCGGAAAAATACGATGAGCTGACCAGGCTCCTGTCCGACCCCGGCGTTGCCGCCGACCACCAGCAATATCAGAAGTACTCCCGGGAACGGTCGGACATTGAAGATGTGGTGAACCATTACCGGGCCTTCAAGGACCTGGAAAAGCAGATCAGCGAAGCAGGCGAGCTCACGAACGACAAACAGTCCGACCCCGAACTGCGCGCCATGGCCGAAGCCGAACTCAAGGAACTTGCGCCGAGAATCTCGCGGATGGAGCAGGAGCTGCGGCTCATGCTGGTGCCCAAGGACCCGCGCGACGACCGGAACGTCTTTCTTGAGATCCGCGCGGGCGCCGGCGGAGACGAGGCCGGCCTCTTTGCCGCGGAGCTCTTCCGCATGTACTCCCGCTATTCTGAGAAGAAGCGCTGGAAGCTCACCCTCCTCGACATGAGCACCACCGGTGTGGGCGGGGCAAAAGAAGTTATCGCCCAGATCCAGGGCAAGGACGTGTTCAGCAGGCTCAAATACGAAAGCGGCGTACACCGTGTGCAGCGCGTGCCGGCTACGGAATCCGCCGGCAGGATTCATACCTCGACCGTGACCGTGGCGGTGCTGCCCGAGGTGGACGATGTTGAAGTACACATAGAACAGAAGGACCTGCGCATCGACACCTACTGTTCCTCGGGCCCCGGCGGCCAGTGCGTGAACACCACCTACTCGGCGGTCCGCATCACGCATATCCCGACCAACGAGGTCGTCGCGGTCCAGGACGAACGCTCGCAGCTCAAGAACCGCGAAAAGGCCATGAAGATCCTCAAATCCCGTTTGCTCGAAAAAGAACGGGCGCGGCAGGACGCCGAGACCGCCCAGGACCGCAAGTCCCAGGTCGGGTCCGGCGAACGCAGCGAGAAGATCAGGACCTACAATTTTCCGCAGAGCCGCGTGACCGATCACCGCATCGGGCTGTCGCTTTACCGGCTCGATGCCGTCATGGACGGAGATCTTGACGAGTTCATTGACGGCCTTACCTCGGCGGCGAATGCCGAGCGGCTGAAAAACCTATAGAAAGTGTGAAGATGGGGAAATAGGAAAATGAGTGAATGCGATTCTCCTCTTAACTTCCTACCCTCTTACCTTCCTATCTTCGGTCGTTAATTTGACCATCATCGAAACGATCAACAAGGCGGCCACAAGGCTGTCAGCGCACAAAGTGGATAATGCGTGCAGGGATGCTGAACTGCTCCTCTGCCATGTTCTGGACCGCGACCGGGCCTGGCTCCTAACGCACATACGGGACGGCATCGACGATCAGTCGCTTCGGCGGTATGAACGGGCCATCGACCGTCGCGCCGTACGCGAGCCGCTCCAGTACATCACGGGCAGACAGGAATTCTGGGGCCACTCCTTTAAAGTCACGCCTGACGTGCTGGTCCCGCGTCCCGAGACCGAGTTCGTTGTCGAAGCGGCGCTCAAGGCAGTCCGCATGACGCTGTCGCCGGTCATCGTCGATCTCTGCACCGGTTCCGGCTGCATCGCGATCAGCTTGGCAAAGGAACTTTTGAAGGCGCCGGTGTTCGCAACGGACCGGTCGGAACAGGCCCTTGAGGTCGCGAGAGAGAATGCCCGCATGAACCAGGTGTCTGACCGCATCCGGTTCCTTGCAGGAGACCTGTTCGCGCCAATCGAGGAATTGGACCTTCGCGGGAAGGTCGATGTGATTGCGACAAACCCGCCCTATATCCGGGAAAGCGACCTTGCCGGACTTCAGCCCGAGGTCAGGGATTTCGAGCCGAAGCTGGCGCTTATTGCCGGCCCCGAAGGGACTGAACTTGGAGCGGCGATCATAGCGCAGGCCCCGCTCTTTCTGAAACAAGGCGGCGTTCTCGTCATGGAAATGGGCCTGGGCCAGACCGCCGCGCTCAGCGCGGTCATTAAAAAGACCGGGGCCTACCGGACGCCGGAGCTCTTCAAGGACCTGGCGGGAATAGAGAGAGTTATCGTAGTACGAAAGAGATAGCAGGCAGGAGCCAGTAGGCAGCATCCAGGAGCCACAAGAAGGTCAAAAGCCTTTTTTTTGTCTACTGTCTACTGACTACTGACTACTGTCTACTGCACTCAACCATCATGAAATCAATCTACATCAACGGCGGGAAAAAACTCTCCGGCGAAGTATCGATCAGCGGCGCAAAGAACGCGGCACTCCCGATCCTTGCTGCTGGCCTTTTGTGCGGAGGGAAGCACCGGATCGCGAACGTGCCGCAGCTGGCCGACGTGACCACCTTCGGCAGGATCCTCCAGAACATGGGGGTCGCCTTCGAGCGGCAGGGGCATGAGCTCACGATCGAAGCCACGGGACTTACAAACCCCGACGCGCCTTATGAGCTCGTGCGCACCATGCGCGCGTCGGTGCTGGTGCTGGGGCCGCTGGTCGCGCGCATGGGCAGAGCGCGGGTCTCACTGCCGGGCGGCTGCGCCATCGGAGCACGGCCCATCAACCTGCACCTCATGGGTCTTGAAAAGCTCGGCGCCACCGTCGAGATCGAGCACGGCTACGTTGTCGCCAGCGCAAAAAAACTTCGCGGCGCTCATATCTGCTTCGACACGGTGACGGTTACCGGCACCGAGAACCTCATGATGGCAGCCGCACTCGCCGAGGGAGAGACCACGCTCGAAAATGCGGCGCGCGAACCAGAGATCGTCGACCTCGCGCGCGCGCTCATACAGATGGGCGCGAAGATCGAGGGCGCGGGCACGGGCATCATCAAGATTCAGGGCGTGGAGGGCCTCCGGCCCATGGACTACACGGTCATGCCCGACAGGATCGAGACCGGCACCTTTGTGATCGCCGCGGCAATAACGTGCGGTGACATCCTGATCAAGAACTGCTTCGCCGGCCATCTGGATGCGGTCATCTCGAAAGTGACCGAGGCAGGCGCAATCGTGACCGCGACGGACCATACGATCCGTGTCCAGGGCCAGCGCTGCATCCGGCCGGTGAACGTGAAAACGCTCGAGTATCCCGGATTCCCCACGGACATGCAGGCACAGATCATGAGCCTCATGGCCCTGGCGGACGGCGCCAGCATGATCAACGAAACTATTTTCGAGAACCGCTTCACCCATGTTGCCGAGCTTCGCAGAATGGGCGCCGATATCCAGACGGACGGACGCACGGCCATCATCAAGGGTGTGCCGAAGCTGTCCGCGGCGCCGGTCATGGCAACGGACCTCCGGGCGAGCGCCTCGCTCATCCTCGCGGGCCTTGCGGCCGAGGGACAAACCGTCATCTCGCGCATCTACCATCTCGACCGGGGATATGACAACATCGAGCAGAAGCTGTCGGCGCTGGGAGCGGACATTAAACGAGTGTGACTTTTTTGGACGCGGACAGAGGCGGAACAAGCAGGTTACGTCCTTATCCGTCCGTGTACATCCGTGTCCCACTATGGTTTGAGGGTTTTACATGAAGATTTTCGACTCACAGCGCCAGGACATCGCATCGGAACTCAAACGAATCGTCAACCGCGGCGAAACCGCGAATGACGAAGTTGCCGTTGTGGTGAAGGAAATCGTGGACCGGGTGCGCACGGAAGGCGATCCGGCCCTGCTCGAATACACCAATAAGTTCGACCGGGTGGCACTCACGCTCAAGGACATTAAAGTAACACCGCAAGAGATCAAGGACGCCTACGGCCACGTTGATCAGATAAAGGTGGATGCCCTCAAGCTCGCAGCCGCGAACATCCGCTCCTTTCACGAGAAGAAGAAGATCACCTCCTGGGTCAACCAGGAAGCGGACGGTGTTATTCTGGGCCAGCTTGCGCGGCCGATCAGGAGCGCAGGGGTCTACGTGCCCGGCGGCAAAGCCTGCTACCCGTCCTCCGTGCTCATGAACGTGATCCCTGCCAAGGTCGCGGGCGTTGAACAACTCATCATGTGCTCACCCGTCCCCGGCGGGGCCTTGAACCCTTACATCCTTGTTGCGGCGGACATTGCCGGAGTAAGCGAGCTCTACAAGATCGGCGGCGCCCAGGCCATTGCAGCCATGGCGTACGGAACGGCGACGATCCCGAAGGTCGACAAGATCGTGGGCCCGGGCAACATATATGTCGCAACGGCAAAACGATACGTCTTCGGGCAGGTGGACATCGATATGATCGCCGGTCCGAGCGAGATCTTAGTTATTGCCGACGACAGCGCCGACCCGGCCTTCGTGGCCTCGGACCTGCTTTCACAGGCGGAGCATGATGAACTTGCGTCGTCGATCCTGGTAACCACCTCACGCGCTTTGGCCGATCGGGTCAATGCCGAGGTCGAGCGTCAGCTCGCGAACCTGTCGCGGAAAGAGATCGCCCGCAAGTCCATCGACCACTTCGGCGCCATCCTGCTGGTCAAGACCCTTGACGAGGCGGCCGCGGTGTCGAACTCCATTGCCCCGGAACATCTCGAACTTGCCGTGGAAAAACCCTTTGACCTGCTGGCGCTGATCAAAAATGCGGGCGCCATTTTCCTCGGCCACTACACGCCCGAACCCGTGGGAGATTATATTGCCGGGCCGAACCATGTGCTCCCGACCGGAGGCACCGCTCGTTTCTTCTCGCCCCTGTCCACGGACAGCTTTATGAAAAAATCGAGCCTGCTCTTCTATACCAGAGAAGGCCTAAACAAGGTTGCCGGTGCCGTAATGCAGATCGCCGAGGTGGAAGGCCTGGAAGCGCACGGCAACACGATCCGGATCAGAATGGCGAAAAATAGTGTATAACCTTTTGGACACGGATCAACACGGAAAGGTCGGATAAGTCTTATCACAGATGTCAATCCGTGTGCATCCGTGTAAATCCGCGTCCCATTACTTTCTTAAGGAGTTTTTATGCCGACAAAAAAAGTGAAAAAGACTTCATCCAAAGCTCCTGCAGCCACTCAGAAGCTCAAGCTCGGCCTGCCGAAAGGAAGCCTCCAGGAGTCGACCTTCAAGCTCTTTGGCAAGGCAGGATACCGCGTACAGGTCAGCTCACGGAGCTACTATCCGACCATCGACGACAAGAACATCGACTGCACGCTCGTCCGCGCCCAGGAGATGGCGCGTTATGTTGATATCGGGATCTTCGATGTGGGTCTCACGGGCAAGGACTGGATCCTTGAACAGAACGCTGACGTTGTCGAGGTCGCTGAGCTCCGCTACGCAAAGGGCGGTCTCAATCCCGTACGCTGGGTCGTGGCCGTACCGGAAGACTCGAAGATCAAGTCCATCAAGGACCTGAACGGCAAGCGCATCGCAACGGAGCTCGTGGGCTACACCAAGCGTTACCTGAAATCCAAAGGGGTGACCGCCGACATCGAGTTCTCCTGGGGCGCCACCGAAGTGAAGCCTCCCCGCCTTGCCGACGCCATTGTGGAGCTCACCGAGACCGGCAGTTCGCTCCGCGCGAACAACCTCCGCATCGTCGAGGTCATGCTTGAGTCCACAACCCGGCTCATCGCGAACAAAAAGGCATGGAACGACCCCTGGAAGAAAAAAAAGATCGAGAGCATTGCCATGCTGCTTCAGGGCGCGCTCGCTGCTGAAGAAAAGGTCGGCCTCAAGATGAATGCACCCAAGGCCAACCTGAAGGAGATCTGCGGCCTCCTCCCCTCGATGCACGCGCCCACGATCTCGCACCAGACCGACCCCGCGTGGGTGAGCCTTGAAGTGATTCTCGACGAAAAAGTGGCGCGCGACCTGATCCCCCGGTTGAAGCGCCGAGGCGCTTCGGGTATCGTTGAGTACCCCCTGAACAAGGTTATCTCGTAACAGCGATCGACACACGAAGGGCGGCCAATTGGCCGCCCTTTTTTTATTTCATGTACCCGGTTATGTCGCTCAGCTCAACGACCTTCAACTAATCCTCATAGGGACCAAGAAAACGCTTACCATTGAAATGAAGAAGATGTGTCGGGGATTCGGCAAACCAGGCTTCCGTCTCCCATGAGATATCGTTAAGATACTTGAGCATTGATCGCCGTTCGAGAAAAGCCGTCACAAACACCAATCCGATCTTTGATCCGGCGAAAAGCTCCTTCAGCTCCTGTCTCCGCTTTGGGTTTACCGGACCGTGGCTGGTCACGGCTTCTATCAAAACAAGCCAGTCCTTCTCCACGTGATGCACCACAACATCCGGCATTTTTCCATGTTCTTCAATTTCTACCCCAATCGCCTTCAGAGCGTCGGTGTCAAAATATGCCCATTTGGCTTGAGTGTCGCCCACGTAGATGATACGACCCCCGGGCGTAAAAAACTGGCAGAAATCATCGATGATCTTTTTTACCAATACGTTCTGTCCACCCGCAGAAAGCTTGATCTCCCGTCCCGGCGTGAGCTTTACGGGAATACGTTGCGTATCCCGTTCAAGCGCATATCGCTTTTTCAATGTCTCAACAGTGAGCAGATACTTTTTTAATTGATTTTTCCACGCGGGCTTCCCGGACCCACGAAGCAGCTTCAACACCGACGGCTCAATTTGATATACTGCGTTCGGGCTGTTTGTCGGCCGGGAAGGTTTGTCCGGGTTCGGCACGATCAAAGCAGCTTGAACAAATTGATGAACGGTCTGGCGGCGCACCGTCTCACGCGTGTTCGGTGCGTACTTCTTCGCGTAGTGCTCGGCAAAAAAATCCATCATGGGCGTTATGCCCATCAAAGGAGCTGATGCCTTATCCCATGCGTCAGAAAGTTTAAGCCCCAAAAGCGAAAGAAGCGTAAGCGCTGAGCGTTCGTTTAGTTGCTGCCGGGGCAATCCGAGCGCATTCAAGACAGCCATGGCCTCATCTATTTTCCGCGCCACCTTCTTTGTATCAGTCTTTTTAGCCATTCGTTTCGCATTCCTCCTTCAGGATAGCGTCCACTGTCTCCTGGTCCGGCATATTGTGCTTTACATGCGAACCAAGCCGGAGCAATTGATCGCGGGATGGATAATGCGTCTTGCGGAGGTCCGTGGCATTTACCTGGGTATGTCCGCTGAAGATGCGGAAATATTGGTCAAAAAGCGTGGAATTGAGATATAAGGCCAGACCTCTGGCCAGATTCGGCGCAAGTCCTTTGCCTTTGGCGTGGAAATAGTTTACATGATTCTCAAATCCGACATGTGAAGCTTCAATTAGGTGGGGATCATAAATCGCAGCCACGACCCTCCGCCTCTCTTCCTTGGATGAAAAACGCTTCGTAAGTACATAATAACCTGCTTCCAGCAACATACCCGTGGTATGCGGCGAGGTTTCAATGGCATTCGGTTT
The DNA here is from genome assembly GCA_043731355.1 of Nitrospirota bacterium. Classification (GTDB taxonomy): domain Bacteria; phylum Nitrospirota; class UBA9217; order UBA9217; family UBA9217; genus GWC2-56-14. Next base: position 11,846 of record JAYTJE010000148.1, read on the forward strand.
CTTTTGCGATTCCATTGGCCACTGAACAAACCCGTCCTTAAAATGACCGGGATATATTAACGGTACAGTTCCTTTAGCAGCGTTCTTATGAAGATATTTTTGAGCCCGGAAATCTACTACTGGGCCGGTGGAAACCTCTATTCCAAGCATGTCGAGCGTCGCGGTAAAACCGCCCATACGCTCCGTTGCGCGGTTGTCATCATCACTCAGAGCGAGATGTATAAACACGTCTCGATCTCCCGGCAGGATGATCCGCTCATAAGGTACGGAGCGCGTTACCGTTTTTTCAAAATCTACCCCGGTGGAAGATGAGAGCAGGATATGCTTCGGTTTCTCCGCGGTCCTGACCGCATGATAGATCAGGTTTTCCTGAAGCACATCATCGTCGCCAAAGGCCTTTCTGCGCGATTCGAACACATGGATATGCCGCAGGCTCATCATGTCGAGCACTCCCACCCGAAATCGGCGGAAATACGGTCCGTTGCAGAAACTCCGTGGGGTGATCGCTACCATTTCGCCTTCGGGCGTGAGCAGCCTTGCTGAAAGCCACACAAACGCAGCATAAAGGTTGGAGACCTCTATTCCCGCCGCATTGAGTGAATGGCGCATTGTAGTTTCACTGCTGATTTTTTTATAAGGTGGATTCAGAATCGCATGCGTAAATCGTTCACCCCGCGTTGAGAATAGGCCATCATCAGCTTGAACGATGGCGGAAGCGACAAAATCCTCGGTCCGTATTTCCCCTCGAAATGAAATGCCGACATCCTTACAAATCATCCAGCATCTCTCTATCGTGTCTTTCAAATGAGGAAGAACAGCCTTATCATTTTCGTACGCAACTACCGTGATTGACAGCGGACGCTCTACTCGTGAGACTAATGCCTCGACAAACGACGCAAACAGAACCCCCGCCCCGGCTCCGGGATCAAGCATTCGCACCTCTCGGCCCACATGTTGAAACAACGATGCCATATACCGCGCGATCATCGCCGGTGTAAAAAACTGGCCGATCTTCGACCGTTCGCGACGATCAATAGCGCCGTTCAATGATTTCCGAACGACATCCAGGGTATTTGATAGTTCAATTGTCATATTTAGTGGTTGTTGTAATCATCTAATATCTGTGATTTTACCGAGATCACTTCGGCACAGTTTGTAATTATTGACTTTTCGTTACTGTCATCTCCGGGCACCTCAACTACATCCGCAATGATGCGCGCTTTCTGTAAACGGGTAACGCTCATTTATGCACCGTAAGAACCAACGTCCCCTTGGTTGCTCGTTAATAAGTAGACAACAGGTCTTTCTATGGGTAAAGTTAACGAACTACTTCAAATATGCATTCGTTGCAACGGCATTCATAACATCAGTCGTAAACCAGTCCATCGCATCTAATACAAATCTAACAACATCCCTTGCTTCTTTGTCAGAAGGATAATATATTTCACCATGAGCAATTAAACATCTATTCGTTACCATGTCATTTATCAACGGTTTATACGTGTGCCATCTTGGCGATGTATCGATGCCGATTGTGTTACAGATATTTTCGAAGACTTCCCAGTTTAAATTCGATTCTGTATCTATCGCGCTAGTTGGATCAATAATAAATTTATTCACAGCATCACTTGATACGATATTTACTACTTTTATATGTGGCATTATTCTTTTAGTTGCACACTGCGCTCCAAGCAAAACTGATCTGCAAGCTAGCGCCTTGAAGTTAGCACTAAGACTTTTGACATTTGCTGCAACATTTGAAACATAGGTAATATAAGCGATCGAGGTTTGCTTAACATAGCCTTCCCAGTGAGCATACGATATCACCACACATGATCGTTTTAAAAATTCAATCTCGGTTTTTCTGACGTCTTTTAGCCTTGAGTCTATCGCAATAAGCTCGCGCTTTCGATCTTTTCTATTGCCATCAAGATATTCCAGCAACTCCATTTTGCTTCGGATTTTCATTTATTGAAACAACCTTTTGCCATAGTCAATTGTTTTGGGAATTCGGGTCGATGCTCTCACGCCAGAACCACTATATGGTTGTTTGCTTAAATATATCCAAATGGTCTTATGTGTAGTTTTAAAACTTGCAGGAGGTGGCAACTTCCGTCCTGCACAAAGAGCATCGGCCAAGCCGACGGCAATTACTTCAAACAAAGATACGAGAAGGCCTCCTACATATTTCTTTTTTCCCTTATCGTAGCGCTTAAAACTATTATCTGAAAAATTCTCAGATAGGTAGTCGAAAACAGTTTTGAAGACTTTTTCAATATTGTCTTTGGGGAATTTTTTATCCTTCGCCTGCGCTCTCGCGACATTAGTCAGAAAAGAACCTAACTCATCTATGCGTTCTAATTCTGTCTGATCAACAGTCAGAAAAGATACAAACCTTGTAACTAATTCCATATCAAAAGCTTCCTCGACAGCTTTTTCTGTCAATGAAAGACAATCTTTAAATGATTTGTATTGCGATAAATCCTTAATCCACTGGAAATAGTTTCTATTTGTCATCAACAGAACACAGTTTCGCACCTCTTGATCCGTTGCATTAGAACCTCCAGTATTCAAACGTTGAAATATTTCATACTTAACATCTTCATCGCTAGCACTTTTCACAATATTCACATCGATTCTGGCTCTCTTAATTCCTATCTTGGCCGACTCAGGCAGCTCAAGCTTTTTGTCTTTTGACACCCATCGGCGGCCTTCCAAATCCGGTAAATAATGAGTCCTTGTTAAAATTAATGGCTTTTTTAGTTTATTCTCTTCATCCCTCAATTCACCCATTAACTCAAGGATTGTGGATAGGCGTTGCAATCCATCGATAACATCCCATTTAGAGGATGTCTTTTCCGACACGAAAATCGGCGGAATCGGTATTCCCAGTAATAGTGATTCTATGAATCTCGATTTCTGTTCATCCGTCCATCTAAAGAATCTTTGGAATGCTGGATGCAGGTCCAACTCGTTTTCCTTGTACATAGTGGTTAGTTCACCGACGGACATTGAATAAGAGTTAGTTTTAACATTAGCAGCATGAGTTTCAATTTGTTTTTCGAGGTTCATTTTTCCTCCACAGTCAAACTTACAGAATTTACCTTATTAAGACATTTCCTGCTTTTTGTCGAACACTCCACGCAATATCACTCTTCCGCAAAGTAATCCGAATCCACCCTTCTTATCTCATACTTCGCCATCGAGGTCGTCCCCAGCCCATAATCAATCATCAATTCCGCGAGTGTTCTTCCATCAATCAAAATAACCTTGGGATCAATGCTTTCAACATACTTCACAGCATCCTCTGAAAACCTGCCCGTTGTGATGAAGACGCCCTTCTTTGCCCTCTTTCCATGGAGCGCTCCGACAAACTTCTGGATCTCAGGCCGACCCACTCCTTCCCATCTCATGGCCTGCAGATAGATCACATACAACCCTCTACTGTCCATTCTGCAAAGGGGATATCTACGCAGCGGGGAGGTAGTCGGACAGGACCAGAACTTTGATCTCTGTCATTCGTTTGAGTTGTTTATCGTTCGTGATGAAGACATCTACGCCGGCATCAAGGGCTGCTGCGATCTGGATGGCGTCGAGAGCGCGGAGGACGGGATAGTGCCCGCGAAGAACACCGGCCTGCTTTGCGATGAGCGCGGTAATCTCCACGAGATTGAGGTTCTTCCCGTGCTCGAGAAACTCGGAGAATTTCCGCGCCAATTTTTCATCGCCGGATTCTATGGGTTTCGGAAGGACTTCCGTCAGAGTCAGGACTGATGAATAGGCAGTGATGCGACCGGACAGGAAGGAATCGAAAACCTCTTTGGCAAGCGGCCCGAATTGCGGATGGGCCTCGATGTAATAGATGATCGGGGCCGTGTCGATGAACAGTGAGGATACTCGGCTCAACTCACCGGCCAGCGTCATAGCCGGTCTTCCCTCAGGCGTTTCACATAGGCTTGTGCGTCTTCTCCGGACCACAACCCTTTCCCGAGGCCGTAGAGTTTCGTGAGATCGAGCTCTTTCTTCGCGCTGCGCCCGGCCTTCCGGAGGTGTTGGGCGAGCCGTTCAACCAGCTTGAGCTGGTCCTGCGGCGGCAGTTTTTCTATTTCTCTTTCGAGCTTGTCGATGGTAACGGTTTTAGGCATTGCACACTCCAGCTGAAAAAATATTACAACAACCCCCTTGAAAAGGCAAGGTAAAAGAATGTCAGTGTCAGCGCTAAACCGTCGATTCACACGCTTGCACACGGCTTTGTTATTGCCTCTCTCTTACATCGCCATCCACGGACCATATTTCTTCGCAAGCGTCTCCTGCATACTGAGGATAAGCCTGAACGACTCCTTCAACGTGGCCCGCTCCAGCGCGCCGAGGCGTTTCGGATCGATAAAGTTGTCGAGCTCGCTGCCCGCCTGGAGCTGCCGGTACTGGTGGCGGACCCTGAGCGACATCAGGAACTCGAATGCCTGTTCCAGGTCATCGGAAAACGGTCCAATGGCGCCGCAGCGGTCCTTCACTTCCGCGAGCCGCTCAAGGGTTGCGGTGTGATACACCTTCGGCAATCAAGGGGACGTTGTTTCTATCTATGCTTTCCAGCTTCCTGCCCTTTCTCCAACCTCTCGATCGAACGAACAATGCTCGAAGTATTGACTCCCAGATGACGAGCGAGCTCCGCAGCGGAGGAGCCCAGCTCTTCCCGGCATCGGTAGGCGATGACAGCCCGGACCGCGCTTACGCTGCTTCGCTTGCCTCCGGCTTTCAGTTCCTGTTCATTTACCTGGCGT
>JAYTJE010000149.1:0-11993 GCA_043731355.1 Nitrospirota bacterium
TTCGAGCACGATAGGTTCGATGGACCGTGCCACATATCCAACAAGCAGTTTTTTCCCCTGCCTTACGAGTTTGACGACTCGGGCATTGGGATCGCCAAAAACTCCGTGAATGGTACTCTTTGGCCTACAACCTGGGAACTGATACAAATCGGATAGAACTCGTCTTTTTCGCATGACCGATTTGTACCATTTTTACTGCCACTCTGGCAATCATTAAATCCGCTTCCAGAGCGACGTTTACGACATTTTTAGCATATTTTCATGTCAACGACATGGAGAAGATCATGAATTTGATCATGCTGTCGACTATCATGGTAAAGTATTTCATGGTGTCGTCCTTTTCAAAAAGGGTGGGACGGGCTGATAAGGCCCGTCCCGAGGAGGTGGGACGATGAAACCAGGTACGCTGCTGCAATGGCATTAGAAACTGTGGTTCACACCGAAAGCAAAGACCGATGGGCTTTCGCCGGCCTTCGAGGTATAAGCTCCGCCTGCGCCGCTCTGGCCGAGGCCATAGGTGGCGTCTTTATCATTGTCCGTCATGGCATAAAGGACATAGGCGGTCGTGCGTTTGGAAAAGGAGTGATCGACGCCTACTGCCGTGAAGGTTGCCCCTGTCTTCGTTGCCTGATCTTTTCCGTCATCGGCCTTCCCGTAAGCGAGCTTGATGGTTTCCTGTCCAAGCTTCTGGCTTACCGCAAGATACCTGGCGTTCCGCGTGATTTTTGAATTCGCCGTAACTCCATCCTTCAGCATCTCATACACAAGTCCGACCTTGGTGCCTCCAAGAGTTACCCCCGCGCCTAATTTCGTGCCTTCGATCTTGTTCCCTTTGTCCAGGCTATTCTTGTGGACCTCATTTGCGAGAGCGACATACACCGGCCCGCCGCTGTAGGATGCTGAAAAAGAATTTTCCGTCTTGTTTCCGGTAGTGCCGCTGGTGTCAGCCTCCTGTCCCGTCGTGCTCTTCTGCGCCATGAGCTGGAATCCCGCCCACTTGGGAGAGGTATACATGATCGTGTTGATTGCTCGAACATCGAAATCCGAGGCAGCGTTCACTGTGCCGATTATCGCGTTATAGTCGGCCATGGAGTCGCCGAAAGCATCCAGAGAACCGGTGGACAGCTTGTACGGGGTGTCGTGGATGCCGAATATGAGCGCCCCTGCGGCCTTGCTGCTCAGGCCAACATAGGAGTTGCGATAGGTGATCTTGTCGATGTTCGCTGTCTTGGTTGTCACCGTAGTAGCGCCCGTGGTAGTATTGGTCGTGGCCGATGAGACGGATCCAACGACCGAGGTCTGCGTACTGTCGTAGTTGATGCCCAACTCCAGCTGCATCACCGCGCTCAGGTCATCACCCAGGGCTTCCGTACCCTTGAAACCGAGGCGAGAGGAGTTCGACGACACCTTCGTAAGACTCTTGTCCGCTCCCGTTGCCTTGGCATCGGTCTCGATAATATCGACCGAGAGCTTTGCTGCGCCATAGACCTCAATGTTGCCTTTTACCACAGGTGCATCGCCTTCTGCCGCAAAAATCGGGGGACCGAAACTGCTTATTGCTACTGCTACTACCGCTATCGCTGCTAAAACTTTTTTCATCTTGTACCCTCCGTGGTCTATAGATTATTCCGTTTAATACGGAAGTGCTCCTCTGCGAACGCGGCAGCCAAACGACACTCGCGCTTTTACCTGGAGGGTAACTTACTCTCTTTGTGTTACAACAGTATGTCGGTTTCGTTAAGTGTTCATGAAGATAATTTTCACGAGCGGCTGGAATTAAGAGCGGATGCGGATATACTGAGCATTCAATTATGAGGGATTGAAGCGAAAACGGCGGCGCAACGACAAAACGTGTTGAAGGGTATTGAACCGACACCAATCGGGCAAACTTTTATTATAGGGCCGGTGTTCCGGGGAACGGCATCAACTCACCTGCACCTTCACCTTCGTGCCTTTTTCCGGCACGCTCTCGATATGCATCTCCCAGCCATGGGCTTTTACGAGATGTTTGACGATGGCGAAGCCGAGTCCGGTGCCGCCCAGCTTTCTCGAACGGGCGGGATCCACTCGGTAAAACCGCTCCCCAATGCGCGGCAGATGTTTTTCCGGAATCCCGACGCCGGTGTCCTCGACGTACAGTACCGGTTTATCGTTCTCGATGTGGAACCCGACGGTTACGCCGCCCGTTTCCGTGAATTTTATGGCATTGTCCATGAGGTTCGTGAGGATCTGGATCAGCTTGTCCCGATCTGCGTTGATGGTGACCGGTCCCGCGGGAAAAGCGGTTTTCAGAAACAGTTTTTTGTCATCCGCTTTCGGTTTCAGCAGGGCCAGTGCGAGTTCGGTTGCATCAGCGATATCGACCGCGGACTTTTCCATTTTGGAGACGCCAAGCTCGATTTTGGAGATCGTCATGAGGTCGTCCACCAGACTGTTGATCCGCTCGCTGTTCGCCTTGATGATCGTCAAGAATTTTTCCGCGTGCGCCGGATCATGCAAGGCGCCTTCGAGCAGGGTTTCGGCAAAACCCTTGATCGCGGTTATGGGCGTCTTTATCTCGTGCGATAGGTTCGCGACAAAATCCTTGCGAAGCTGTTCCAGTTTCTTCAGTTGGGTGATATCGTGCAGGATGACGATAAAACCGGACAGGTCCTTTTCCTCATCAATGAGCGGAGACACCCGCGCGGAAAAATACCGTTCCTCCGGGTAATCAAGCCGCAGTTCGCCGACACCGGGTGTAAGGTTCCTGCGCGCCTCCTCCATCAGCGAGAGGAAGAGCGGATTGCGTATGACCTCAAACACCTGCTTTCCCAGCAAGGGGACTTCTCCAAAATAGTTCCGTGTGGCGGAGCTTGCGAGCTGGATCGCGCCGTTCGCTTCGAGTATCAAAAGGATATCAGGGATGCTCCGAAGCAGCTCGTTCAGCCGTTTTCTTTCCCCCTCGTTCACGGCAATACTGTTTTGCAGCTCCAGCGACATCGCATTCAGGCCCTCGGCTATCTCGCCAAACTCTCCCGCCCGGTCAAAATACAGTTTTTTCCCTATGACGCCGCTCGCGAGAGAGCGCGAAAAGTCTCCGATCTGCATAGTCAGCCTCCTGACACGCTCCAGTTGTCCCACGGAGAACAGGCCTGTGGCAAACAGGATGGCGAGAACAACCCCGATGATCTTGAATCTAAGGGCGTTGACGGAAGCATTTACCCGGGCAAGCCGCATGCTGAGCCGGACAAAGCCGACTGGCCGGTTGGCGCGCGTGGTCCTTTTGGCAACATAGAGCAAGTCGTCATGCACGGTTTCGCTGTATCGTTCGGACATTCCGTCGCCGTACAAGAGGGCCTGCTGGAGCTCTGAACGATTAAGGTGATTGTCCATGAGGGACGATCGCGTGTCTGAATCACCGAGGACCCGGCCATCGAGCGCGACTATCGTAACGCGGGAGCCGGTTTGTTCTTTAAACTGTTTGCTGAGGTTGTCGAGCGAAGGTTGGTCCAGAAACGAAATATCATTGGAAATGAGCGTTGCCTGGGAAAGGAGGTGGTTCCGCAGATCATTGATATGACTGCTTCTCACCGCATCGGTAATAAAGAATTCTACAAATACGACCGCGGCAAGCATGATGACCGCATACAGAAAGAAGACCCGGCCGAAAAAATGTCGTTTCATACGTCTCCCTCTGCGTAGTAGCCGACGCCCCGCCGGGTCTTCAGGTACGCCGGTTCGGAAGGATCGTCTTCGATCTGGGTCCGCAGTCTCCGGATATGGACATCAACGGTCCGGGGTTCGATGAAGGCTTCCCCCTTCCAGACCGCATCAACAAGCTGTTCACGGCTGAACACCCTGCCCTTTCTTTCGACCAGATAGACAAGCAGTTTAAACTCGGTGGCGCTGAGTTCCAGTGGCGTTTTTCCCTTGGCAACACCATGGGTTTCCAGATTGATGAGCAGGTTGCCAAGATGGAGCGTTTTTTCCGTTGTCGCTTTTTCTCCCGTTCTTCGTAAAACCGCTTTTATGCGCGCGATAAGCTCCCGCGAACCAAAGGGTTTGGTCATATAATCGTCGGCGCCGCTTTCCAGCCCGATGACCCGGTCCACCTCCTCCCCTTTTGCCGTAAGCATGATTATGGGAGTGGCCGCGGTTTTAGGATCGTTCCGGATAATGCGGCAAAGCTCCACTCCCTGGATGCCGGGCAGCATGAGGTCGAGCACCACCAGATCGAACCGGTCTTTCCTGATCTTATGGAGCGCTTGTTCGCCATCCGAGGCAGTCGTGACCCTGAAGCCGTCTTTTTTCAGGTTATAGGATACGAGGTCAACGATGTCCGGCTCGTCATCAACGATCAGTATTTTATTGTTCATGAACGTAGTTATACCATGTACCCTCGCGGGAATTCAAGGGGAGCGGGAAGATTTAACAGAACGGTAACATTAGGAGGGTTTGCACGTACTGCGGATCGATAGCGATAAAAAAAGCTTCCGGGCTGATGCCCGAAAGCTTTACCTGACATAAAGATGGTGCCGAAGGGGGGATTTGAACCCCCACAGGATTGCTCCCACTGCGCCCTGAACGCAGCGCGTCTACCAGTTCCACCACTTCGGCACGAGTGCATAATATAAAGACAATGCAATGGATTGTCAAGGATGTTTTTGTCTTCCGGCGAACAAAATCAGGACCAGAGCCCTTTATTGACAGGGGCGCGGCCATCTGCTACCATGCATACGTTTCGTGGACAATATCACGCGGCCAAGGGAGAATGCCATGGTTGAAGCAAAAGTAACGCTCGTGAAGGACATGCGATTTTCAGGGACCGCCACGTCAGGCCATACGCTGACCATGGACGCTGATGACGCCTCAGGCGGCGGCAACACCGGGTTCCGTCCCATGGAACTGCTCCTCGTGGGCTTCGGCGGCTGCTCGGGCATGGACGTGATTTCCATTCTCAGGAAGAAACGGCAGCAGGTGACCGGCCTTGCGATCAACGTCAAGGGCGAGAAGTCGGACTCCGCGCCGAAGATCTACAAGGAAGTCCATATCGAGTATGTGGTGACCGGCAAGGGCGTGGAACCGCAGGCGGTGGAGCGGGCGATCATGCTCTCTCTGGAGAAGTATTGTTCGGTAGGCGCAACGCTGGCAAAAGCGGGAACGATCACGCATAGCTTCAGGATTGTGGAAGGGTAGCGGAAACCGCCGGTAGAACAGTAACCCGGATAAACCGGAGCATAAATATTCGACAGGATAACAGGATAAAATCTGACAAAGGCATTTTGCCTGAACATCCTGTTAATCCTGTTATCCTGTCAAAAAGGTTTTGTTTTTTATCTTTATCCGCGTTCATCCGATCTCGCTTATAAACGCCTGTTTCTGGTATCCGCGTCCAAAAGCTTTTTTCACACTCTTCGTTTAACGTCCTCTAATTCTTTTTTCAGCAGATCGATCTGCACCTGCATATCAATGAACCGGTCCGCGATCGGGTCGGGAATATGGATGTGGTCCATGAGAGCGTCCTCTGCGACACGCTCGTCCTTGATCCGCACGATCCTGCCGGGGATGCCGACGACCGTGGAATGGTCAGGCACGTCCTGCAGCACAACCGAGTTCGCGCCGATCTTCACGTAATCGCCGATCGTGATCGGACCCAGCACCTTCGCGCCGGCGCCCACAACCACGTGGCTGCCGAGCGTGGGATGCCGTTTGCCCCGCTGCTTGCCGGTCCCGCCCAGCGTCACTCCCTGGAAGAGCGTTACGTTGTCCCCGACCTCGCTGGTCTCGCCGATGACGACGCCCATGCCGTGGTCGATGAACATGCCCGAACCGAGGGACGCGCCGGGATGGATCTCGATGCCGGTAAAAAACCTCGCAAGCTGCGACAGGGCGCGGGGAAGAAAGGGAATGCGCCGTTTCCAGAGCCAGTGCGCAAACCGGTAGGACAACAACGCATGGAACCCCGCGTAGGTCAGCACGACCTCTACCCTGCTCGTCGCCGCGGGATCCATGGAGAGCGCCGCGTGAAAATCTTTTTTTATGTTTTTTATCGTATCGCTCATGAGTTCAGGCCTCTTGCACGATCGTGCAGACCGCGTATGCGGCGATCCCTTCACCCTTGCCCGCAAAGCCAAGCCCCTCGGTCGTGGTCGCCTTGACGTTGACGGCCGATTGCTCCACCTGGAGCGCCGCTGCGATGCTCGCTACCATGGCGGGAATGTAGCCCGCCATCTTCGGCTGCTCGGCAACGATGGTCGCATCGATGTTGTTCACGCGATGCCCCTTTTGGCCAAGCAGACCGCGCACCTCGGCGAGCAGCAGCAGGCTTGAGATGCCCTTGTACTGAGCAGCGCTGTCAGGAAAATGTTTTCCAATGTCGCCAAGCCCTGCGGCGCCCAGCAGGGCGTCGCAGATCGCATGGAGCAGCACGTCGGCGTCGGAATGGCCCAGCAGCCCCTTTTTATACGGGATGTCCACGCCGCCGATGATGAGCTTGCGCCCCTCGACTAAGCGGTGAACATCGTAGCCCGTGCCGATTCTCATCATTGCCGCCTCTTGAGTATTTCCTCGGCCAGGACCAGGTCCTCGGGCGTGGTTATTTTGATGTTCTCGTAGCTTCCCATGAGCACACGGACCTTGCCGCCTGCCCGTTCGACCAGCATGGCGTCATCCGTGCCAAAGGTGGCATGCCGGGACGATTCTTCGTAGGCGTGCCTCAGCACTTTGACGGGAAAGGCCTGCGGCGTCTGAATGGCCCAGAGCCTGCTCCGGTCGAGCGTCTGATGGACAAAACCCCGCTCATCCACTTCCTTGACCGTGTCCTTGAGCGGTACGCCGACCGTGACGCATTCGCCCTTCCGCGCATGCTCGACGACCTCGCGGATCATCTCCGGTGTCACAAAGGGACGCACCCCGTCATGGACAAGCACGATTGCGGCGTCCTTTTCAAGCTTCTCCAAGCCGTGCGAAACGGACTCCTGGCGCTCTTTGCCGCCCACGACCAGCGTTTTTACCTTGGTAATATGATAGCGTTCGATGATATCGCGGAGGCAGGATTCCATGTCCTCTTTGGATAGGATCGGGATGATCTCGTCAATCTCGGATGCCCGCTGGAACGCGAGCAGGGTGTGCGCAAGCATGGGTTTGTCGCCAAGCGGCAGGAACTGCTTTGCGACCGCCTTCCCCATCCTCTTGCCCAGGCCCGCTGCGGGAATGAGCGCGGTTACCTTCGACATGTTCACCTCTCTGGAATTGCGCCATCGCCGTGGTCAGGAGCGCCATGGCCCCTGCGGCGGGACATCACTTCTTGACGTTCTTCACGAAGACCTTGAAGCGCTTTGCCAGCGGAGCATCCATATCGATCGTAACGCGAAGCTGGAACTGGTCTTCCCTGCCGTCGGTCACCACCTCAAAAGGAAGGATGATCTGGCTGCCCTCCACGCGCGGCTGCCCCAGGCGCACGTTCATGCCCGCTTCGACTGCCTCTTCCAGCGCCGCCATTGCCGGCTTTGCGTCAGCCATTGCGGCATCAGCCAGCGCAGGCGCCGGCTGCACCGCGTCCAGCGGCTCCGCTTCGACCGTATCCGCCCGCGATACGATATCGCCGATCGAGAAGTTGTGCCGTTCGGGATGCTTCTGCATGTCCTGGAGCACCTGCTTGGAAACGGACGTGAAGGTCTTGAGTACGCCCTCACCGGTCATGGCGACCGCCTCGTAATAGGGGACCATGCGGGGGTTCAGCGCGGCATTCAGTTCGTCAACGGACAGCACGTCGGGCAGGTCGCGCTTGTTATACTGCAGGACCATGGGAAAATCATCAAGGTCAATGCCCATGCCGGAAAAGTTATCGCGGAGATTGGCAAGGCTTTCGAGGTTCGCATCGAGCATGGTGCGCTGGGAATCGACGACGAAGATGACACCGTCAGCGCCCTTCAGCACCAGCTTGCGCGTGGCGTTGTAGAACACCTGGCCCGGCACGGTGTAGAGATGGAACCGCACCTTATAGTTCTTGATCGTGCCGAGTTCGACGGGAAGGAAGTCGAAGAAGAGCGTCCGGTCGGTTTCCGTGGCGAGCGAGATGAGCTTGCCGCGCTGCGTCGGGGCGATGCGGTGATAGATCAGGTGGATGTTCGTGGTCTTGCCGCAGAGACCCGGCCCGTAATACACGATCTTCGCGTTGATCTCTCTGGTGGTGTGGTTAACTAAGGCCATATCGCATAATTACATAAAACCGTGAGCATGTCAATATGCGGCTCACCGCTTCTCCGCGCTGAGCGCGTTCAAGGCCATGACATGCGTTGCATCGTTTTTGCTCGCGAGCAGCGGCGCCGTGCGCTCCAGCCCGGCGACAATATGGTCGAGAGAGGTCCCCTCAAGGTCGGTGATCACGCCGTCGGCCTCTTCGAGGATCAACATGCCGGCGGCATAATCGAAAGCGCGCGAGGCCGTGGCCGTGGCAAAAACACTGATCGCACCGGAGGCCAGATAGGCCAGGTCGAGGGCGGTCGATCCGAAGCACCGCGTGCGTTTCGCCTGTGCGATCAGCGGCATGATCTTCGGGATGTCGATCGAGGGCGACGACGCCTCATACGCCACGATCGTGATGCCCTGCACCGCGGAGGTCCTGATCCGCGCGCCGTCCTTGTAAGCACCCTGACCGCGCATTGCCCAGAACTCGTCGCCCGCGGCAAGATTGATCACGTAGCCCACGGCCAGGGTGGAGAGCGTATCGCCGTTGAGGAGCGCCAGGGATGTGGAGAAGAAGGGGATGCCGCTCTTGGCGTTGTTGCTCCCGTCAATCGGGTCCACCAGCACGATCTTCTTCCCGTCGCCGAACTTCCTGACGCCCAGTTCCTCGGAGATCAGCGTAAAGGTTTCTCCCGCCTTATGCGCCTTCTGAAGCGCGGCAACAACGATGTCCTCGGCCCATTTGTCCACGGGGAAGGTCTTGTCCCCTCCCGCGCCTTTGCCGAGCGGGGTCATGCCGCCCTCCTGTGCAAGGACCACGGACACCCCGTCGCGCATTTTTTTGCCGATGTTCTTGAATATTTCAAGCCATTGTTGATTATCCATATTCCCTCCCGATTCACAACGACAGATGAGCTAAAAACCCTGATTTCTCACCGCAGAGGACGCAGAGGAAAGCTGAAAAACTTTCCGGTAAAGGATCACGGCCTTTCGCACGAAACCTCCGTACAACGTGAGCACAAATCAGATTGTCTGCAACTACATCTCCTGCTCTGTCGGCTTCCTCTGCGTCCTCCGCGGTAATACGTATCAGCCTTGCGCCGTTCTTTTTGCTGTAAGGTTTTGTAGATAGAGAGCAGCCGCTGCTGCGGACTTTTTACTCATTCCCTTAACAGCGGACAAATCCTCAACCGTGGCTTGCTTGATCTTTTCCAAACTGCCGAAATGCCTCAGCAGCGCCTTCTTTCGCGTTTCACCGATGCCGGGGACATCATCGAGCTCGGATTTGATGGCGCGCTTCTCGCGCAGTTTGCGGTGGTACGTGAGGGCAAAGCGGTGCGCTTCGTCCCGCACCCGGGCGACCAGGTGCGTGACGGGACTGGTTGGCTCAAGGATGACCGGCTCTTCGACGCCGGGGAGAAAGACCCGCTCGAATTCGCGCAGGGAGCCTTCTTCACCGCTTCTTGCTTTTGCCAGGCCGAACACGTCGGGCTCTTTATGAAAGCCCTCTCTTTCAAACCCACCCTCACCTCGGTCCTCTCCCTGAGGGAGAGGATGGGTTTGCATGATGATGCCGAGTTCATGCAAGACATCGAGCGCGGCGTTCAGCTGGCCTTTGCCGCCGTCGATCAGGATCAGGTCGGGAAGCTGTCCCTCTACCTTCGCCCGGGTATACCGCCGCCTGATGACCTCGGCCATGCTCGCGAAATCATCAGGCCCCACGACCGTCCGGATCTTGTACCGTTTATAGTTGCGTTTGTCAGGCAGATTATTTTCAAAGCTCACGAGGCTCGCCACGGTTTCCGTGCCCTGAATGTTCGATATATCGAAGGCCTCTATCCTGCGCGGCAGGTTTTTGAGTCCCAGCTCCTCCTGCAGGCGCAGCAGGATGCGCTCCTTGCTTTTACGCGACAGCAGGTGTTCCTTGAGCGATTGGGCCGCGTTGTCCGAGGCCATCTGCACCAGTTCCCGTTTTCTGCCGCGCTGCGGGACCTGGACCTCCACGGAGGCGCCGCGCTTTTCAACGAGCCAGGCCTCGAACACGGGGCGGTCCGGCATCTCCCCCGGCAGGAGCACCTCGTTCGGCACGATCAGTTCCTTGGCATAGAACTGATGCAGCACCTCGGCAAGGACCTCCTCCTCTCCCCTGCCCTGAACATCAGAGAGATAGAAATCCTTTCTGCCCAGCAGCATGCCGTTCCTGATGAACAGCAGCTGGATGTCCGCGTGGCCGCCCTCCGAGGCCATGCCGATCACATCCTGGTTCTCGAACCCCGGCGAGATGATCTTCTGCTTTTCAAAAGCCCCTTCGATCCGTGCGATCCGGTCCCGCAGTTCCGCCGCGCGTTCGTAATCCATTTGTTCCGACGCTGTTTCCATGCGCTGCTTCAGCGTATCGAGGAGCTCGCGATTTTTGCCTTCGATGAACAACCGCACCTGCTGCACCATGTCGTGATACGCTTCTTGGCCGGCGCTCCCGGAGCAGGGGGCCATGCACCTGCCGATCTGATGCCGCACACAGGGCCGCTCGGGCTTGTCGTTATTGAATTCCTTTTTGCAGGTGGCAAGCGGGAAGGTGCGGCGGACCAGCGACAAGAGCTCCCACATCCCGCCGGCCGGAACATAGGGCCCATAGTAGACGGCCCCGTCCTTCTTCAAACCCCGGACCACATCAAGACGGGGATATTCGGCCTTGAGGTCGAACCGAAGGTAGGGATAGTTTTTGTCGTCCCGGAGAACGATATTAAAACGGGGGTGGTGCTTCTTGATGAGATTGGCTTCCAGGATCAGCGCTTCCAGTTCGGTGTGCGTCATGATGGTCTCGAGGTCCGCGATCAAACGCACCATGAGCTCGGTCTTCTCGCCTTTGGGGCCCTTCTGGAAATAGGAACGCACCCGGCTTTTAAGCGACAGGGCCTTGCCGATGTAGATGATCTGCCCCGCATGGTCCTTCATGATATAGATACCGGGAGCATCGGGGAGGTTCTGGAGTTTTTCATCGAGTGTCATAGCGGAATTATTTTACCACGGATCGGGGTGAAGAAGAAGGGAAAGCAATTGTCAAATATTCCCTGCGAATCGAAGCTCGAGCACGGGGACGGCTGGTACCAGGAAAATGCCCTTTTGATCGAGAACGTGACTCCCGAGGCCGTCCAGGAGCTTATCGAGTTCAGCGTACGGAACCTCGTCCAGACGGTGCTGAACGCCTGCCTTTCGGAAATCAAGGTCCCGGCCAAACTTGATCCCAAAGCCATGCAGCGCTTCCTCGAATCCGTGGGTATATCCAATTACAAGGAAATGGCCCCGCCGCCGATCGCACGGCCGCAGGCAGCCTGAGAAAAACCAGCAGTGCCGCACAAAATCGACATAGGTATGCCCTCGCGGGCTTTCCCTGTCACACCACCGTGCGTACGGGTCCGTACACGGCGATTCGGCTGGTTAAGCGGTACGAACAACCAATCTCGGAAGTCCGAGCGAGTCAAAATAAGCATTTGGGAACGCCTGTTGTACGGCGGCATGGCGCGCCATGCCGCCACGGGCCTTTGGGTGCGCCTGCCGCGACTGCGGCTTGGAAGTGAGGGATTCCCCGTTTTCTGAGTTCCTTGTACCGGGTCTTTCCTCGCTTCCATTGTCTCCAGGCCATTGCGCGGAGCCGTCGTCGTATCCACGATTCAAGACCTTGGAGAACGGACGGGGTCTGGCTGAAACCGAAGTAGCCGCGCCACCCGGTGAGGTATTTCGCAAGCTCCTTCACCGTCTGGTGTATGCTCCGGCTCCTTCCCGTGAGTTCCCGCACTTTCGTCTTGAAGCGTTTGAGCGCTGCCGGA
>JAYTJE010000150.1:0-14273 GCA_043731355.1 Nitrospirota bacterium
GCTTCGAGATGAAGAGTATCTCCGCCTGAAGATCCTGACTTGTATGCTGCCGCCGATCTAAAAAGGCTCAAAATCGTGTCATCAACTTGGAGAAGAGCCTTTTATTGTAACTACGCTCCCTTCGCTTTCTCCTTCTTAAACTTCCGCGTCCCCTCATAGAGCTCGTATTCCAGCAGGCGGCATTCAATGCCGCTGTTGTAAAATTGCAGGCTCCGCTTCGGTTTGAGGCCCACTTTTTTAGCGAGTGCGGGATTGCCCGTGAACACGTAGCCCATGAAGCCTTTGCACTTCTGCTTGAAGAAATCGCCGATGCCTTTGTAGAGCGCGGTGAGCTGCTCGATTTCCCCCATGCGCTCGCCATAGGCGGGGTTCAGCACGATCACTCCCCCGCCCTCGGGCAGCGGTGTATCCGCGTAATCGCAGACACTGAAGTCGATCAGGCGCTCCACTCCGGCCGTGGCGGCGTTCCGCTTCGCCGCTTCAACGGCATTGGACTCGATGTCCGTTGCAATGATCCTGACGGACAGGGATTTTTTCATTTCTTTTTTTGCCTGGTCGCGCAGCTCATTCCAGCGCACTTCGTCGTAGCCTTTGATATGCATGAACCCGAAATTGTTCCGCAAAAGCCCTGGTGCGCGGTCCAGGCCGATGAGCGCCGCCTCGATGGCGAGTGTGCCGCTGCCGCACATGGGATTAATGAAGGGCGCGCTGCCGTCCCAGCCCGTGGCGAGCACGACCGCGGCCGCAAGCGTCTCCTGCATGGGCGCTGCCAGCGGTATCTTCCGGTACCCGCGGCGGGAGAGCGGTTCGCCCGAGGTGTCGATATAGATCGAGCCGCGTTCACCGTTCCAGTAGAGATGCACCACGGTACGGCCGCGTTCAGGTCCGGAGTCGGGCCGCGCTCCCCGCTTGTCCTTGATCTTGTCCACGATCGCGTCCTTCACGCGCAGCGCGGCGAAGCGGGAGTCCCTGATCGTCGGCGTGTCCACGCTGGCGGTGATGCAGACATAGCCGTCCTCGGCAATGAGCTCCTCCCACGCAATGGAATAGACAGCGCGAAAAAGTTCGTCAGGCGCGGTTGCCTGGAATTCCAGCAGCAGCACCAGCACCCGATGGCCGGTCCGCAGATGCAGATTCAGCCGCATGGCGTCGTCCATGGTTCCTTCGGTCTCGACGCCGGAGATGACCTCGGACAGGACCGGGAAACCCAGATTGACAAGCTCCTGCTTCAGAATGGGCGGGATGCCCTTGGGTGCGGAGATGAAAATTTTATATTTTTGCATGCGCCAGTATACCCTTCAGAGCCGCCCTTGTCCAGATGAACGGCCTTTTTTGCCCTTGAATTAGGCATTTCATTCTGTTATGATGTGCGGGCTTAGGAGGCCGTGTGCGGAAGACCGATCTCACAACCAGGGCCGTTGCGGGTTTTATCGACCTCCTCATCATCATCGGGCTTAACCGGTTGCCCGACGTGATCGGTTTTTTGTCGGCCTCGGGATACCTGCTCATCCGGGACGGACTGCTGGAACGCCAGAGCATAGGGAAAAAACTGATCGGCCTGCGGACCATCTCGTCGGACGATCCTGACTTCGTTGTCACCTACCGTGAGTCGATCATCCGAAATGTTCCGCTGGTCATTGCCTATATCCTGTTTCTGATTCCCTATGCCGGATGGGTCCTCGGCCCCGTCGCTTTCGGCATCGAAGGCCTGACCGCGCTCGGCGATGACCGGGGGATGCGCATCGGCGACATGCTGGCACGGACCAAGGTCATTCCAGCTGCGCCGGCCGCGACAGTCGCAGCGCCGGACAAAGCAGAGTCGCCGCCTAACCGGCAGCAGTGACAATATAACAACTTCTGTCTTCATATTGATTTCGTTTTGAAAGGAGCTCGCTTCGACAATGTTTATCAACACTATCATGGGCTGGTTCTCGAACGACATGGCCATCGACCTCGGCACAGCCAACACCCTGGTCTATGTGCGCGGCCGCGGCATCGTCTGCAACGAACCCTCGGTGGTCGCCATCTCGGTCAAGACCGGCAAGGTGCTCGCTGTGGGCATGGAAGCCAAACGGATGCTCGGCCGCACCCCCGGCGACATCAAGACCATCCGGCCGATCAAGGACGGCGTGATCTCGGACTTCGACATAACCGGTGAAATGCTCCGGTATTTTATCCGCAAGGTGCATAACCGGAAATCCTTTATGCGGCCGCGCATCGTCATCGGCGTGCCCTCGGGCATCACCCAGGTGGAACAGCGCGCGGTCAAGGATGCGGCCCTCTCCTCGGGCGGCCGGGAAGTATACCTGATCGAAGAGCCGGTGGCCGCGGCCATCGGCACGGGCCTGCCCATCTCCGAGCCCTCGGGCAACATGATCGTCGACATCGGCGGAGGCACCACGGACATCGCCGTCATCTCCATGGACGGCGTGGTCTACAGCAAGGCCATCCGCGTGGGCGGCGACAAAATGGACGAAGCCATCATCAACTACATCAAGCGCAAATACAACCTGCTTATCGGCGAGATGATGTCCGAGTCCATCAAGATGGAAATCGGCTCGGCGTACAAAACCGACAACGAACGCCATACCATGGAAATCAAAGGACGGGATCTCGTCTCGGGAATCCCCAAGACCCTGATCCTGGACGACGATGAGGTGCGCGAAGCGCTGTCCGAACCCGTGAGCCAGATCATGAACGCCATCAAACAGGCGCTCGAAAACACACCTCCCGAGCTGTCCGCCGACATCGTGGACAAGGGGATCGTGCTGGCCGGAGGCGGCGCGCTGCTCAAGGGAATGGACGTCTTTATCCGCGAAGAAACCTCGCTGCCGATCATCATTGCCGAAGACCCGCTCACCTGCGTTGCCATCGGCGCGGGCAAAGTGCTCGACGACCTCGATATTCTGAAAAAAGTCATGATGTAAGGGAAAGTGCCCCGATGCCCGGGTTTATCAGAAAGAACAAGCCGTCCGTCGCCATTCTCATCCTGTTCGCCTTCCTGTTCTGGCTTGTCACCATCCAGGTCAAGAACGGGCGGTTCCCGTTCATGGAAAGGCCAGTGCTTGCCGTGGCGGGTTTTTTCGAGCGGATCATTACGGCCCCTTTCCGGTTCCTGAACTCCGCCGGCGCCCGGTATGTTTACCTCGTGCGCACGGAACGGAAGAACGGGCGTCTTCAGCAGGAGTTGGTCCGGCTGCAGCTCGAGAATTCCGCCACTGCCGAACTCATCTCAGAAAACGAACGCTTGCGCGCCCTGCTTGCATTCAAGAAACTGAACCCGTTGACAGCGACTGCCGCGCGGATCATCGCCAAGAGCAACTCGCCCGCGTCAAACACGATCACCATCAACAAGGGTTCCGATGACGGGATCGAGAAGGACATGGCCGTGGTCGCCGGGGACGGCGTCGTCGGCAGGGTGCAGACCGTGCTGCCGGGCACGGCTAAGGTCATCCTGCTCACCGACCCGGGAAGCACCCTGGCCGTCCGGGTGCAGCGTAACCGCGAAGAAGGCCTTCTGGAAGGCAAGCTGGGCCTCTGCGCCCTGAAATACGTTTCCTTTTATGCCGACATCCAGGAAGGCGACCTGCTTGTCACCTCCGGGCTCGACGGGCTCTTCCCCAAGGGCCTGCCGGTCGCCACCGTGCTGCGCGTGACCAAACGCGAGGCCAGCGCATTTCAAACCGTGACGGCCCGTCCGATTGTCAGCTTCCCGCGCCTGGAAGAAGCTCTGGTGCTCAAAAAATGAAACCCCGCTACTATCTTGCCGGCTTTCTGCTGATCATCCCTGTTCAGGCAAGCCTGTTTTCTCCTCTCTCGCTGGGAGGCATCGTGCCTGATCTGGCCCTGGCCATGCTTTTTATCATAGGCCTGCTGACCGGCCCCCGGGAAGCGGCGCTTGCAGGCATGGCGCTGGGGCTGCTGCAGGACATAAGCGCGGCCAGCCTGATCGGGCTTACCGGCTTCACGCGCGGTCTCGTCGGGCTCGGGGCGGGATTCCTGGGACGCAGGATGTTCGACCTCACCAGCCCGTCCACGGTGCTTTTTTTGGCCGCCTTCAGCCTTGCCGAAGGCGTCTTCATCGCCATCCTGCTCCAGCTGTTCTACGGGTCAGTTCCCTTCTGGAACCTGCTGTTCACCCGCCTGGTCCCTCAGGCGCTTTATACCGGGCTGCTCGGGTATTTTCTGCTGCAGCCCTTCAGGAACCGGAAGATCATCCTCACCTTGAAACGGCGCTCCACGCAGAGGGAGTTGTAAATGCAGCAGCAAGACGGCCCTGCAGATATCCAGCGCAGACTTCCCCTTTTGGCGGCCTTTGTCATTTTTTTCGCCGCGGTCCTCTTTGTCCGGCTGTGGTACCTTCAGGCGGTCAAGGGAGAGTACTATCTTGAGCAGGCGGAAAGCAACCGGATCCGGCCGGTGAAGCTCAGGCCCCCGCGCGGCATCATGTACGACCGCAAAGGCCGGCCCATCGTCGAGAACGCGCTTACCTTCGATATCTCACTCGTACCCGAGGATACGCCGGATCTTGACGCCTCGATCCAAAGCCTCGCAACCTACCTCAAGATAAAACCCGAGGACATTCAGGCAATGCTCGATGATGCGGCGCCGGTCCGGGGAAAGTATGAACCGGTTAAGATAGTGGAGGAGGCGCCCTGGGACCAGGTCGCTGTCGTCGAGTCGCACCAGGAGGACCTGCCGGGCGCGCTCGTTGAACCGGAACACCGCCGCCATTACCCCTACGGCGGGCTGGCGTCGCACCAGCTCGGCTATATCGGGAAAATGACTGAAGCGCAGCGCAAGACGGACTCGGGAGATATCGGGCTGCTGACCGGTCAGGGCGGCCTCGAAAAGATCTATGACAAGCTGCTGCGCGGCGTCGCGGGCAGGCGCATGATCCAGGTAAATGCCGCTGGCCGAAAGGTCAAGGACCTCGGCATCGAAGAGCCCCAGCCCGGAAACGACCTTTATCTCACGCTCGACCTCGATGTGCAGCGGGCGGCCGAGGAGGCGCTGGGAGACCGCGCCGGCGCCGTCGTGGCCATGGACCCGAACTCCGGCGAGCTCCTCGCGCTGGCAAGCCACCCCAACTACGATCCCAATCTTTTCCCGCGCGGCATCTCTCCCAGGGACTGGGTGCGGCTCTCGAACGATCCGATCCATCCGCTCTATAACCGGGCGATCCAGAGCGTCTACCCGCTCGGTTCGGTATTCAAGATCGTGGTCTCGCTCGCCGGACTTGAGACCGGCGTGATCAAACCCGATACCAAGGTCACCTGCAAAGGCGCCCTCACCAGCGGCAAACACAGTTTCCGGTGCTGGAAAAAAGGCGGGCATGGTACGATATCATTCCATGACGCGCTGGTGGGCTCCTGCGACGTGTATTTCTACACCATGGGCGACCGCATTGGGTGGGATGTTGTTGCGGAGTATGCGCGCAAGCTCGGGTTCGGAAGCCTGACCGGAATCAAACTTGCCGACGAGAAACCGGGGAACATCCCGACCACGGAATGGAAAAAGAAACGCACAGGCGACAGCTGGCGCCAGGGCGATACGTTTATCAACTCGATCGGCCAGGGGTATGTTCAGGTCAGCCCGATCCAGGCCTGCCAGATGATCAGCGCCATTGCGAACGGGGGAAAGTTCTTCCAGCCGCTCCTGCTCCGGCAGTCGCGCAGCCGGGAGACCGGGGTCGTGACATCGGTGACGCCCGAGTTGAAGCGCTCATTCAGGATCGATCCGGTTGCGCTCGCCGAAATCAGACGGGCGCTTTTAGGCGTGACGAGCGAGCCGAATGGAACAGCCCACGGCGCCGCGACCCCTTTCGCGAGCGTGGCTGCCAAGACCGGCACCGCGCAGGTCATCGCCCAGAAGGTCGCCGGCAGGAAACTTTCGGAAGCAACGCGGGACCATGCATGGCTCGTGGCCTATGCGCCTGCGGACAATCCCCGCATTGCCGTAGCCGTGCTGGTCGAGCACGGAGGCCACGGAGGCGCGGCAGCCGCGCCGGTGGCCAGAAAAGTCATAGAGGAGTTCATGAAAAATGCTGGACCGACGGCTGCTCGCTAATCTTCCCTGGGGCATGGTCGGCCTCATCGCCCTGATCGCGCTCATCGGCCTCTCCGCCGTTTACAGCGCGACCTATACGACAAAGGGCCCCTCCACGCTGTTCTACAAGCAGATGGTCTGGATCGCCGTAGGCATGTGCATCATGTTCCTGATGATGGTCCCGGATTACCACACGGTGGGGCGCTACGCCTACATCCTGTATGCCGTGTCGGTCATTATGCTGGTCCTCGTTATGGTCATGGGCAAGACCGGCATGGGCGCCCAGCGGTGGCTCGCCATCGGCCCCTTTGCGTTCCAGCCGTCTGAGCTCGCCAAGCTGGCGCTCACGCTGGCCCTGGCGCGCTACTTTGCCGAGGACCCGCGCAGAACCGGGTATTCGCTGCAAGACCTTGCCGTCCCCGGCGCCATGGTCCTGGTCCCGCTGCTCTTCGTGCTCAAACAGCCCGATCTCGGCACTGCCATGATGCTGCTGCTCACCTCATCGCTCATGGTCATGATCGCCGGCATCCACGTGCGCACGGTCGTCTCTATCGCCGTGGTCGCCGCCGTGGTCGCCGCCGCGGTCTTCCTGGCGCCGCCGGTGCGGCACAAGATATGGGGCTCGCTCAAGCCGTACCAGCAGAACCGCATCAAGGCCTTCATCGATCCCGGCTCCGATCCGCTGGGCAGCGGGTATCATGCGAACCAGTCGAAGATCGCCGTGGGCTCCGGACAGATCACGGGCAAGGGCTTTCGCCAGGGGACCCAGAGCCAGATGGCCTTCCTGCCCGAACGCCACACAGACTTTATTTTTGCGGTGATCTCCGAGGAACACGGTTTTATGGGCTCGGGCCTTATGGTCATTCTCTATCTTGTCCTGCTGCTTATCGGCATTGATACGGCGCGGAACGCCAAGGACCGCATGGGCGCGTTGATGGCGGGCGGCATTGTCTCCATGCTCGCGCTCTATGTGTTCATCAACATCGGCATGTCCGCGGGCATCGTGCCCGTGGTCGGCGTGCCGCTTCCGCTGGTGAGCTACGGCGGCACCTCGGTCATCACCACCTTCCTCGCCCTCGGATTGCTCTTGAATATCCAGACCCGAAGGTTTATGTTGTTCTACTGAAAATTCCAGAAAACAGTAGACAGCAGCCAGTAGTCAGTAGTCCTTTGTGCTGAATTCTGACTTCTGTATTCTGAATTCTGTTCAAAGGAGCGCCATGCTCGAAGACTTTCTGCCGCTGGTCGCAAAACCGGCGCGATACATCAACAACGAGCTCCACAGCGTGCACAAGGACCTTGCGTCCGTGCACACGAAGATCTGCCTGTTCTTCCCCGATACCTACGAGGTCGGCATGTCGCACCTGGGCCTCAGGATCCTGTACCAGGTCCTGAACAGCAGGGAAGACACGGCCTGCGAGCGTGTATTCTCTCCCTGGACGGACTATGAAGAAAAGCTCCGCGCATCGGGCAGGCCGCTCACCAGCCTTGAATCGAACCTGCCGCTTACGGAATTCGACATCATCGGCGTCACGCTCCAGTACGAGCTGTCCTACTCCAATATCCTTGTCGGGCTGGAACTCGGGCGCATCCCGGTCAGGTCCGTTGACCGCACCGATGCTCATCCAATCGTGATCGCCGGCGGCCCCTGCGCCGTGAACCCCATGCCGCTCTCCGCGTTCATTGATGCGTTCTTTATCGGCGAAGCGGAAGAGGCCATGCACGAGCTCGTCGAGCTGCGCCAAAAACATCCTGGCAGGAAAAATTTCCTTGCGGCGCTGGCAGGCTGCGAAGGCTTCTACGTGCCGGCCCTCGGCGCACAATCAGTCAGGCGCCGCGTGATCCGGGACCTCGATTCAGCAGTCTGGCCAAGCCGGCCGCTCATTCCTTTGCTCAAACCGGTGCATGACCGGGTCACCGTCGAGGTTGCCCGCGGCTGCATCCGCGGCTGCCGCTTCTGCCAGGCAGGCGTCATCTACCGTCCCTACCGCGAGCGAAGCCCGGAGCGCGTCAAGAATCTTCTTCAGGAATCCATCGAATGCACGGGTTTTGACGAACTGTCGCTGGCCTCGCTCTCGACCGGCGACTACTCTTCGATCCAGCCGCTTATGGAATATCTCGTCTCGCGCTACCGGGCAAGCCGGGTCTCGATCTCGCTGCCGTCGCTCCGCATCGGCACGCTCACGCCGGAGATGATCCGCGCAGTGGCCGGGGTGCGCAAGAGCGGCTTTACCCTGGCGCCCGAAGCAGGCACCGAACGCCTCCGGTGCGTGATCAACAAACCGCTGGCCGAGCAGGACCTCCTGGACGCCGCTGCCGTCATCTTCTCCAGCGGCTGGAGCGTATTGAAGCTGTACTTCATGATCGGCATGCCCACCGAGACCAACGAGGACCTGGACGGGATCATCCGGCTCGTCACCAACATTTTTGCCGTGGGCAAGCGCGAGTCACGACGGCCCATCCAGATCAATGTCAGTGTTTCGACCTTTGTGCCGAAACCGCATACGCCCTTCCAGTGGTTCGGCCAGGCGACACGGGAAGAGATCAAGGCGAAGCAGGCCTATCTTGACCGGGGGCTCGGAAAAAAAGGCATCGCGCTCAAACCGCACCATGCGGAAACCAGTGTGCTCGAAGGCGCTTTTGCGCGCGGCGACGCGGCCATCGGCAGCGTGATCGAAGAAGCGGTCAAGCTTGGCTGCAGGTTCGACGGCTGGACCGAGTGTTTTGACTTTAAGAAATGGACCGAGGCCTTCAGGACCTGCGGGCTCGACCCGGCTCAGTATGCGAGCCGCAACTTCAGCCTCGACGAGCAGCTGCCCTGGCATTTCGTACAGACCGGCGTCACGCAGGAATTTCTTAAACGGGAGTACAACCGGGCGATCAAGGGAGAGATAACACCGAACTGCCGTACCAAATGCGAAGCCTGCGGCATGGCTTGCAAGGATGGCGGCAGGGCGGATTTCGGCAAGCCAACAAAGACGTCTGCCGCCGCACCCCGCGTTCAAACAGCAGGAACCGTTGCGCCCTCGGGAGAAACGCTGGTAACGAAAATACGGATGCGCTATACCAAGACCGGCAGACTGCGGTTCCTGTCGCATCTCGACCTCATGACGCTGGTGCAGCGCGCAGCTGTCCGGGCGCATATTCCGCTCGCTTTTTCACTGGGCTTTAATCCGCACCCGAAAATTGCTTTCGGCCCGGCTTTGCCGGTCGGGATGGAGAGCGAGACCGAGTACCTCGACATGGAGACCGATGCCGGCATCGACCTGCTCGCCACCACCAAAGCGCTGAACAATACCCTGCCGCAGGGCATGCGAATTCTCGAAATGCGGGTCGTCCCGAGAAAAGCGGCCTCTCTCTCCGGCAGCATCGCACGCTATAGCTATACGATCGAGGTCCCGGCAGTCTACGCGCAGGGCCTGGAAGAACGGGTGCAGGAATTTCTGTCGAGGACGGCGGTGCTCGTGGAAAAGGACGGAAAGCAAAAAGACTTGAGACCCTGCATCGAGGCTGTTGCCGTGACCCTGTCCGAGGCACCGGCAGTGCTGACCGTCACGCTTCAGGACCGGGAACCCATAAAACCGCGCATTCAGGATGTGCTGGAGCAGTTGCTGGGAATAACCAAAGAGCAGTTCCTGCTCTTCCGCGTGAAGCGAAACGGTTTATTCTGGAACGAGAACAACCGCTGGCGCGACCCCATGGATGTGTAGGAAGAGTACCCTGTTTTACTCCTTGTATTCATTCAAAACCTGCTATAAAATAGTTTCAGCAAATATTTTTTTTAGGAGTCCGCATGTCATCTGAGATCATTGTAAACGCCGGCCGTGAAGAAACCCGCGTGGCCCTTCTGGAGAACGGCCTGGTCACCGAAATATTGATCGACCGGAAAAAAGACCGCGGCGTTGCGGGAAATGTCTACAAGAGCCGGGTCATGAAGGTCCTGCCCGGCATGCAGGCCGCGTTCGTGGATGTGGGCCTTGAAAAATCCGCGTTCCTGTATGTGGGCGACGTCTTCGACAGCGCGTCGGAATACACGCCCATGATGGAGGACGAAGGCCTGGAGCTTGAGGCTGATGCCAAGCGCAAGCGGACGCACGCCACGCAGATCGAAGACCTGGTGCAGGAAGGCCAGGAGCTCCTCGTCCAGGTCGCCAAGGAGCCGATCAGCACCAAGGGCGCGCGCGTTACGACCTATATCAGCATCCCGGGCCGCTACCTGGTCATGATGCCCGGGGTCGATCATGTCGGCGTCTCGCGCCGCATCGAGAACGGCGAAGAGCGGAAGCGGCTGCGCGAGCTCGTGGGCCGGCTGCGGAAACCGCACATGGGCTACATCATCAGGACCGCGAGCCAGGGCCGGAGCGAAGATGAGCTGAACGCGGACATCGAGTTCCTGACGCGTTTATGGGAAACTATCCAGCGCAAAAAAGAACGCACCTCGGCGCCGGCGCTGCTGCACAATGAGCTTGACCTGGTCTTCCGCGTGGTCCGTGACGTGTTCACGCGGGACGTGGACCGGATGGTCATCGACGCACCCGAGGAATACCAGCGCGTCAAGGAATTCATCGACTCTTACATTCCCGGGCTCAGCAGGCGCGTGAAGCCCTACGACGGCGACGAGCCCATCTTCAGCCATTACGGCGTCGAGATCGAGATCTCGCGCGCCCTGGGCCGCAAGGTCTGGCTCAAGTCGGGCGGCTACATCGTCATCGACCAGACCGAGGCGCTGACGACCATCGACATCAACACCGGCCGGTACGTGGGCAAGCGCACCCTGGAGGACACGATCCTGAAGACGAACCTCGAGGCCGTGCGCGAGATCGCCTACCAGCTCCGGCTCAGAAACATCGGCGGCATCATCATCCTCGACTTCATCGACATGGAGCGCGAGGACAACCGGCGCAAGGTCTACTCGGCGCTGCAGGAAGCGCTCGTCAACGACAAGGCAAAGACCACCATCTCGCACATTTCGTCGCTGGGCCTGATCGAGATGACGCGGAAGCGCATCCGCGAAAGCCTGGGCCGGACGCTCTGCGAGCCCTGCCCCTACTGCGACAACCGCGGCTATGTGAAGTCGAGCCGCACCATCTGCTACGAGGTCTTCCGGGAGCTCCGGCGCGCCTTTACCGGCGCAGACGAGAAGAAAGCGCTCGTTACGGTCAATTCCGTGGTGGCCGACATGCTGTACGATGAGGAACGGAGCGGCGTGGAAGAGCTGGAGAAGGAGTTCCAGAAGAAGATCGTGATCAAGGCCGACCCGAATCTGCACCAGGAGCAGTATGAGGTCGTAATGGTGTAGCTTGAAGATGAACCGGGAAATACCCCCTTTTCAGACGAGAGAACGGGCTTTTTTATTTTTAGTTTGTTTTTCTTCCCTGCTTCTGAAAAGGTATCCACCTATCGTAAATCCGGGACATAGTCGGCAATAACCAGACACTCACATTAATGGCAGGTTACCATCTTAAACTACTGTCCGATTTTTGGGGTCCGCTATACTTCGGTAAAGCGCGTATCGCAGCTCTATTCGGTAAGATGTTTCTCGATCTCCTGCAAAACGCTTTTCAAACTCATCGGGCGGGAATCCACAACCTTCTCATCTGATAGATGAAGATGATGAGGAAACGTTTTTATTTTTTTATGATGTTCTACATTATCCCATCGTTTCACGAGGGCGCCCTTAGCGTTTTGCCAATGGTAGTTGTAGGTGATGATCTGGATACTGATGGCGCTCTGCTCGACATATTCGGAAAATTCAAGGGTGCCGCCGTTTGAAAGAGAGCACTTAACGCGAAGATATCCTTCTTCATCACTTGCTTCCTGCCGGAGAACCTTGAAAGAGGATATCGACGGGTGAATAAAAAGTTCACGAATTATTTCTTCGAGGTAGGCTTCTATCATCACCTCATGCCTTCCAGCCTGGCTTTGCGTTCCGCAAGACGCTGCCGCATACGATAGAGCGACGCCCATTCAACAAAATCCATCTCGTCCCCCTGCCGCCCGGATGCAAATTCTTTGATAAAGGAGGAGGATTCCATTTTATAGGATCTTTCAAACTGTCTGAGCTCTTTATCCAGTTTTTTTATCTGCTCTTCATACTTCATCAGTTTGTAATCCATCATCTTGGAGATCGAACTTGTTATGAGTTCATCGTCACCGAATTCCCGGATGAACCTTTCCTGCTTCTTTATCATCTTGATATTGGACACCGTTTGCGCCATACTTTCACCTCCAACCCGATACGGACTACCCGCAGGACATTTCATCCCTGTTGAATTCTCTTGAATTAATAGTAACATAAAACCGCACTGCAAGGGAAGCGCTCTTTACAAATCGAATTGAAAATTGGGGAGCTGACTTCGGGGCTTGGCAGAGGAAATATCCCGGGTGGAGAGATTTGAGGGCATTTGTGAACCATCATCAAACCATCAAAAAACCATTGCCATTACGCCGCTCCTGAGGTAGTATGCGTGGTTGCGCCGCCTGCCTTCCGGGCGGCGTTTGAAAGGAACAACATGCTTCAGGTCGCTAATTTAGAAAAAGCCTACGGCAAGCAGACGCTTTTTGACGGCGTCAGCTTTACCGTCAACCCCGGCGAACGCGTCGGGCTCGTAGGCAGGAACGGCCACGGCAAGTCCACGCTCTTCCGCATGGTCCTTGGGGAAGAGCACCAGGACGACGGCACGATCACGACGCCCGCGGGCTACACCATCGGCCATTTGTCGCAGCACATCCATTTCACGGAAGATACCGTCCTGAAAGAAGCCTGCCTCAGCCTGCCGCCGAACGAAGACCATATTGACGAGACCTATAAGGCCGAAGCGATCCTGCACGGCCTGGGCTTCACCAACGACGACTTCGACCGCTTCCCGGACGAACTGTCGGGCGGCTACCAGGTGCGCCTGAACCTTGCCAAGGTCCTGGCCTCCATGCCGGACCTGCTGTTGCTCGACGAACCCACGAACTACCTCGACATCCTCTCGGTCCGGTGGCTCACACAGTTTTTGCGGGCCTGGCGCGGAGAACTTATCATCATCACCCACGACCGCGAGTTCATGGACAGCGTCTGCACCCACACCATGGCGATCCACCGCGCCAGGATGAAGAAGGTCGCCGGAAACACACGCAAGCTTTACGAGCAGATCCTGCTCGAAGAAGAGATCTACGAGAAGACCCGGCAGAACGACGACAAGAAGCGAAAAGAAACCGAGGCGTTCATCAACCGCTTCCGCGCCCAGGCCACCAAGGCCAGCGCGGTCCAGTCGCGCGTCAAGGCGCTGGCGCGGCATGAGCAGCTCACGAAGCTTGAGGAAATCAAGAACCTTGAATTCTCGTTCCAGTCGGCGCCCTTCTCCGCCAAGTGGCTCCTGAACACCGAAGAGCTTTGTTTTTCCTTCACTGATGACGGGCCTAACCTGATCGACGGCCTGACCTTTGCCGTGGGCAAAAAAGACCGCATCGCGGTCATCGGCAAGAACGGCAAGGGCAAGACCACGCTGCTCAATCTGCTGGCCCGGGAGCTGCCGCCGTCCTGCGGCGAGATCAAACACCATCCGAACCTGAAGCTCGCCTACTTCGGCCAGACGAACATCAACCGCCTGAACCCGGCCAAGACCGCGCTCCAGGAGATCATGGACTCCCACCCGGACCACGCCCACGGCATTTCGCGCTCCATCTGCGGCGTTATGATGTTTGAAGGGGACAATGCGCTGAAAAAGGTAAGTGTGCTGTCGGGCGGAGAGAAAAGCCGGGTCCTGCTCGGCAAACTCCTGGTCGCGCCGGCAAACCTGCTTCTGCTCGACGAACCCACGAACCACCTGGACATGGAATCCATCGACTCGCTCATCGAAGCCATTGACGTCTTTGACGGCGCGGTCATCATCGTGACACACAGCGAATTGCTGCTGCACGCCATGGCCACCCGCCTGATCGTGTACGACAACGACACCATCAGCCTCTTTGAAGGGACCTACGCCGACTTCCTTGAACGGGTGGGCTGGGGTGAAGAAGGCGGGCCCAAAAAGAAGAAGCAAAAAAAGAACGCGGTTGCGCCTTCGAACGCAAAGAACAACGGGACCAAAGACTCCAGACGCCAGCGGACATCGATCCTCAACGACCGCTCAAAAGCGCTCGGGCCGATAGCGGCAAAGATCTCATCCATTGAAGCGGCCATCACGGAACTCGAAAATACGGTGGGGAAAGACACTCAGGCGCTGGCTGTTGCTTCC
>JAYTJE010000151.1:0-10700 GCA_043731355.1 Nitrospirota bacterium
GGAGCGATGAAATTTCTTTTCCACCCACTCAGCGACACCTTGAATCAGCTCTTCATCAGAACGTTTTGCGCTGTTTGCAGCGCGCCCAGCCTTTTGCTCCTCCTTCGGGACGCGAGAAATGTAACTCACGGGGCGCATAGATGCCTGAACTTCAACGTGACGGCAATCAGCAATTTTATCCATTTGCCATTTGACAGCGAGCAGATCAATTTCTTGAACACCCATCTTGATACCACGGATAGTGAAGTAGCCCTGTCGGTTGAGCCACTCTTCAACGATTTCTTCAGCAAGTAGAGCCATTGTTTTCTTTCACGCCCAACCAGTTATTGACTATAAGCAACCGGTTTGTAATAGTATAAGCAAGTTTGTAATATTACAAACCGGTTTATAATATTACAAACTTCCATGGTTTGTAGTATTACAAACCAGACTTGTTCACTCGGGTTTGTACTATTACAAACTTTTCCAATTCAGTGCCCTTGATTTTACCGTATTCGATATACCATGCCTTTGCTTCCGGATTCCATTTCCCCTGTGCCGACTTGGCTTGGTCTCGCAAAGCCGTATCCCGAAAGCCTATACGCACCGGGACGAGCGTATTGTCCATGTAACGGCACTGCGTTGGCGTCCATGGCTTTCTCTCAATGATTAACTCAACCGTTTTCATCCGGGTTTGGCTCAGTTCGTCGTACCTATAGCGAACGCAGAGGAGCGCGTCGCCGTATTCGGCGACCAGATTTTTTGTCCCTTTCTGGCCAGGTAGCAGTTTTGATCTTGCTGTCATTGCAATCCTCGAAACAACGGTAAAACTCCTTGATTCGGAGAAAATCAGAAAAAATGCGAGTATCAACAAAAAGTTCCGGCGAAAGAAGTGCCGAAAAAACTATATTTTATTTACTCCTGCAAGTCAAGGTGTATTTGTTTTTTCATTGCATCGGCCGGGTTCGAATTCCAGGCGTGAAGGGGGCAATCTTAACGGCGGGCGTTCACTTGATATGTGAACGAATGTTCACTATACGGAAACCCCATATATAATGAATTGCCCGGCAGCTTCTTTAGCGTGCCTCAAAACAGGGAATACAGACGGTTTTACCCTCTTTTTTACGGCCGCGGGATTCCATGAACTTCTCGTTGCACACGGCGCAGCGCAGGGAAGCGCGTATCTTCGCCTCCGCGGGAGGCGGCGCGGCAACAGCCGTGATGGTCAGGAGCTCCTTTTCCTCGGCCTGGAGAATGGCCGCGGCTTTTTCCATTTTATACTGTTCCAGCTCACGCGCCACATTCTCCCCCGTCTCCTGACGTTTTCTGAGCGCGGGAAAACGGCTGTCGTTCTCAAAACCCCGGTAGTCCTCGGAGATGCGCACACCTTGTCCGGTCCTGCGATTATAGAAAGTATAGACGTGCTTGCCGTAGTCCCGGAAGATAAGGTTTCCCTTGCCGAAGGTGCAGCCCGTGATGTACTGGATCGCGTCAACCGAGCACGAGTTGTTCTCTACCACCGCCACGAGCTCTTCATCCCGCGGGCGGCCGGCCTGAAGCTCCCGGAGCGCGGCCTTTGCCACGCGATAGCCCAGCGCAAGCCCCGGGCAGAGGTGCCCATGGAACTGGACGGTCTCGCGAAGATCAGCTTCGAAATTATTCTGCATCTCCAACTCCTTCTTACCTTCCAACCTTCTCACCTTCTCACCTGCTACTTTATCAGCACCAGCTTCGCCGCCAGGATCGCCTTTGCCCGTTTCAAATGGTCCTTCACTGATTCGCTTTCGTCGATGGCAAGGTGTATCTCTTTTGCAATCTCCACTTCATTGGCTTCGCTCGCCTTCGCAGCCCACTCTTTGTAGCTTTCCGCATGGCTGTCGCTGTGCTCGACCCAGTGCTCAAGCATGGCCAGCAGCTTGCGCAGCGTTTCTGTTCCGGCATCCGCATGTCCGTGGGCATGCTCGTGGGCATGGTGATGTTGGTGATTGTCGTGCATGGTCCCTCCCTGATTGGCCGACTACACCAATTCCTTCCCGGTCGTCGTCATGGTCAATTTTCCGTGCTTGACCCCCCGGACGCCGATAAGCCGGTCCGCGATTTTTCGGATCTCCCTGCTTTTGCCCTTCACCACCAGCACCTCAAGACAATTATGGGCATCGAGATGGACATGGAGCGCCGAGATGATCTGATGAAAAGATTTGTGCTGCATGTCCGTAAGGGCATGGTCCAGTTCCCGGGTATGGTGGTTGTAGACAAGCGTGATGGTCCCGACCGTGTCCTCGTCCCCGCCCTCCCACTCTTCACCAACCAGCCGGTCGCGGATCAGATCGCGAATGGCTTCGGAGCGGTTTTTATACCCTTTGCGGGAAATAAGCGAATCATACTTCTTCATAAGCTGGCCGTCGATGGAAACGCCGAAGCGGACAAGGTCTGACATGGAAACCTCCTGGGATGCTGCTGATGAACCGCGATTCAATATCTTAAATCTTGAATTTTTAATCTTGAGTATGCTCGTTAGCACCGCTGCAGCGACAGCGGCAGTTCAAGGTTGTTCTCCTCCATCAGCGTTTTATCGGAGAGGATCGCCTTTGACGGACCGTCGGCAACAACGATGCCGTCCCGGATAACAATGCAGCGGGCGCAGACGTCGAGAATGAGGTCAAGATCGTGGGAAGCGATGATTTTCGTATGCACAAACGTCTTGAGCATGGTAATAAGCGCTCTTCTGGATTTTGGGTCGAGGTACGCAGCGGGCTCGTCCATGACCAGGATGTCGGGTTCCATGGCAATGACCGCGGCAATGGCCACGGCGCTTTTCTGACCGCCCGAAAGGTGGTGCGGCGGTTTGTCCCGGAGCTCCAGACAATTGACCGTATTCAGAGCGTCCATAACTCGCTTCTGAACGCACTCAGGCGTCATGCCAAGGTTAAGAGGGCCGAAAGCGACATCCTCGGATACGGTCGGCATGAAAAGCTGGTCATCGGGATTTTGGAACACGATGCCGACCTTTCTGCGGACCTCCTGCCGCGTGGACTTCCGGAGCTCGATGTCGCCGATCGTCACGGTCCCTTTGGACGGCAGGAAATAGCCGTTTATATGCAGCAGGAGCGTTGACTTGCCGGAACCATTGGCGCCCACGATGCCTACCGATTCCCCGTGAGTGATCCGGAACGAAACGCCCTTCAGCGCCTGTGATCCGTCGGGATAATGATAAAATACATCCTTGAACTCGACAAAATGATGACTCATGGCAATCGCTCCCGTGCAAAGGACCCGATCATTCCCGTGACGGGGACGAGCCGGAAGAGGAGGAGAAGCGCGAGGGTGGCAAGCATATACAGGATATCGGCAGGTCTGAACCGATACTGCTTAACCGAAGGGATATCTCCGTTGAAACCGCGGGACAGCATGGCGCTGTAGATCCGTTCCGCCCGCTCCACGGTCCTGAGAAATAGGGCACCGATAAGCCGGGCGGCTACCTTTATCCCGCGGCCTCTGCCGTCAAAAGACCGCAGATCACGCGCCCGTACCAGGCGCATCGCCTCCTCAATGAGCACGAAGAGGTACCGGTAGAGAAAAAGCAGTTGCGCGATGAACAGCGCAGGCACACCGAGCCTGCGGAGCGCATGACAGATGCCCGGAAAAGACGTGGTTGCGATCAAAAGGAGCGCAGCGCTGATAGTCAGCGTGAACTTTATCAGGATCGTAAAAAAAGACAGCCAGCCCGCGGACAGCGGGATCCCGGCAATAAGCGCAACCGTCTTTGTGTCGATGATCGGGTTAAAAATGCCGATAAAGACGGCAAAGGGAGAAACGATAATAATTTTTTTCAGGAGAAAGCCGGCGGGAATGTCTCCGAGGGTGGTCAGCAGGACCGGGAACAGAAAGAACGGCATGAGCGCGGCAAGCTCGTACTTGGGAAAGGAGATGACCGTGAAGAGAAACAGCATCGTGCAGACGACCTTCGCGCGCGGGTCCAGGCGGTGAACAACAGTGTCCTGATACGACAGCCGGTCGAGCCGGCCAAGGTTGAAATATGTTTCGTCAAAGCTCATCGTCTCTTGCCCCTGACCGTTCTGATCACCATGCCAATCAGCACGATGAACGCGAGCGCCATGCCCGCTCCGAGGAGGCCGGCTACTGAAGTCCCCGCCTCCACGCCAGGCCAGGAGGGGCCTGCCCCTTCGTGTTTCAGCCCATTCGCCGTCGGTTTAATGTTGTAATCAGGGAGAAACGCGGTCTTTTCCTGTATCCTCTTGATTGCCGGCGCGGGGCCTTGTTCCTGTTCAACAAGTTCGGTCTTCCCCGTGACCTTCTTAATTGACCACTCAAGTCCGTCAGGATGGGTGGAAGCAAACCAGGAGAGCACACCGCCGGTTACGATCGCCAGCACGACGAACCCCATAACAACCTGTTTAATCGATATTGCGGAGCTCAGCGGGCGGGAAGCCGCAATGCTTTCCAATATCTCAGGTCGTGTGGAACGGACATAGTTGATCACTCCGGCGGTGATGACTCCCTCGACAAGGCCGATCGCAAGATGGATCGGCTGCATAAGAAGAACAAAGGTACGGAAAGGCAGTTCGCTCTTGCCCGACAGCAGCGTCTCCATGACGACCGAGAAAGCGCCCAGCTGAAACGCAAGAACAGCGCAGAGGACCGAGGCCGCCAGGATCCGCGCTGGACTTTTACCGGCGCCCGCCAGCGGCCGGTAGATCAGCGGATAGATGATAAAGCAGGGATAGACCCCCATGTTCCAGATATTGCAGCCGAGCGCAAGCAGTCCGCCGTCGGCGAAGAAAAGCCCCTGGACCGTGATCACCGAGGCAATGGCAAGAAAGGCCGCATACGGTCCCAGAAGGATCGCGAGGATCATGCCGCCGCCGATGTGCCCGCTCGAACCCGTTCCCGGGATCGTGAAATTGATCATTTGCGAAGCGAAAATGAACGCGCCGAGGACGCCCATCAAGGGGATCATCCTGTCGTCCAGGGTTTCCTTCAGTTTTTTCGAAGCATATCCGAGCGCCGCCGCGGTCCCGACCCAGAAGGCCGCCCCGACCGCCGGGGAGAGCAAAGCATCCGCCATATGCATGGTCGTTACTCCTTGTGTTTCCGGCGTTAGAAACGCAGCGTGACGCCGGCAAGCAGCGTCAGGTCGGTCTCCGGCCCGTTCAGGCCCTTCTTGACGCCGGCGTCGAGGTCGAAGTTCTCCGTGATGCCGTACACCACGCCCAGCAGGCCGAAGCGGGGCTTCAGTTTCCTCAGCACGTCCGGGTTCCGCTCCTGCCCGATATTCGCCACCAGGCGCAGACGCTCGGCGAGCTCGTACTCCGCGGCAAGCGAGAGGTGGCACAGGTTCTCGCGCTCGCCGACCCTGTTATTGTTCCGCATAACGCCGAAGTTCAGGTGCAGGACCACGGGCTTAAGCTCCTGGGTGGCGATCATGAAGGCGCTCAAACCGTACTTGCCCGCGCCGAGCCCCCTGCGTTCGCTGCCCGTAGGAGCGCTGACACCAGGCTTCATTGCCAGGCTCAGGCCCTCGCGCTC
This sequence comes from Nitrospirota bacterium, assembly GCA_043731355.1. Lineage (GTDB taxonomy): Bacteria > Nitrospirota > UBA9217 > UBA9217 > UBA9217 > GWC2-56-14. The sequence continues at coordinate 5,527 of JAYTJE010000151.1, forward strand.
ATAGAAACGCCATTTCAGCTCAAGCGAGACATCGCCCCGGCCTTTCTCGCTGGACCGTGCGGCTGCGCCGGCAAGCAGGTCCGTTTCGTTCGATACGACGCGAAAGTAGGGTACGCCGATTACCGCATCGAGGGCGTCCGTAACGCCGTAGGTAAGCGCTGCCGCGGTCTCAAAGGTCCGCTCGACCGTTTCAACGCCCGCCGACACCTCACTGTCGGCCCCGTACTCGCCATTTACTTCCAGCTGAAACTTGCCAGAGCCCAGCGTACCGGCATCGTCCGTGATCAGCGGATGAGCGGCCCGCGCCGATGAAGGGGCCAACAGCGCGATATAAAATACCACCATCAAGCCCAACGTGCTGCGCAGCATAAAGCTCTCCTTTTGCAACAGTAATGTGTTTGGCGTCCAGAACCGGAGGACCGCCGTCCAGCCCCTATAGTGCTACTTTTTTTAATTTAATAGCACAATCAGGGAATGCTGTCAACTCGTATCTTCAGGTAATACACTGCCGGGACCAAGTGTAAAAAAAACTCCTGCCGCAGCGCGGGAGGACCGTACCACTGGCACCGGGATAGTTTCCCGCAAGAAAACATCTTGACAAAAAGAACATGGTTTGATACCTTTACTACACTATCGACCGCAATTTTTACTTCACTACGAGTTAAGGAGGTTTCACATGAAAAAATATATTCTTGCAGTTCTGTTGGTGTTTATCATGGCGGTCCCGGCAATGGCCAAGACAACTATCGTATTTCCCGGCGGCCTCAACCCCATGACGCAGGCTGATTTCAAGTCGTTCAGCGAAGATTTCGGCATGGCCTTAAGCTATCAGCCCGTATCTCCTGCCGCCCCGCTGGGAGACAAGCTGCCCGGCTTCGATGCCGGCGTGGAAGCTTCCTACGTCAAGCTCGACAAAGGCGCCAGCTACTTCACTAAGATGGATACTGCGCTGAGCGCAACCGGCAATGGCGAGCTTCCGAACGCGCTGATCATCCCCCGCATTCACGTGCAGGTCGGATTGCCGATCATCCCCATCGATCTCGGCGTCAGCTATTCAAGCATCCCGAACAGCGACATCAAGCTGGTCGGCTACGAATTAAAATATGCCGTGCTGGAAGGCGGATTGGCCATGCCGGCCGTCGCGATCCGCGGAGCCTACACCAAGCTCTCCGGCGTGGACGTGCTCGATCTTTCCACGAAGTCGCTTGACATTTCCATCAGCAAAGGCATCCTGATCTTTACGCCCTACGCCGGTGTCGGCCAGGTCTGGATCTCGAGCAAGGAAAACAGCACCGCGGTCGTCCTCGCAAAAGAAGATATCTCCAAGACAAAAGCATTTGTAGGCGCGAAAGTGAAGGTCTTCCCCTTCATCAACCTGGTGGTGGAAGGCGCATTCTCCAACGTCAAGGAATATACCGCTCGCCTGAACGTCAACTTCTAACAGAAAGCACCAAGCAAGACGACAAAGCCCCCGGTCCTTGGACCGGGGGCTTTTTTTACATCCAAATGCGTTTTGACAACCTTTAACCACCCATGGTATATTCCCTCCGTGGATACCAAGCGCGAAGCATTGATCTTGAAGGTAACAGGCGCCGCTGTCGAAGGGGTGATTGACGAGGTTGCGTCGGAGCTCCCGATCAAGCTTGTGCTGAACAACGAGCAGTTCGTAACGCTCCTCTGCTCCCCTGCCGAGCTCGAAGAGCTTGCAGTAGGATTTCTCCTGTCGGAAGGCCTGGTCCGGAAGAGAGCTTCAATCAAAAAAATTGAGATACTCGAACAGGATGCCACGGTCCGCATTGAGCTCTCTGATCTTCCCGCTGACGCCGCGGCGTTATTTGCCACACGGACCATTTCGTCGGGATGCGGCAAAGGCATAACGTTTACGAGCTTTCGCACCGGGGCGGACCATCGCATCCCGTTCACGGGTGAGATCATGAGCCTGGCTGATATCAGACGGCTGCTCTCGACCTTCAGGAACATATCGGCGCTGTACCTCGAAACCGGCGGGGTCCACAGCGCCGCGCTCTCCGACGGCAAGGAAATCCTTTTCTTCTCGGAAGACATCGGCAGGCACAACGCCGTGGACAAGCTCATCGGCAAGGCATTTTTACAATCCGTTTCCATAGAGGACAAGGTCCTGCTCACCAGCGGCCGCGTAACCTCGGAGATCATGACCAAGGCGGGCAGGAACCGTTTCCCCGTCCTGATCAGCCGCGCCGCGCCTTCCTGCATGGCGATCAACTACGCGGAAGATATGGGCATCACGCTCATCGGCTTTGCCCGGGGTGACCGCATGAACATCTACACTTGGCCGAACAGGATTGCGATGGAATGATTGGCAGCACCTTTTTTAGCTTCGCTCGCAGCAAAGGCCCTTCGGTTAAAACCGATCCCTGATGTATCGTAACGACTTTTTTCTTTCATAATCCATCGATAGTGCAACATGATCTTCGGCTTCTCGAAATCTGCAAAATAGTCAACAGCATCTTGAATTTCATACCACTTATAAGCACCAGGCTTTCGACCAGGCCATTCTTTACCTTTCCAGTCGGCAGGCTTGGGAGTAAGCTGTTTTTTAAAATGAAATAGATGCTCTTCGATTATAGGATATCTTTTAAGATCTACCCCACGCCTGGCAAAGATTAAGAAGTTGCTGGTGATAGGAGATTCATAGCGCTTAACATCTCGGCCTAAAAGAAAGGGTTTGATCAGCTCCGCGCTCTTTGCATCTTTCTTTATAAGCCGCTTCCTCGTTTCGTCATCAATGACAAAAGCCTCATTGAGCCCGGTCAAAACACCTCTATAGAATTTACCGCTTATGTAGCTTTCTAATGTCACTCCTACTGTTTGCAGTCGATTCAATAACGCCTGCGTATGCTCATCAACCAACGACCATCCTTCGTCTTTCAGGGAAGCTTTGCCTACACTAAAGGCGTGTTCCTGAACGTAGTCAGTCAGGCTGTTAAACTTCAAGGTTTTCACTTCGGTTGCTGAAAACTGTGCTGCAGCCAAGCCTTTACGGATACGTACAATACAGGGATAAGTCGTCGCGGTCTCGAAGACTGGCAAATCGCCGAAATCAGTGATTTCCTCAATGCGCTGCTTCTTCATCCATTTCCGAAGTGGTTCTCCATAATTCGCCCGCATCCACTTATTGGCGACGATATAACTGAAGAGACCATCTTTCTTCAGGAGCGACACGCCCTTCTCGATGAAGTAAGCATAAAGGTCGGCGGTGCCGTGATAGACTTCGTAATGCTGCTGGAAGTAATCCTTGAAATCGCCGAGCAGTTCCTGCCTTACATACGGCGGATTGCCGATGACCGCGTCGAAGCCGCCAGCTTCAATGATCTCGCCGAATCCTGCGCTCTTGGATGTCCAATCAAACGGATTGATACGGGCTTTGTCATCATCTGTCCAGCCCCACTTCGAAGCATCCCCCTCACCTCTGTCCTCTCCCACAGGGGGCGAGGATGGTTTTAAATGCAAGGAAAGCGAAGGTGAGGCTTTGCCCCTCCCCTTGTGGGAGGGGTGCGGGGAGGGAGCGTCGAAGATGTCATACCCGACCAGACTGTTCCCGCACTTGATATTATTGCCGAGGGCCGGGAGAAGATGCTGCTTCCTCGGCAACAGGCCGCGCTCCCCTTCGAGCGCCTTGAGGTACAGGCTCATCATCGTGACTTCCACCGCCTGGGCGTCGATGTCCACGCCGAAAAGGTTGTTTCTGAGAATATTCGCCTTCTCTTTGAGCGGCAGGGCCAGGTCATCGGGGTTCACCTTTGCGTAGATATCCAGAAAAAGGGTCTGGGCGTCTTTGGGGTGCTCCCGGTAGTAGCGGAGATGATAGTCGATGAGGTATTGATAGGCCCCGAGCAGGAACGAGCCCGAACCGCAGGCCGGGTCGAGGATCTTTATCTTATAGATCTGCTTCGGCGTCTTGCCCTCAATAAGCTTACCCACGGTGTTCCTGACGATATAATCGACAATGAACTTCGGCGTATAGTAAACGCCGCCCGCCTTTTTTACCTCAGGCTTTTCCTCCACCTTCACGCGCTGGGGCGTAACGCGGATGGTGCTGCCGAGATAGCGCTCGTAGATGCTGCCTAACAGCTCAACGCCGATGGCGTCGAAGCGGTATCTTGTCTTGGGGAAGTAGAGGTTGTCGATGATGTCCGAGAGAAGATCGGAATCAACGTCCACGCTTTCGCACACATGGGGCTTGAAGATGTCTCCGTTCAGGTCGTCGTTCACCTCGCGGAAGAGCTCAACGAGCGCGGGCATCATGGACTTGCGCTTCCCCTCTTCCCGCCATTGCGCCACGATCTCCCACAGCTCCCGCTCCGGCCTGATCTTCCGGTCTTCGGCAATGCGAATGAAGATGATGCGGTCGAGCAGCTTCTGGACCACGTCGTTCAGAAGATTTACATCAAATCCCCCCAACCCCCCTTTGTCAAAGGGGGGTTGGGGGGGGATTTCTCTTATGGATGTCCTTGGCAAGCTCCGTGCGCCATCCGGTGAGGTCTTCGAGGAAAGACTTGTCCGGCGGGATTCTGAGACGTTTGCTCTTCGGGTCCCGGGGAAGCAGGGCCTCCAGCGAACCCGCGGTAACACGCTCTTTGGAAAGTTCCCACAGCATCTCGATATTGGTAAGAAAGTCCGTGTACTTGAAATTATAAAGAAGACCTTCCTGGGGATACTTGGGATTGGGCTTGAGCGAAGCGTCGAAAAGCTTGAACTGTTCAAAATCGGTGAGGATGACGAACTGGACTTCCTTGGTCGACCATGCGTAGGTCTTGGCCTGCATGATGTGGTTCACATCGTCCAGCGGCACCCACGGGGCTTTTGCCTCGACGAAGAATTTGGTGCTGCCGTTTATGCGGAAGTTGTAATCAGGGCGAAGGGATGTTTCCGGGGAAAGCTCGACGATCACGTCGCGTTCATGAGGGGGCTTGTGGGCCTTGTTCTCGATGTCCCAGCCGAGGGCGTCGAAGAAGGGATTGAGGAAATCGATCCGGACCTGGGCTTCGGGGTAGCCCTTCTGGAGGTAGTGGTTTTTGTCCTGTTCGAACTTCGAGACTAAGGAGCGCAGGTTTTCCCGGAATGAGCCGATATCAGCCATGGTACCCCTTGGCGTAAAGGATGAGTTCCATCGGGGCATATCTTATCATCAAACT
>JAYTJE010000152.1:0-19201 GCA_043731355.1 Nitrospirota bacterium
ATTCATCGGGATATTCTTCCCCATATTCTTCGGCATGATCCTGGGCGATGCGGGATATGCCCTGGTGCTCGGCGCCGTGGCGCTCATCCTGCTGAAAAAGAACCGTCAGAAAAGTCCGGTCAGGGACGGCGCGAAGATCCTGTTGATCGCTTCGGCGTACTCGGCTTTTTTCGGGATACTCTTTGGTGAATTCTTCGGCGATCTTCCTGAACGGCTCTTTCATATTCAGCCGCTCTGCGTTGAACGCCGAACGGCCATTGTACCGATGCTCGCCTTCTCCATTGCAGTCGGCGTCGCGCATATCGTTCTCGGTCTGGTCCTGGGCGCCGTCAATGCATTTAAACATAAGATCATGAAGGAACCGGCGTACAAGGCGCTGAGCGTCGTCATTATCGTCTTCCTGATCGTGCTCCTCGCGTCGTTGTTCGGCTATTTCCCGGTGGTGCTGGGGCGACCGGTTGTTCTGGCGATCCTGTTCCTTACGCCGTTCCTTTTTTTTACCGGCGGCCTGCTGGCGCCGCTGGAGCTGCTCAAGAGCATCGGCAACATCATTTCCTATGTTCGTATCGCGGCGATCGGGCTCACCTCCGTGCTGCTTGCGTTCGTCGCGAACAACCTGGCGGGCGTGACGGGCGATGTGGTCACGGGGGTCGTTGTGGCGGGGTTGATCCACCTCCTGAACATCGTCCTCGGCGTTTTTTCACCCACCATACATTCCCTGAGGCTCCACTATGTGGAGTTCTTCAGCAAGTTCATTGAACACGGAGGAAAGAAGTTCGCTCCGTTAAAAAAGGAGGTCCTATGAACTACGAAAAAGTTTTGATCGCATTATGCGCCGCCCTGGCCATCAGCGTTCCGGCGCTGGCAACGGCCTGGGCACAGTCGCGTATCGGGGCGGCCGGCGCCGGTACGCTGGCGGAAAAGCCGGAGTTGACCGGCACCATCGTGATCCTGGTCGCCATACCCGAGACCATGGTGATCCTGGGATTTGTGGTGGCGACCATGATCCTCTTCACGGTGAAGTAATATGGGCTGCAAGGAACTGATCGAGTCGCTGCGAGCTGCAGCGAGCGAACGGCTGAAAACGATCTGGTCGGAAGCGTCCGCCGAGGCTGATGCTGTCCGGGCTGCCTGCGTTCAAAAGAGCGATCAGGCGAAGGAAGAGGCCGGGCGCATCATGGCCTCACAGGTGGCGCTGATCAGGTCGCAGGCGTTGCTGGCGTCACACAACAGGGAACGGGGCCTGCGCCTTGCCGCGGACCGGAAACTTGCCGCTCTTCTCTATTCGATCGCCGTTTCCCGGCTCCCCCTGCTGAGAGCTCACGGATATGAAGCTGCTTTTCAGGCCATGGTGAAAGAACTGCCCCGGTTCACCTGGGGAAGCGTTAAGGTGCACCCCGACGATGTCGAGCGGGCACGGACATTTTTCCCCAATGCGAAGATAACCGCGTTGGAAGCCATCTCCGGCGGAATAGAAGTGACCAGCGATGATGGCCGGGTAACGTGTGTCAATACCTGCGAGAAACGGCTGGAGCGCGCGTGGGAAGGCATGCTCCCGGAGCTTATCCAAGAGGCGACCCATGGAACTCCTTCTCGAGCTTGAAGACCGGGGTTATCCAACGGAGTACCTGCTGTCCAGGATCCGGGGCAGGCGGGCCGGGCTGATCAGGGACTGGAGGAATCTCCTTTTTGATGCGGCGCCGCTGGACGTGCTCCTGTCATCGCGCTCCCGCGGGGGAGTTGCGGAGGCATCGCCCGATGCGGTCTGGCGGCGATTGAGGAAAGAATATCGCTGGGTCTACGGGCAGATGAACGAAAGCCTCCGGGATACCTTCAGCCTCTTTTTCCTGTATGCCGAGCTCAGAACGATTGCTATCTGCCTCCGGCGGATGAAAAACAGAAAATCGGCGCGTATGGAGGAACTCTTGGAGGAAAGTCTGCTCTCGAAGGAACTGCGCAAGGTCTGTCTCTCCTCACCGGACAGTTCGTCGGCTGTTGCAGAGGTCAGTCGCATCTTCCGCGGACTGTCTCCAGCCTTTGCCGGCCTGCCTCGGCGCTTTGTCGACGAAGGGCTGCGGGGCGTTGAACGCAGGTTGACCAATCTGTTTCTCGAGTACACGGCACAGCAAAAACTGCACCCGCTCATCAAAGCATTCATGGTGCGTATGATCGATGCGCGCAATCTCATCAGGCTTGCTGTTTCCGTGCAGCAGGAGAGAGCGAACACTCCGGACTTTATCGCATTCGGCAGCGTGCCGACGGGGCAGCTGTCCCGGATCCAGCAACAAAAGGACTTGCCGGCTTTCGGCGCGCTGGTCCGGCAATATGCCGGAGGGAACGTCGAGTTGCGGGACCCTGCCGTGGTAGAGCACGCACTGTATAGCGCGACGACGGGATATCTGAAGCAGGCTGGACGAGATCCTCTTGGCATTGGAACAATTCTGGACTACCTCTGGCGCTGTTCCCTGGAGGCGATGAATCTGAGCCTTTTGTTCCACGGCAAGAACGTGGAACGGGACGCGCTCGCGAACGAATTGGTCAGTTGAGGACCATGAACTGATATGCCATGAAAAAAATATCCTTCATAACGCCGACGGATGCCTCCTATGGATTCAGCCTGACCGGCCTTTCGCAGACAGCCGTCGCTGTGGCTGACGCCGAGGAAGCGCTGCAAGGGAGCATGGCCGACCCCGACGTGGGGCTGGTGATCATCGATGAACGGCTGATGAGCCGGGGACAGACCGGGCAGGGGATGTCTCATGAGCGGATCCAGGAACTTGAACAGGGCTGGCGCGGGATCCTGCTTGTGCTTCCCGCTCCGGAGAAACCGCCGGAAGATGTCGAGGATTACACCTCACGCCTCATCAGGCGCGCCATTGGATACCATGTGCGGCTGAAGCTTTGACCGGATCAGGAACAAATTAAACGGGCAAATCATTTGTACACTGAAGAAGCGGATTAACGTCGGATAAAGGCGGATAAATCAAGAAAAGGAGCGCTCACAAAAAAGCGAGGGCCTTTCCAGGTAGAATCCGATTTTATCCGGTTTTTATCCGACTTGATCCGTGTACAAGGACTTTTTAGGTTTATCAGCATAACAAAACGGGGTTGCCGCCAATGAATGGAAAGATCCAGGGCATATCAGGGCCTACGGTCACGACCGATTTGAAGGGGCTCACCCTCTATGAGCGCGTCTACGTGGGCCACGCCCTTTTGACAGGCGAGGTCGTGCGCCTTGAACGCGAACGGGCGGTGGTCCAGGTCTATGAGGACACGCGCGGCCTCGGGGTCGGAGAACCGGTACAGGGCGTCGGCAGTCCGCTTACGGTGCGGCTGGGGCCGGGGCTTCTGTCGGGAATGTTCGACGGGCTCCAGCGTCCGCTCGAACGGCTCAGAAAGGAAATGGGTCCCTTTATCACCGGCGGGAAGGAGATGTACGCCCTCGATTACCAGAAGCGGTGGCAGTTCACGCCGCTCATGAAGCCGGGAGAGTTGATCACGCCCGGCGCCATCATTGGCTCGGTCCAGGAAGGGGCGTTCACGCACTTCATCCTCGGCGGTTCGGGGGACCATGACAAGATAGCCAGACTTGTCGAAGGGGACATCAGCCTTGATGAACCGCTGGGGCAGTTCGAATCCGGCCGGGACATCCCGGGCTGCCATGAGTGGCCCGTGCGTTTCGCAAGGCCCTACAAAAGAAAGTTCGCGCCCGTTGAACCGCTCGTGACCGGCCAGCGCAGCATCGATTTTCTGTTCCCTCTGGCGCGGGGCGGGACCGCCATTTTCCCCGGCGGCTTCGGCACGGGCAAGACGATCCTTGAGCAGTCGGTGGCCAAGTTCGCGGACGTCGATATTGTCGTTTATGTCGGCTGCGGTGAGCGCGGCAATGAGATGGCTGATATGATCGCCGAGTTCGGGGAGCTGCGCGACCCCTGGAGCAACAGGCCGCTTCGTGACCGCACGGTGCTGGTGGTCAATACCTCGAACATGCCCGTGGCGGCGCGCGAAGCCTCGATCTACACCGCCGTCACCATGGCGGAGTATTACCGCGACATGGGCTATCACGTGCTGTTCCTGGCCGACAGCCTCTCCCGGTGGGCTGAAGCGCTGCGGGAAATTTCAGCTTCATTAGAAGAGATGCCCGGCGAAGAGGGATACCCCACGTACCTTGCGTCGCGGTTGTCCGCGTTTTTTGAACGGTCCGGAGTTGTGGAGACGCTGAACAACAGGATCGGCTCACTCAGCATGATCCTTTCTGTCTCACCGCCGGGCGGAGACTTCACCGAGCCCGTGACCCAGGCCTGTCTGCGCACGACCGGCGCATTCCTTATGCTCGACACCGCTCTGGCCCATCGCAGGCACTATCCGGCGATCAACTGGTTTCAGAGCTATTCGCTGTATGCCGGAGACGTGGCAAAACATTATCAGGCAAAGGTCTCCCCGGAATGGGACAGCCTGCTCGCGCGCTGCCGCCGGATACTCCAGCAGGAAGAGTCGCTCCGCGAGGTCTCCGAGATCGTGGGGGCCGAGGGGCTCCAGGATGCCGACCGCCTGCTGATGCGGATAGCGGAAATGATCCGCACCGAGTTTCTGCAGCAGAACGCGTACAGCGACGATGCTTTTTCACCGCCTGAAAAGACACTGGCGATCATCAAGCGGCTGCTGGACCTCCATGAATCCGCGGGAGATTTGTTGAAGCAGGGAGTGAGGCTTGAGGAAGCTTTGGGCGGAACGTCGGAAGTTAGGAAGGTAGGAGGGTAGGAAGGAACGAGGGAACGAGGGAACGAGGGAAAGAGGGAACGAGGGAACGAGGGAACGAGGGAAAGAGGGAAAGAGGGAAAGAGGGAAAGAGGGAAAGAAAGTCTGGTTGATGTTTTATCTTACCTTCTTACCCTCCTACCCTCTTTCCATCAGGAACTAAACTATGCGATTATCCGAACATAGCTATCGAACCATCTCGACCATTGCCGGCCCGCTGCTCTTTGTGCAGAACGTGCAGAACGTGCGGATCGGCGAGGTGGTGACCGTCATCGCTCCGGACAACAGGCGTCTGGAAGGCGAAGTCCTCGAAATAGACGGCAGCACGACCTTAGTCGAGGTGTACGGATCCACGCAGGGCCTCGATGTGGACCGCACCAAGGTGATCTTTACTGACGCGATCAAACGTGTGCCGTTGTCGCCGGAGCTCATCGGCAGGGTCTGCAACGGCTCCTTTGAACCCAAGGACGGCATGCCCCTCTATATCCCGGAGCTGTGGAAGCCGATCACGGGTTTGCCCATGAACCCCGCGGCGCGGGCCCGGCCGGAAGACTTCATTGAGACCGGCTTCTCGCCCATCGACGGACTAAACACGCTGGTGCGCGGCCAGAAATTGCCGATCTTCTCCGCAGCCGGACTGCCTTCCAAGGAAGTGGTCGGCGGCATCCTGCGGAATGCCCGGCTTGCCAAGGCGGAACGGAAGTTCGTGGTCGTCTTTGCAGCGCTGGGGCTGACCTTCCACGAGTATTCTTTTTATCTGAACGTGCTGCGGGAGATGCAGTCGGGATTTGTGGCTTTTGTGAACATGGCGGACGAACCGGTCATGGAGCGGCTGCTGGCGCCCCGGTTCGCGCTGACCGTTGCCGAGTACCTGGCCTTTGATAAAGGCATGGACGTCCTTGTTATCATCACCGATATGACCAACTACTGCGACGCTTTGCGTGAAATATCCACGGTACGCGAGGAACTGCCGGGCAGGCGCGGGTATCCGGGCTACATGTATTCCGATCTCGCATCGCTCTACGAGCGGGCAGGCCGCATTTACGGGCTTGAAGGGTCGGTCACCATGCTGCCGGTGGTGACCATGCCCGAGGACGATATCACCCACCCCATCCCCGACCTGACCGGGTATATCACCGAGGGACAGATCGTGCTGAGCCGCGAGCTGCATCAGAAGGGGATCTTCCCTCCCATGGACGTGCTGCCCAGCCTTTCGCGGCTCATGCAGAAGGGCATCGGCGAAGGGCATACGCGACCGGACCACCGGAAGGTTTCGAATAATCTGTATAAATACTATGCCAAAGGCAGGGACCTGCGGCGGCTCGAAGCCATAGTAGGCAGGGACGGCATGACCAAAGCGGATATCCTGATGCTCGATTTTGCCGATGTGTTTGAGCGCGAGTTTGTGGGCCAGGGCACGGTCAGACGGACGGTGCACGAGACGCTCGATGTGGGGCTGCGTTTGATGAAGCAGTTTGAGCTGGATGTGAGGTAAAAGTCAGTAGACAGTAGACAGTAGGCAGTAGACAGTAGATAGTAGACAGTATACTGCATACAGGAGTGACGCATGGTCCATCCTACCAGAACGAACCTGCTGCTGCTGAAGGAAAAGTCCCGGTCGGTCCTGAACAGCATCGGCATCCTGAAAGCGCGCAAACAGGCGCTTATCAAGGAATTCATGGCCACGACGCTGCCGTTCCTTCGCTCGCGGGAAGATATCAGGACAACCTATGGCAAGGCGCTCCTCAAACGGGCGCTCGCGCTGGGCCATGAGGGCAGGGAGATGATCGAATCGATCGTGGCCGCGACAGAGCGCGAATTCGGGATCGACGTGGCCGAGAAGAGTATCTGGGGCCTCCGGTACAAGGACATTGCCTTTCATGACGCTCCGGTGCGGGACCCTGACAAGCGCGGTTACGACGAACGTTCGGTGACGCCCCACCTGGAGGCCGGGGTAACGCTCTTTGAAAAGCTGCTGGAAGCCATGCTGGAAATCGCGGCGTACGAGAGCAAAATGAAGCGGCTGGGCCAGGAGATCGTGAGGACCACGCGTAGGATCAAGGTCCTTGAGGAAGTGATCGTGCCCGGCCTACGGTTTCAGATCAGGACCATCAACCAGTATATCGGCGAACGGGAGCGGGAATCGTTTTACCGCCTTAAACGAGTGAAGACCATGCTGCGGAAAAAAGGCTGATCGCACGGGATGCGCTCAAAGCGTATTTGCGTCGTAGCGCCTCGTGCGGATGCGTCTGCATTGACCCTAAGGCCGGGGAAACGGATCGATCCTCATTCTTTGCAGACGGTCCGCGATGAGTATGCCGGCGAGGAAGACCGTTCCGGTGATCCCGATGAACGTAAAAAAAGAGTAGACCGCTTTTTTCTGCCACGACAGGTCGGCGGTCCTGATGGAGCGGGCATAGACAAAAACGCTGAAACCGGACCCCAGTATAAAAGCTATTGTTTCCATCATGGGCTGAATAGTACCCCACCTTCCGAGGTCTGTCAACGGAGCACGATAATTTTTTTATTTGACTCTCGCCGCGCTCTCCATTACTATTCACCTGACTAATCCAATGAAACGCAATGATCATCATAATGACGAAGACTGGGACTATGGCGACGTCTGGGACCAGGGGACGCCTGACGAGCCGGAAGTCGATGGCCCCACCGACTATGTGGAGGTTCTGCGCGGCGATACAGGCATGGGCTACAGCGACACCACTATGATGGAATACATCGTGTATCTCGGAGCCGCGGGGATCCAGGCCACGTTTGACGCCTATCCTTTACGAGAGATCAAGATCTACGTGCTGAAGGTCGAGGCGGGCAGAGAAGATGAGGCCATGTGCCTTCTGCGGGGAAAAATGAAGAACCAGGGGCAACGGGATACGAGGCAGCGGCGGTGAGTGTCCGTTGTGCGCTGTCCGAGTTTTATTTTATTATGAAGGAGTGATACATGTCTGAGGAAAAAGAGCTCAATGCACTGGAAGAATCACTTGATGCGTACAAGGCTAAAATATCGCAGGTGAACAAGGCGACCCTGACCTGGGACAAGGACCTCATCTTCGTCGGTCGCACGAACCGGGGGTATGAGGTTGAGTACGACGCCCAGCAGCAATGGGGTTGCTCACCCACGGAAACGCTCCTGCTGAGCGTGGCCGGGTGCATGGGGATCGACATGGTGTCGTTCCTCAAGAAGATGAAAGTCGAGATCAAGTCCTATAAGATGGACATCGTTGGCGAGCGAAATCCCACGCCTCCCCAATACTATACGTCCATCGAGATGATCATCTCGGTGACCGGCACGGGATTGACCGCGAAAAAGATCGAACGTGCCATAGCGCTGTCGCAGGACAAGTATTGTTCGGTCTATCATTCCCTCCGGAAGGACCTGAAGATGAAAGTGGAGTATACGTTTGAAAATGTAAGCGAGTGAATAAGTAAATGCGTTTAAGCGTGAATAGGTAAAGAGGAAAAATGGTTCAACGCATCAACACCTCTGGACGTTACCGATACCGATGACTTCCGTTCGTCTCCTCAAAAACGGCAATGAAGCCTTCCCCGCCATGTTCAAGGCTATTGACGGAGCGCGTACGAGCATTGCCCTGGAAATGTACGTTGTTGCCGATGACGCGACGAGTCGGGAGTTTCTCAGTCGCCTCGTTGCCGCCGCGGGGCGTGGGGTCGATGTGATGGTGCTCGTGGATTCCTTCGGGTCCTGGGCGCTCCCGGACTCTTTCTGGGACGGGTTGCGGGCTGTCGGCGGCCGCATCCGCTGGTTCAGGCAGTTCAAACACGGTCTGTTCATGTTCCGCAACCACCGGAAGCTGCTGCTCATCGACAACCATACGGCTTATATCGGCGGCTTCAATATTGCCGATGAATATTACCGGGGCGCCGCCGATGAGCTTCCCTGGCGCGATAACGCGCTGGAGATTTCGGGTGACGAGACGGCCCAGCTCCGGCCGTCTTTTTCGCGTATGTGGGTCAGGGCGGAACTGCCGATACACCGCATGGTCCGCAGACTCAAGCTCGTTCGGCTTCGGCGAGATCGCATGGTCCCGGATGCGCCGAAGAGCGGTGTGCGGTTCCTCGAAAGCGGTTTGGAGAATCCTCTTTCTCCGGTGCGAAAGAGATACGGTGCGGTTATCGGCAACGCCGTTGCCAGCATAGATCTTGCCATGGGCTATTTCTATCCGCCGGGCAGCATTTTGCGCTCGCTCAAGCGCGCGGTGCGGCGGGGAGTGCGTGTGCGGCTTCTGTTCTCACGGAAGAACGATGTGCCGATGGCGGGGTGGGCCGCTCGCGGGCTGTATGGCAGGCTGCTGCGGACGGGGATCGAGGTGTGGGAATACCTCCCGACCATGCTGCATGCCAAGCTGGCGATCGTCGATGATACGATCATCGCCGGCTCCGCAAACCTGGATATCAGGAGCGGGCGGATCAATTACGAGCTCGTGGCTGTTGTGCACGATCCGGCGATCGCCGCGCAGGCGCGAGAGCACTTTGAGGACGATCTGAAACGGTCTGAACGTATCGCTCTTGCACAATGGCGCGCACGGCCCTGCATCCAGAAGGGGAAAGAACGGATAAGCTACTGGCTGCTTGCCCGCGCCGATATATTCGCCGCGCGCGCTGAACTGGCCCGTCGGATGCGGTAGGTTGGTTAAAAGGAGAACACATGGGAATAAAAGGGACAAAGACCGAAAGGAACCTGCTCGCCGCTTTTGCCGGCGAGTCGCAGGCCCGGAACCGCTACACTTACTTCGCCAGTGCGGCTAAAAAGGAAGGCTATGAACAGATCGCCGCTCTCTTCCTGGAGACCGCTGATAATGAAAAGGAACATGCCAAGCGGTTCTTCAAGTTTCTGGAGGGGGGAATGTCTGAGTTCACGGCTTCCTTTCCCGCCGGCCGGATCGGGACGACCGCCGAGAACCTGAGGTCCGCGGCGGAAGGCGAGAACGAGGAGTGGACGAAGCTCTATCCGGGATTTGCGAAGATCGCCGATGGGGAGGGGTTCCGCGAGGCGGCAGAGGCTTTTCGCCAGATCGCGAAGGTGGAAGTGCAGCATGAAAAGCGCTACCGCAGGCTTCTGGAGAACGTTGAGCAGGGGCACGTGTTCAAGAAGAACGCTTCCTCAACATGGAAATGCCGCAATTGCGGATACCACCATGAAGGAGCCGAGGCGCCGGGCCTCTGTCCCGCGTGCCAGCATCCCAAAGCATACTTTGAGGTTGCCGAGGAGAATTATTAACACGCCGCAACGGCCCTTTTCACTGTTGCAAATACACCGGTGTAGTCGTATAATGCCCTCCGTATCAAGAGGAGGTATGTTGTATGGATATGACGAATTGGAAAGTTACCGAAGCCCCGACCTGCCCGCACTGCAACACGCTGATGGAGCAGATGGATGCGCGCTACCTGGAATGGGATGCACCGTATCTCTGGGTTTGCTACAACAATGACTGCACATTGTTCAAAAAAGGGTGGGACCACATGATGGAGACCGTGGGGCAGCTTGTTTCCTACCGCTGTATGATCCATCCTCAGAACGGTGAACTGGGCGTGATCCCCGCATTCAGCAACCAGTATCTTCGGGACCATGGCAAACCGGCGAACCCGAACTACAGCGAAGAGTGACCGGGGCCGATGGTGAGGTCAACCCAGGTCGTCGATGCCTGGTTTGATATTGTATTTTTTTATCTCTTCCAAGGAAAAGACGGGGCCTTCCTCGCAGATAAGCTTTCCTCCGCAGTAGCAGTGTCCGCATTTTCCCACGCCGCACTTCATATGCGCCTCAAGCGTTGTGATAATGTGATCATCGGGCATTCCCATCAGCGACAGGTCGCGCATGGTGGCCTTGATCATGAGATGGGGGCCGCAGATGTAAGCGGTGCTGTTCCGGTAATCAATATTCGTCTTGGCAAAGTGATCGGTGACCAGCCCCGTACATCCCTTCCACCCCTCGATATCGCAGGTATCGACGGTCATGACGATGGTGGCGCCCCGCTCCTGCCAGCGGGCCGTCTCATCCATGAATAATACCTCAGCCGGGTTCCGTGAGCCGTACATGACGGTAACCTTTTTTTTCGGTCCTGTTGCCGCGCTCGTATGCAGCATTTGATTGATGAGCGGACGCAGCGGCACGATACCGATGCCTCCACAGATGAACAGGGAGTCCTGGAGGCTGTTTATCGGGAAGGGCCTGCCGTAGGGACCGCGGATCCAGATACTATCGTTTGCGCTGAGCGAATTTATCGCCGAAGAAACGTGTCCGACCCTGCGCACACAGAGTTCCAGGTCCCTGCTCCCGGGCGTTGACGTGATCGAGATAGGGACCTCGCCGGCGCCGATCACCGACACCATGACGAATTGGCCGGCCTGATACGTGAACCCGGCGGGGACGCTCAGGGAAAAAAGCTTTACGTCCTTTGCAACCTCTTTGACGTTCGTGATCGAGGTCTTGAACGGCAGGTAAATGTTCGTTGTCGTCATAATGAAACACCAAGCTCCAAATTTCAAGTACGAATGCCGTCATTGCGAGGAGCGGAGCGACGCGGCAATCTCGATTTATCAAGCAGATTCAAACTACGAGATTGCTTCGCTACGCTCGCAAAGACTGCTTTCTGTTTCCACATCATTTCTCTTCAGCCTGGTCCGCACCCTGGATCTTGAGCGCTACCGTGGCCATGTCGATGGTCCCGGGGCAGGAAATAGCGCACCTGCCGCAGCCGACGCACCCGAAAGCCCCGAACTGCTCGGGCCAGTGGATAAGCTTGTGATGGAACCATCGCTTGGTGCGGTTTATCTTGGCCTCGGCGGGAATGACCCCTCCGGCGGTTCTCGTAAAACCCTTGAACATGCAGGTGTCCCAGAGCCTGACCCGCTTGCCCGCATCGGCAGAGGCGGGGCGGTCGATGACATTAAAGCAGGTGCAGACCGGGCAGTTATATACGCAGCCGCCGCATTCAAAGCACCGGACAGCCACCGCCTCCCAGAACGAGTCGTGAACAGCCCCTGCCAGGATGCGCTTTCTCACCTGCTCCAGATTGACCCGCTTCTCGAACTGGCTCTGGGAAGCAAGCCGCGTCTCGTAGAGGTCGTCGCTGTCCGCCTGCTTCGGCTCGGTGAAAATATGCGGGTAGGCGGTAACGAGCGACACGCCGGTCTCCGATCCGGTCTCGACCAGAAAACGGTCTCCCAGGTTGGTGAGCTGGAGGTCGAAGCCGGTTTTCAGGAAGGGTCCCGTGCCGAGCCCAAGGCAGAAGCAGGCCGGGTCGGGTCGGTTGCAGGCTATGGCGATCAGGACGGTCCGGGAGCGGCGCGCTTCATAATAGGCGTCCTTGTTCTTGCCGAGATAAAAGGTGTCGAGGATCCTGATGGCCGAAAGGTCGCAGGGCCGGATGCCGAAGAGGACCCGCGGCCGCTTGTTCAAAGCTTCCTCAACGCCCTCGTCGGAGTAGCAGAAGAGCTGCTCCATCTGGGGAAGCAGGAACTCCTTGGGAGAAGGCATGAGCGCCGGTCCGTCGAGCGCTGTCTCGTGCATCCGCTGCAGCTCGGTCAGCACAATATCGCCGGAAACGTCCCGCATGGGCGCGATCAACTCATGGGTGGTCTTGAGCGTGCGGAGCCAGAAGGACAGGTGGTTTTTGTTTAAAATATAGGTTTCAGTCATGATTGCTCGCTGTTTGATCTTTCCATTTCATCAGGCGGAATATACAGATCAAGCCCCTGCTTCATCCCCTCGTGATAGCTGAGCCTCGGCGCAGGCCGCGTACCCGGCTTTTTCCGGACGGCTTCCAGGGAAGCTGCGCAGACTTTGAACTCGGGGATCTTGGCATTGGGATCCACGGCATTTATCGTAAGCAGGTTCACTGCCGCTTCGCGGAAGTGGAAGGGAATGAAGATGATCCCTTCGGGCACGACGTTCGTGACCCGGGCCTTCACCTCTATGCTGCCGCGGCGTGTTTTGACGCGCACGGGGTCGCCATTGCGGATCTCGTATTGTTTTGCATCCGCTGGATTGAGCTCGACAGAGCACTCGGGTTCTTCTCGTTCCAGCGTTACGGTCCTTCTGCACATGGTGCCCGTATGGTAGTGGAAGCAGCTTCTGCCGGTGGTCAATATGAACGGATATTCGCTGTCCGTGGGCTCTGCCGGAGGAATGAATTCCACGGGAATGAATGCGCCCATGCCGCGGGTGAATTTTTTCCGATGCAGATAGGGCGTGCCGGGATGGTCCATGCCGAAGCAGGGCCACTGGAGCCCGAAACCGGCGTCAAGACGATGGTGGAGGATGCCGCCGTAAGAAGGCGTAAGGATTGCGAGCTCTTCCATGATCTCATGGGCGGCGCGGTAGTCCATGGGATACCCCATGAGCCGGGCAAGGCTGCAGATGATCTCGTAATCCGGTCGTGAATCGCCCACGGGCTGCACGGCCCTCCTGATCTTCTGGACCCGGCGTTCGGTGTTGGTAAAGGTGCCGTCCTTTTCCGCGAAGGTCGTGGCCGGCAGAATCACGTGGGCAAATTTCGTGGTATCCGTGGGAAAGATGTCCTGGACCACGAGAAAATCGAGCTTCGCAAAGGCTTCTTTCACATGGGTGCTGTCGGGGTCCGAGATCACCGGGTTCTCGCCCATGACGTACAAAGCGCGGATCCTGCCTTCATGGATGGCGTCCACCATTTCCGTGAGTGTGAGGCCCGGCTTCTCCGGCAGGGGACGGGACCATGCCATCTCGAACTTTTTTCGAGCGACGGGGTCGGTCACTTTCTGGTACCCGGAATACACATCGGGAAGCGCTCCCACATCGCAGGCGCCCTGCACGTTGTTCTGGCCGCGGAGCGGGTTCAGGCCCGTCATCGGCTGGCCGATGTGCGCGGTGAGCATGACCAGGTTGGCGCAAGAGCGAACATTGTCCACGCCCGTAATGTGCTGGGTGATGCCCATGGAGTAGAAGAGCATGGACCGTTTTTCCGACGCATAGAGCCGCGCTGCCCTGCGGATATCATCGGCAGGGACCGCAGTGATCCGCTCGGCGACCTCCGGAGAATAGGCCATCACGCCTTTCTCGAAATCGTCAAAGTTCTCGGTGCGCTGGCGAATGAAGGAGACGTCCACCAGTCCTTCGGTGATGATCACGTTCATCATGGCGTTGAGCAGCGCCACGTCGGTGCCGCTCCGGTGCCGCAGGTGGAGGTGGCTGAACTGGGCGATCTGGGTGCGCCGGGGATCTGCCACGATGATCATCGCGCCCCGGTCCCGCGCTTCCAGCATATGCATCCCGATCATGGGATGCTGCTCGGTAGTGTTCGAGCCGATCACGAAAATGACCCGGGCGTCCCTGATCTCGTCGATGGAGTTGGTCATGGCGCCAGAGCCGAAAGCCGCGGCCAGGCCGCCAACGGTGGAGGAGTGGCAGAGCCGTGCGCAGTGGTCGATATTGTTCGTGCCGATCACCGCGCGGGAGAATTTCATGAGCACGAAGTTGTCCTCGTTCGTGCACTTTGCGGACCCCAGGATGCCGATGGCGTCCGGGCCGTAGGTGTCCCTGATCTCGGTGAGCTTTGCAGCGGTCTTATTGAGGGCTTCATCCCACGTGGCGCGCCGGAAGGCAGCGCCTTCTTTAATAAGGGGAGTGGTCAGGCGGTCGGGATGCTGGACGAATTCATGGCAGTTCCAGCCCTTGACGCAGAGGGCGCCGTGGTTCACCGGATGGTTGCGGCTGGGCGAAACGCCGGTGATGATGTTGTTCTCAACGTGCAGGAAGAGGCCGCAGCCGCAGCCGCACCAGGGACAGGTCGTGGAGATTTTATTCATATATTGGAATTATAACACTGCGGAACAGGAAATAAAAGAGAGCGGTTATGTCCTGTTACCGTTCTTGTTTCGGCCTTTCGCAACAGGCAAACGCCCTCCGAACATTAAAATCCGGAAATATAATCTTTCAGATAATGGATCTCCGTGGTGAGCTTGGTGACCTGGGTTTGGATGATATCACGGATGGACAGCATGCCGATGACCTTGCCGTTTTCCACTACCGGAAGGTGCCGGATGTTCTTCTCGACCATGGTGGCCGAGACCTCGTGGAGGTCCTCGCCGGGGACCGCAACGATAAGGTCCTTGATCATGTGGTCGCGCACAAAAATTTCCTTGAAGGTCTTCCCGTTCGAGGCGATGTAGCTCCGCACGACGTCGCGCTCAGTGAAGATCCCGACGGTCTTTCCATTTTCCATAACTATGATCGCGCTGATCTTCCTTGCATTCATGGACCGGATGGCGTCGTCCACCGAGCTGTTTACATCGATCGACACTGTGTCTTTTCCCTTGGTTTCCAGCAAGTCGCGTACTTTCATCGTTTTCGTCCTTTCGTGTGGAAAAGCTGGGTAATTCGTTGACCTTTAAAGAAAACCTTTGACACGGAAAAATCGGAGAAAGGCTATGATAAAAGCGGATAAGGCCAGGCAGTATCCTGCTTCTTCATAATTAAATCCGCCCTGGTCCGTGTCAAAGGTTCTCCTTACTCGGCTATGACCTCTTTTTCGACTCCAGGCTCGTCGCTTCGCCCACGCGGTGGATCTTCATCATGTTCGTGCTTCCGGCGACGCCGATGGGCACGCCGGCTGTAATGATGAGGAGGTCGTGTTTTTTTGCCAGTTTCTTCCTCAGCATGATCTTTTCCACGCCCGTGATCATGTCGTCGGTTGTTTTCTTTGTTTTCAGAATGATCGGCGTAACGCCCCAGTAGAGCGAGATCTTTCTGGCCACGCGCTCAAAGGGCGTCGGCGCGATGATGGGCATGCGCGGACGGTGCTTCGAGACTAGGAGGGCCGATGACCCGGACTGGGTAAAGGGCACGATGGCCTGCGCCTGCTGTTCTTCTCCCGCGCGGCAGGCGGCATGGGCCACGCTTTCACCCAGGCTGGCCACGTCATTGTCGGGCGGCCAGGGGTTCACCGACGTCTCCGCCTGCAGCGCGATGCGCGCCATGCACGCCACGGTCTGCACCGGATAGTTGCCGACCGCGGTTTCTCCGGAGAGCATGACGCAGTCCGTGCCGTCCAGGATGGCGTTGGCCACGTCGGAGGTCTCGGCGCGCGTGGGCTGGGGGCTCTCGATCATGCTTTCGAGCATCTGGGTCGCCGTGATCACCGGCTTCTCCGCCCAGTGGCAGGCTTCGATGATTTTTTTCTGGAGCAGCGGCACCTTCTCAAGCGACATCTCGACGCCCAGGTCGCCGCGCGCGACCATGATGCCGTCGGCCTCGCGGATGATCTCGTCGAGGTTCAGGATTGCCTCGGGTTTTTCTATCTTCGCGATGATCGGGATGTCCGCTTTCAACGACTGGATAAAGAGGCGGGTCTGGGAGATGTCTTTTGCCGTGCGCACGAACGAGAGCGCGATGTAGTCAACGCTCTGTTTCACGCCGAACCGGAGGTCGTCCCGGTCCTTCTTCGACAACGAGGGAAGGGACAGCTGTGCCCCAGGAAGATTGACGCCTTTGTGGCTCTTGAGCACGCCGCCGCGGATGATCTTGCACGAGAGCGCATTGTTGGTTTTTTTAACGACCCTGAGCTCCAGCCTGCCGTCGTCGAGGAGCACGGTGTCGCCGATCTTGAGGTCTTTGGTGAGCCGGGGATAGGTTATGGATATCTGCGCGCTCGTGCCGATGATTTTCTTCGTTGTCACCAGGATGGTGTCGTTGCGCTTGAGCACGGCTGCGTCGTTCTTTATAACGCCGACGCGCAGTTTCGGGCCCTGCAGGTCCTGGATAATGGCGATATGCTTTCCCGCTTTGGCAGCTTCGCCGCGGATGAGGTTGAGCCGCTTGATGTGGTCCGCGTGCTCGCCGTGCGAGAAGTTCAGCCGCGCCGCGTCCATGCCGGCGCGGATGAGCCTGGCGATGATCGAGGGTGTGCTGGAGGCCGGGCCGATGGTGGCGATGATCTTGGTGCGTTTGGACATTAGTACCTCAAAGGGAAGTTAGATCATAACAAATCTTTGACACGGATAAAGGCGGATAAAAATATGATTTTCACGGATACGTCAAAGTCTTGCTCGTTTTGATCATAGCCAATCAGCCATTATCAGTGTCAAAAATTTTTAAGCTGTTCTCTGTGTCTCCGTGTCTCCGTGGTGAAGCCGTAGCTTATTAAGGTGTATTATATCACGGTTCAATGCTGACCAGCGTATACTTCTTTGTTCCCAATCCCAGCTTTTCCGCTTCGTCGATCTGGAGCTGCATGGGCCGGGGATTGAGCCTAAACATGATGTCCTCGCCGGGTTTGATATCTGCGTCAGTCGCCGCCGATTGGGGCAGGGAAGGGGCGGCTTTGAGCATATCCAGGGAAGCCTGCTCGATGGCCACGATGTCATCGGAGATCATGATGCCCTGGTCCTGGATAACCGGCACGTCGGCAACGGGCATGCAGTCGCACTCAGGCTGGATCGCGTAGAGGAAGTTG
The DNA here is from genome assembly GCA_043731355.1 of Nitrospirota bacterium. GTDB lineage: Bacteria > Nitrospirota > UBA9217 > UBA9217 > UBA9217 > GWC2-56-14. The sequence continues at coordinate 17,223 of JAYTJE010000152.1, forward strand.
ACGTAGATGACCTTGCCCTTTTTGAAGGTCGAAAGGACCGCAGCCGCGGCTTCGGCAAGGCTTTTCTGGAAGGTCACGTCGTCCTGCGGCAGGGTGAGCGCGCCTTCCTGGCAAACGCGTGAGCACCGGCCGCAGTGCCAGCAGGTGTTTTTATCCACGGTGAACGCGCCGTCTTTGAAAGCGATGGCGTTCAGGGGGCAGATGTTTTTGCATTGTTCGCAGAAGGTACATTTTTCGGCGTCCCACTGCAGGTTCGATTCCCCGTGGCAGTGCATGGAGCCGCGCCCTTTTTTCCACCCATGGTCCCGGTGGCGAGAGCTTACGCAGCCCATTGCCAGGTTCTTGAGCGCGCCTGCATAACCGGAGTTGATGTGGCCTTTGGTGTGTGAGCAGACGACCATGGCAGGCACGTCGTGGATGGTAGAGGCAACGGCGATTTCGCCGAGGATCGGCCCGGCCTTGACTAAGATGCTGTCCTTGCCAAAGAGCCCGTCGGCCAAAATCACCGGCGCGCCGCAGGACAGATGGTTCAAGCCGTTCTGGTTCGCAACCTCGATGTAGTCAAGCCCCATGATCCTGACCGTGTCCGTGACAAAGGGCTTAGCGCCAGTCTCCTTGACCGCTTCAACGACCTTGCGGACCATGACCGGAGGCACGATGCGGAACGCGCCGTGAGAGCCCCAATGGGTCTTGATCGCGACCCATTCATCTTCCGTGAATCGATCGGAGAAATTCATCTTCTGGAGCAGGGCATCGAGCTTGCCGGGGCCGCTGTGGCTGTAGTCCCAGCGGAGCGTACGTGCGGTGGAGAAATAGACTTTGGACATGTTCGACCTCTGAGGTTTAGATGTACGTTTTGAGTGAGAGCAGGTAACGACTACACCTACTACTGTGGATTCCGATTAGTCAGAAGAATTAGCGATTACAGGCTGAAACTTGTATTTGAACACGGCGGTGAGCCGCGTGCTTTTCGCGGCGGACTCGACCCGCTGGTTGGAATCTGATTCTATTGGCTTAATTTTGAACTGGCAAGCCGATTGAGACTGACGCCGAACTCGGCAGCCTGTATGGCGAGTTTTTGATGAACCTGAGGAGGGACTCGCACCATGAATTTGCCGCTGAAATGACGGGATGAGATCGGTTCGGGAATGGTCTCACCTTTTTTATGCATATCCCTCATGACATCGTCAACCACATTCCGAATGCCCTTTAAGGCGGATTCTGGCGTTTTTGCCAGCCAACTAAGGCTGGGAAATTCAGCGCACAGCCCAACATATTCGTTGTCGTCTTCAGACCAGGTTACCCGGTATGTAAATCTATCTTTCTTCATGGACATGATCCACCTCCAGCCTTTCTATTGCCAAGAGCACCTGCTTAACCTGATATGCTTTTGCTTTCCCTTTATGATTTTGAATGTTTATCCTTGGATCGCCTTGCCACGGGGTTTTGTAAATTCGATGACTGCTCCCCCCTTGACGGGGTTCGCCAAAATAATGATCGCATACTTTGCATAAATCATTGAATCTGACATCCCGCGGATTCTGACGTATATGAGCGAGTATATCTCCTATTTTACTCATATTAATATAGTATCATTATTGGTATCATTGTCAAGATTTTTTTTGCGATGGCGGCTATGCAAGACGGGTGATTGGCCGGTTAATCAAGAAGAGCCAACTGCGCATCTTGCCTACTGTTAGCATACTCACGGTTGACTTTGCGAACTCGATGAACCGCTTCTTCGGAAAGAGAAATATTCACGAACATGAGAGAATGCCAACAGATGGCCGTGGAGGTTCCAAGGAGGAGGCGTTTCTGTATGTGCGTAAAATCATCAGAAAACTTTTTCCGACGGTGGGGAGCTTTTGGGAGCTTTTGGAGCTTTTGGGGTCAGACTTTAGAATTGACATTCTCCCTCCCCGCATGCAGTTGGTTTAAAACCCCGCCAATTTCAAGATCATATTGCTCGCCCTGCAAGT
>JAYTJE010000153.1:0-13795 GCA_043731355.1 Nitrospirota bacterium
AAGTTGCCGATCATCTGGGTCTTCACTACTCCTCAATCAGCCGCATTGTGAAAGGCGAACGGTAGATGTCAAGCCGCAAGACCTGACCCTAAAGGCTCCCTTAAAGTTATATAACGGTAGAATGTCAATTCTAAAGTCTGACCCCAATAGTTCCTCTGAAACAGCCCGAGCCGGTGATTTTCTAAGCTGCCTGTGCGGCAGTGAACTTTGACCGTATGAGTATGGAAGCCCTGCTTGCTTTCTAAGCTGCCTGTGCGGCAGTGAACGTTATGCTGTACAGGGTATTTTTTTTCCAAACTTTCTAAGCTGCCTGTGCGGCAGTGAACTAAAATATGTCTCATCTCGGCGCATCTGATAATTTCTAAGCTGCCTGTGCGGCAGTGAACATATTTTTGTACTTCCCGCTGGTGGATTTATATTTCTAAGCTGCCTGTGCGGCAGTGAACATCAAAAAAAGGGTCATGCAATGTATGAATATTTTCTAAGCTGCCTGTGCGGCAGTGAACTTTTTCAATCCGCATATCTTCTATTCTCCATTTTTCTAAGCTGCCTGTGCGGCAGTGAACATTTGCAGCAATCCACGATCCCGCAGTTGATATTTCTAAGCTGCCTGTGCGGCAGTGAACTTTTTAATCTGTTCTGGCCATGTTGCCTCAACTTTCTAAGCTGCCTGTGCGGCAGTGAACATTGCAGCCTTGACTTGGTTTTGATTTTCTATTTTCTAAGCTGCCTGTGCGGCAGTGAACTCATCGTCAAGCTGGTACACCAAACGCACAAATTTCTAAGCTGCCTGTGCGGCAGTGAACCTGCTTTTTTCGTTACATCTTTTTTCTTTGCTTTTCTAAGCTGCCTGTGCGGCAGTGAACATTAAAAAAGCCGCTTCCGGTCTTCATTCCGGTTTCTAAGCTGCCTGTGCGGCAGTGAACTCTTTACCAAAGACAAGCTCGATCAGTATTAATTTCTAAGCTGCCTGTGCGGCAGTGAACGTTCAGCGCATCGAGCGCGGCCATGCCCTTGCTTTCTAAGCTGCCTGTGCGGCAGTGAACATATCCGTGCCGCCCTTGCCGGTTTCATACCATTTCTAAGCTGCCTGTGCGGCAGTGAACATCAGGGCGGTTACGTTCCCTCCTTCCATATCTTTCTAAGCTGCCTGTGCGGCAGTGAACAAGCTGAAGGCGAACTGGATCGAGATTTCCGTTTTCTAAGCTGCCTGTGCGGCAGTGAACGAGAGGTGACGAAGGGGCATCCACCTTTTTGATTTCTAAGCTGCCTGTGCGGCAGTGAACAGGACCTGACTATCCGGCATATCGGATTTTTATTTCTAAGCTGCCTGTGCGGCAGTGAACACTTGGTCGTTCAGAACAACCCCCTGATTAAATTCGATGAAATTGAGAAATACAGGTTTTACCCTTTTATTCGACCTTTTTCAAAAGCCGTTTAATATCATACTGCTACAAGGAACTCTAAAAAAAGGGTCAGAACCACGGGACAGTGGCATTACCGCTAAGTCCGTATGACGTAAAGCGGCCACCCTCCGCAGTGTCTGATAAGCTGCCCTGCCGGATGAATAAGCGAAAGGACTGTCCCGTCGATTGGCTTTTGATCTGGACAAACGGCAGCTTCAGGTGTTCATCTTTAACGGCGGCAATTTTCGCCTCGGCTTCTTCGGCGCTCAGTCGTCCGTTCTTGACGGACCGGCGATACATACGCTCCGCGCTGCTTTTCGCTTGCACGCGTTCGACCACGCGATATCTGCAGTTGTCCGGGATCGCGGCTATTGACGTAGCGTTTGTGTAGTCGGTTAATCCTTTGCGCCAGTCGTTTCCCATGAACCGCTGCAGCGCGCCTTGACTGCCGTGCAAACGGACCTTGTCCCCCAGGCTCTTTTGCGCATTCGGGAAACTGATACCTATTTCTCCCTGACCTGTCTCGACCAATGTACGGTGCAGTTTGGAAAAAAGCGCATTCATCAGCACAGCGGCCGGGAACTCCGGATCGGGAAGCACCTTGATGTCGATGTAGTAGTTCATCGTTATTCCTTTTCCTTTTTATCCGCTTTGCCGAACACGCCTCCCCGGATCAGCGTGGCGATAACATAGTGCTGCTGAGCTTCCGTGGGTGTCTTGTCTTTCTCTATCCATGCATCAAGCAGGCTATAGAAATCCATCTTGTCTTTTGGCTGTCGATAAGCCGTACCTCGATTGGTCACGGAACCGTAAGGTTCTACGGCAATGGGTCCAAGCTCTTCACTGTACTCCGGATACCAGGTATCGATCGTGCGCAACGCATTACCGATCTTCTGCGAGTGCATGGCCGCTACACCGTTTAAATGATACAGAAACTTGCTTTTATCGCCTTTTCCGCCGCCCATTACCATCTCCTGCGAAGGGAATATTTCCTGACCGAAGCCCATGCGCACATACGCGGCGACCGTGATAAAAACATATCGTTCACCCGCAAGGCCCTTGCGGATCAACTCCGCCAACTTGATCAGGTCTCCCGATGGTGTCGAGAACTGACGCATATTGAACTTGTGACTATCGAATATCCACGTATCCTGTTCGTGTGTGACCCGAACTTCTATCGCCTCGGATCCTAATCGATTGCGCCACAGAAAGCGTCCATTGGCAATATTTTCCGCGTACCGATTTGCCAACTCTTTGAAGGCTTCCTTATGTTTGATGTACTCAGTTATCTTTCCGGCCAGCGCCGCCTGGTAACGGGGTTTGTTACAGGCAGATGGAGAGAGTAAATCTCCCAAAACACGCAACGTAAAACTGACACGAAGTGTGTCCGCGTCGAATGGCAACGCCGCTGTATCGACTGCCTGCGGATTGGGCTTTTGAATCTCGGCGTCGAGTTTTACCGGATCGCTCGCCACTGCCTTCTTGAGACGGTTCGAAATGGTGCCGCGAACTGCCTTTTCTTTCAGGTTAATCGTGTTCCATCCTTCGGTTCGGCCACGGTCGGCCCAGTTCCCTGCGGTCATGACTGCGTCCGAGTTTGCCAGTTTTCTTTCAAATGCCAGTACTGATGCGGTTTCGATAGCCATTGTGCGTCCTCCCTATAATAGTTTAGTAATCGAACATTTCTTCGACTTCTACTGTATTGTCCAACTGACTGCCGTTCTTACCGAGATACCAACCGCCCTGTTCCTGATATTGATAACGCCACATGAGTTGATCTATCGATTGCAGTCGATGCGGACTGCGCCATTCGCCGATGCCATACACCGCCTCCGCAAAGGTAAAAGGCGTTTCGCAATCTCTGGTGTTGCCGACCGTCCCAGGCGGGTAGAGCGGTGAAATGGCGCGATAGCCTGTCATGATCGGCACGAGCCATCCCGAAGGCTTCGGTATATACCGCCAATTAGCCTTCGTATTCTCGTTCAATCCTTCTCCTTCCGCAAGGATCGGTTCCGCCCGAGCCTTCAGTGCTGCAAAGTCGAGCCACGCATCAAGCAGTTCGGATTCGGGATTTTCCGCTTTCATGATGGAATAATGCTTCTCAAGCTCATTCGTACGGTCAAGCAGTGCAAATCCGGGTAGCAATCTGCGCAATTCGCGACGATTAAAACGCTCGCATTGATCCGATTGTTGTGGGACCGATACTACCTCGACTTGGCGAATAGTGCTGATAGACCCGCCCGCGAGCCGCATCGTCGGGCAGAGTTGACCAAGATGCCGTTGCAATGCCGCGATGCCGGTCTCACCGTTGGGAATAAGACCATTACATTCGATCAAGAGTGTCGCGGTGAAATGCATCTTGCCTTCTTCCATAATCGGCGCGGTATCTCCCTCTTTAGTGAGCGGGTTCCGCGACTGCGCGAAGACATAATCGCCCCATTCGCCCGGTTGATGGCAATGCACCTGGTGATTATGACATACGACACCGCAGGCATCGAGCGTAAGCCCGTGGCTCGCCTGCAACTTTCGGGAAAGTGCATGAGTATAGCCGAGGAAATGGGTGATAGCCGGGAAACCGTACGTAAATCCCGCGATAGCATTGGCATGCTCGACGGCGACGTGGCGCAGGATAATCAGGGAACTCATCGTGTCACCTCCGGCAAATCGGATTCGAACTCTTGGAGCGCTTTGTTAAATAAGCTCAATCTGCGGTTGAAAAGCCGTTGCCATTCAAGATGCTCCGTTTCGCCAAACACCAGCTGTTCATGCTTCAATTGTCGCTTGAGCCAGTATGCGAACTCATCGGCAATACGAAGTTGCCAGTCACCACTCGCCCGATCAAGCTGAAACTGTGCGTCGTCCCGATATGGATCAAGCCAAAGCTGCTGTTCGCGTTTTAACTTGGACTGAGCGCTCCACCCGGTATGTTGCGTCATGCCCTGCACCTCGGCAGCATACTGAAAGAGTGTATCGATCAACGTATCCATATGGGCCTTAACCTGCGTCCGAATTTCGAGCGTACTGTCTTTGGCTCTGACACCGAGTAAATACTGTTGAAATGCCTTGGCCTGTCGCCAAGCGCGACGATTATATTCACCGCTGAATATTGATTTGCCAGTCATCGGCGGCTTGGGCTCGGAGCGCCATGAGGGAGGAGTGCAGGAGAGGAGATAGGACATGCCGCCTCTCGCGCTGTTCAATTGAGAGATGTTCTGCGGTTTTGATCCGCCGAAGTTCTGCACTGCCGTGTTCAGATATCGGATCTCTATCCCCGCGGCATACTTCCCGGCCTTCCTGCGATCTCGCACATTTTTGGCTTCATCGCTGAAGCGGCTATCAATAATTCGTTGATAGAGTGCCTGTGCCAGCGACGATGAGTACAGAGGACTCACCAGGTGATAGTTCTCCGTACCGACAGGGAAGTAAAGTTGCTTGGCCAAAGTATGGGTCGTCAACGCCTTATCCGACAATGCCATCTTGAAGCCCTGAATCCATTCCTCAAGCTGTTCCTCGCTTTGGGAGAAGACCGAAAGCGGGCGGCTGTCACCGCGCTTTAGACACGCAGCAAGCGAATCGCCGTCGCAATTCAGTTGCAGTAATTTTGCAACATCGAGCGCGGCTGCGTTGCCGACGGCATCCACTGCGGGTAGGCGTAAGGCAGTAGTGCTTACATATGGAGATTCAGACTCGTCTGCGTCTATCAACAGCACACTGGTTCCTCTCGCATCCGCATGCGTAAATTTTATAGCATGGGTGGCAAGACTGATCTGCCGTGCTCGATACGCCGCGTCCGTCAGCCAGCGATGAAATACATACGTCTCTTCCAGGGCATCGAGCCGCGCATTCAATTCTCCAATGCGTGAAGAATCGGCTGTTGGGTTCGGAGCATCCCTGGCAATTTTCTCTATTTCCTTCTCGATCGGTTCCCGCTTCTGGCGTTTTCGTTCATTGATATATTCCGCAATGACCGCCGCCAACCCTTCATATTCCATGGCTCCTCCTTTTATAACGAATCACTCAACCTCTTTATACACACCGAACTGCGGATGATATTTCCATCGACTATTGGAATTCTCCCATGTGTCCAGACGCAACTCTCCGAAGCGAACGCTTATCTCTGGCAGCTCCATATCGAACGTATCCGCCAGACGTTGATAGATGAACTCGGTATCGAGATTGAACCAGAAGGATACGCCTTGAGCTATGCGAGACACGGATTGTGGCTGAATATCGGCACTCCTCTTCATTGCAGGCAATCCATTTACCGGCGGCTGATCTGCGTCTGGCTCGCGAAAATGCGGTTCATCCTCTTCATCTTCCATGTAGAGGTAGTACGCCTGGTCTGGAGCAGATTTTCTGAATCGTTGCAAATACTGCAGCTGGCCGCACCAGGTGGGCTGTTTGCTCCACCATAGTTTGGCGCAGAGATCGTCTTGATTCTTTCTACCGAATAAAGTTTGCGCCAAGCGGGCGTGTTCCAGTTCAACAAGGTTTCTATATTGTGTCTGGGGTTTCAAACCGGCGGGTTCCTGAATGCGTGGAATAGCGCTGATTATTCTATACTGGTCCGGCGAAAGCAGATCGTTCAGATCGTGACTGGCCAACGGCTGTTTTGTCGATTCAAAACCCGGCTTGCAGTATGCAGGCGACTCCCCTTTCAACGCCCTGTAGTTCTTCGACAGCACCAGTACATTCGCTCCTTGCGGCGTTTGCTGACGATGCCGCTGGATTCGTCCGGCTATTTGGATCAGCGAACGCATGGAACTCGGCTCGGCAATGGCCCAATCATAGTCATGATCGCGGCCCACTTCCGCGACCGAGGTGGCCAGCACGACAAACAGATGGTTCTGCTCGGAGCCTATTTGCAAAGCTCTTTTTATTTCTTCCTGTTCCCACAGTTTTTCCGGCCGTAGCGGCTCGCGCATCAACGCAGGGTCAAGCCGTTCCTCGATATACGATCGTACGGCGAGAGGATGATGGCCATGATAGATGCAGTAATGGAGCCTGTACCCGTCCGGAGGATCGACGGACATCAACCTCCTGGCGACCGCAACCATCGGGTTGATATTTGCCATACGAACCAAGCCTATCGACACCTGCTTGCCGCTCGTATGAACTTGGTGATGTTGGCCGTGCAACTTGGGGATCGCCTGGGCGATGGCATCGGCCATTGTTTGTAAAACGCTTTGAGCGTCATTAGCAGGACTTGCAACGGGAAGCAGTTCTCCCCGGCGCAACACAGGTAGTTGCTTGAGACTAACAATCCGCTTAGATACGAACCCCGCATGGGTTTCCTTGAACGTATCCCTCGCGGTGTGATCGCTCTGTGTAACGCAAAACTCATCGAACCACGCGCAGCAGACATTGACCGGCAGGTCCGGCTGTCCGCAGGCCTGCTGATAATCCGCGCGACCTGCCAGATACGCATCGAACAGGGCGGTGATCAACGCAGGCGGCAGCGTGGCGGAGGAGATCAGCACCCGGGAACCCAGCACCCCTGCCCAGTTCACGAGGCGGCAGAGGGCGGGCAGGTCCGCCAGATCGAAATCGTCCGGCTCGTCGAGCACCAGATCAGCCGTCAACAGGCGCAGCATCGGGGCAATTTGCCTGCCGCCGCGCGCGCCCTCCGTGGCCGGTATCAGGAGATCGATGGTGCTTACGAGCAGCGGGGCGCTCAGCAGCTTCAACAACGTTTTCGAGTTGTTCAGCCATTGGCTCAAACGACCGTCGCCGAGGCTGCCTTCATAGCGCACGTACTGATGTTCGGGAAATAGCTCTTCAGCGGATTCGCTGCCCGTATTGCCGGTTTCGGTCGCCGAGCTGTCACCGCGCCGTTCGTGCAGTTGCAACACGGCCTGCGAGCCAATCAGCACCGCCAGGTCGTCGTTTTCGAGGTGCAACCGGTCCCGGAGCGCATCGCCCGTTTGGAGCGTCAACGTGCGCAGGCCAAGGGCGATGCTGAAACGGCAGCCCGTCTTCTCGTCAGCCAGACCGTACATGATCCGGGCATTGGCAAAGGTCTTTCCGCAGCCGGTTGAAGCCATGTTGACGCCGAAGAAGCCGTGCGCCTTGGCTCTATCGCGGATACCGGCTGCAAGCTCGTATGCCCTGTCCTGCCAGCGGAAGCGCTCATCCTCGCAGCGCCGCTTGAAGTCCTTATGCCGCGTGATCGACGGCAACGTCTTTCGCAATCGAGGCAGGCTGGTCGCGAACAGATACGCATTATGCGCGACACCGACAGTATGCTCGTCGAGTTTCTGTTTTCGCAGTTTTGTCTTTGGATCGGTATTGGCATACGCGGAATATTCACCGTCCTGCCAGGAGTCCGTTGTCGGCATTGAGGAATAAATGTGGTCCGCGAGCATCAGCGCCAGTCTGGACAAGTGCATCGTAAAGCGCCGCTCCAGCCAGGGGTTTTCAAGCAATGACCGCGATTTCAGGGCGCGACGTGCTATTTCCTGCGCTTTACGACGCCAGGTTTTACTCAGGACCGGCGTACCCGACGGAAGAAGCCAGTTGTTCAGCATCTCCTCCGTCGTCCATGCCCTCGGCTCCTTTAGCTGCGAATTCCACTCCGGACCGATGCTTTCGTACAACCACTGATCGATATGCTCCGCATTGTTGACCGTGTACGAAACCGGAAGGCGATGGTGCGATACGATCAACCATGCAACAGTCCGCGCGAGCGGCGGCAATGTTTTAAACGGATTTTGCATTTCAGCGCCATCGTCCTTGAACAATCTATCCAGCATGTCCACTTCTACCTCTTTGGTGACGTTGACAAGCTTATCGAGCCAAGCGCGGTCATTCAGATTTCCGACAAAGGCTTGAAATATGCGGAGCGATACCCATTCATGGCGATACGGCTCGAAGGCCTTTGCTGTTCGAAGCAACTTCCTCTGAAACAGAATATTCGCCTTGCCGAAGTCATGAAACAGGCCCGCTATTGCCGCAAGCAGCGAGATGACCTCCGCTGTGTGCCATTGGTTTTCATGCTGCGCCCTCAGGATGTCGTGCGAAGTGGCGTTGGTCGGGACCGTGCCGTGCTCATTGAACGCGCTCAGTCTGCCAACGATCCAGAGCAGCTCCGTTCTACCGCCGGACTTGATCCAGTGGCACGCGACCGCAGTATTGCGCTTGGCCGTCTTTCGCAGCATCTTTCGCAGGGTCGTTAGGCCTTGCTGCGTAATGGATGTCTGCCAGGTTCGGTCGCCTTTGCGTTCCGCGAACTGATCCAGAACGCGCCGGGTCTCCTCCAAGGCTTTCTTGCTGCACTGCGATACGAACATGACGTTCATAGGACAGCCTCGCTGAATTTGACGGCAACGTCCTTCACAGTATCAATCATTATGTCAAGCGCCTCTGCCTGGTTAAAGCCTTCCATACAGCGCCGCCGGAACTCCTGCTCGTCCTCACCTGCCATCGCGGCGATGAACGCCTGCGGCAGGACCAGCGCGTCCTTTATCAGATCAGCGATATCGAATATGAGGCCGCCGCGCCGTGTCTTGCCATGAAGAACTGCCAAACCATGTGGTAGGCCGAGCACCCATGCCGCCGTGGCGCCCAGTCCGTAGGCAAGATAGTTGCCATGATCCAGAAAGCGATTGGCAAGATCCGTCCCCGAGCCGCGTTTCGAACGGGTGAAGTCACCGTACTTGACCGCATGGACAGCGATTTTATACAGCGTTTTTGTGAGTTTGGCTTCGAGAGCAAGGACCTCGTTATTTGAGTTACACGCATCAAGCGTTGAACGGGTGTCGTTGAGTGCAGCAGACAATTGTCCGCTGTTCGGCATGAATCCATCCTGGCGTTGGATGCGGGGACTAAGCCAGTGTTTCTCAATCTGGGTGAGCCGTACATGCTGAAAAGCCTTGGCCGCAGCGAGCCGCTTCTCTTCCTTGAACCAGAAACTCGCCCAGTTCTGAAGATACTCAGTTGGCCGATATTCGCTCTGCGGCGTCAACCACGACACGTCGATCTGGACTTCGTTTGCCGCATACAATGGCGTTCCGCCACCCCCGCAAAAACCGACCAACACACCAGCCTTCGCCAGCTCGCGCATTGCCATTTGCGTAATTGAGGTGCCCGTGCCGAGCAGAAGCGATGTTGTGTTTGCAATAGGGATGTTCCAGTAGAGGGATTTATTCCCCTCCTCGGTTACGTATTCGACTCTGCCGCCGTTAACCAACACGCGGCAGTGTTCCAAGTGGTAGATGTTTGCCCGCTTCGAATGCAGTATGGTCTTAAGATCGGATGGCGATAGTTGTTCCATTTAGGCAAATCTCTTTTCCTGGGATTGTTCGTATCCACCTTCTGATGCTCGATCCAAGCCAAAGCCGCAATCTCTGGTCGTCCACATTTGTTCAAGCGATCTGATAACCGTCATCTTGTAAGCATTCAAAGTCGCGTCATTACCATCCACACTTTCGCAACCATCCTCGCATCGTCGAGAGCACGGTGTCGTTTCACCTTTCGAGGCAATCTGCCGCACAAATGCCGGTAAACCGTTTCAAGTTTGTGATTCCGCAGCTTCGGGTACAGACTCCTGCTCAGCTCCAGCGTGCAGTGATAAGGGTTCGTCAGCCCTCTGCCGAGCCGCAGAAATTCATCGTTTATAAACCCCATATCGAATCTCGCGTTATGGGCCACCAACGCACTACCGGCAATAAACTTCCTGAATTCCGGCAGGACCTCTTCCGCTTTCGGTTTGCCAATCAGCATTTCTTCGGTAATTCCATGCACTTGTTGCGCGGCCCAATGAATCCGCTCCTTCACGCAGATGAGCGCATGAAACTCATCACCAATACTTCCTCCTTCCACAACAACCGCACCGATCTCGATGATCCGGTCTCCGCGCTTTGTCGAAAGTCCGGTTGTTTCAACATCAACAGCGACGAATTGCCCCTCCGTCTTGGAGTGCCGCTTTTGAACGTCATCTTTTACGGTTCTTGGCTTCATAGTCTACCAAATGCCAGGCTCAAAACGTGAGCCTGTGAAAAATATCTTTTCCTTCCCGGTTCCCAATCGCATCCGCCATATTTCCACAAACGGCTGCCAGTGTCGTCTGTCCGACTCGGAAAGGGCTGATAAATAATCCGCCTTTCCCGGATCAACGGGAACCAGTCGGATCTGCGGCAACACCAGGCGATACAGAAGAGCAAAAAGGAGCATCCGCGCCACGCGGTCGGTGATATTGGCATGTTTTGCAAATACTGCTGAGGTGAAACAAGAAGACCTCATATCCGAGGTCGCTGATTGAATGGTGTACTATTTGGATGGAGAAGCATGGCCGTCATTCGCTCTGATACCAATTCTCGATCCGCAAACCCTCGATCCGCCCGAAGTGATCGGTATTATTCGTTATCAAGATGCGGTTGTGAGCAAGAACAACTGATGCAATGAGGATATCGAAGTCTTCTATCAGGTTACCTGACATTTTGAGGCCGGCCTTGATCTTCCCGAACCACCTGGCGGATTCCTCGCTATCTGACAGTATGGCCAGGTTCTTTTTAAACTCTTCGATGCGCTGAATGTTTTCGCCGGCTTTTTTGGAATTGCGCGCCCCGAAATACAACTCGGCCAGCACGCAATTGGCGACGGCCAGGGAATAGACGCCGACTTCCTTTACCTTGGCCTTCAAAGCGGAATTGCCGTTCAGCAGATAGACGCAGGTGCTCGTCTCCAAAAGATACTTCAAAAGGCCTTCTCCGTTCGCAGGGTGGATTTTCTACCCGAATGGATATCTTGTATCTGCGTCTCCGGGCTTCTGTCGTCCTCCCACGTCCCGCATACCGATAAATATTCCTCTGTGGCCCTTTTCTCATCGAATCCGGGAGTGCTCATCATCTCCTGCTTGACGATATGAAGAATTCTCGCCAGTTTTTCCTGAATCTGGCCGGGCAGGTCCCGCACTTCCTTCAAAATCTCATCTTCGTATGGGGTTTTGGTTTGCATAAGCCTCCTTACTGGTGCGACTTGCATCGTTATAACACAATATCATCTTATCTCCGCTTTCTTCAGACTCTTCAGATACTCTTCCGGCATCTTGAGGCTTACGAATTCGCCTTCAAACGCCATTGAGGCGTGTACCTGGGCGGAGATGCTTTCCCAATAATGTTTTTTCCGTTCCTCCCGTCCGCCAGTCCGTTACGCTGGTTATGGGGTCGTTTCTTTTTTTCATCGTTTTTTCGCTTCTGTTTTGAATTTACCATTTCTGTCCTTTGGAGTCAACTGGCTTTAGGGCACATTCCGAACCCGACGGGGTTTCTATCTTGATATTCTATTTTATTCCTGCCTTCCGCTGCCGCAGCAACGCCTTGCTCAGCAGATCCACAACCTCTGCCCGCAAAGCTTCCGGCGCGAGCACCTCCACCTCCGGCCCGTGCTTCAAAATATCCATGACCAGCTCCCGCGAATCAGCGTACGGCACTTCAAGAATGTATTGCCCGTCCTCGAAGCGCCCTTTCTGCTTCGGGTGCCAGACTTCGTCCGCCACCCAACGGGACCGCTCAGCGGTAAATCGCAAAACGGCCTTCTGTTTCGGTTGCCCGGCGAAGATACCGTAGGCAGTGGCGAAATGCGCATTCAACGTATCATCAGGGATATCCCTTGCCGGTTCCTCGATCATCCGGGCTTGCAGGATGCGGTCTACGGAAAAGCTCCTGAGCGCCTTTTTGGCATGGTCCCAGGCATCAAGGTACCAGTTGTCGCGGTAATGAATAATGCGCTGCGGAGAGATGGTGCGTTCGGTGGTCTTATCGTTGGTGCGGCCATGGTAGATGATGTGCAGACGCTTTCGACCGAGCACTGCGCCTGCAACCGCGGGAAAGTTTTCCGGATCGCATCTGCGTCCGGCCATCCTCAGAATGCGTATGCGTCTTGTCGTGTCGCCCTGTGCCGTGCCCTTGGACTTCAGGATACGTTCGATGCGCTCACGAAGCGGCGCAATGTGGCTTTCGAGCAAACCGGGCTGCACTTCCGCCAGCAGATGCTGGACCGTCAGGAGTGCGTACAGCTCAGACGCATTAAACCAGAGGCCGGGCAGATCGTAGGGCTGGTCGCCCGTTTGCGCATAGTGATAACCCTCTGTTTTGCGGTCGTACTGGATCGGCGCGCCGAGAAAATCGCGCATATCGCGGATGATCCGGTTGGTCGTGGCGCGGGAGCATTCGAGCTTCTCCTGGAGCACAACATGAGAGACCGGATAGCGCGACTGGCGCAGGACTCGGTCCAGGCAGTAGATGCGGTCGAAGAGATCCATGTGCCTCCATTCCTGAAATGCCTTGTGAGCTCAGTTCTGGAAGAGGCTATCAGATGGGGGAATAAATAGCAATACCCTGAAATTACCCCGATTTACAGAACCGGTTTCTGCAAGAAAACAGATTCAAATTGACTCTATTCAATAAAAAGGTTAATTTGACCACCATGAAAACCGCTGTCGGAATATACAAGCTGCTCCCCAAAACAAACTGCGGGAAATGCGGCACCACGAGTTGTATGGGCTTTGCCGCCAGACTTGCCTCTCACCAGGCATCCCCTGACGACTGCCCCGCGCTGACAGCCTCCGCACGGAAGGTCCTGAAAGAAACCGATACAAAACAAAGCGCTTCTCCGGGAACCGCGTGGGAGCAGGCGCTCCAGTCGCTCCAGCCAAAGATCCAGGCATTGGATTTCAGCAAAACCTCAACGCTCTTCGGACTCACGGTAACCGGCCCCGACAATCTGGAGCTGACGTTTCTCAATGAGCTTTACCATATTACGAAAGAAAAGATAACCAACCTGGCGGGAGCAGCGCCTCCGACCTGGATCTCGATCCTGATCTACAATCATCTCTCCATGCCCGGTCCGCCCCCGCCCGCGGGCGAATGGATAACCTTCAGCTCAATCCCTGCTTCCCATGCAAAGGACAAAGCCTGGTCGGGCCATGTCGAGGAGGTGATCGCAAAAAAGTTTTCCGGGAATGTTGCCGGATTAAAAGCCGCCTGCGAAAAGCTCGGAGGTAGGTCCAGCCGAGTCAGCGGCAGCCATGACGCGGCGTACGAATTCCTGTTTTTCCCTCACTATCCGGTGCTGCTGTTATTTTACGATGCTGTCGCGGAAGAGAATTTCCCGGCCCAATGCAAACTGCTGCTCGACAAAACAGCGCCCAGCTATCTGGATATCGAATCGATCGTGGTATTGGGAGAGGAATTCGCGGGCCGTTTAACCGCATGAATAAGAAATTCCACGTTCCCGTCCTGGCCGGTGATGGGTGAAGAGATCACCCCTTTTACTTCAAAACCAAGTGCGCCGATAAAATCCGTTATTCTGACCACCGCGGCCGATCTTGCCGCTTCATCCCGCACAATGCCGCCCTTGCCCACCTGCCCCTTCCCCACCTCGAACTGGGG
>JAYTJE010000154.1:0-18958 GCA_043731355.1 Nitrospirota bacterium
AAAACGCGTTGCTGACCATGGGGAGGTATTCACCCCCGCGTGGATGGTCGAGGCGATGCTCGACCTCGTCAAGGGCGAGACCGAGCGCATTGACGCCCGCTTTTTGGAGCCGGCATGTGGGAGCGGGAACTTTCTCGTCCGAATTCTGCAGCGCAAGCTCGCTGCAGTCGAACTCAAGTACGCGAAGTCTGACTTTGAAAAGCGACACTACGCCCTTCTTGCCCTGATGTGTACGTATGGGATTGAACTCCTGGTAGACAATATCGCCGAGTGCCGCGCGAATCTGTTGGATATCCTCGCCGACTACCTGAATCTCGACGAGTCGGATGACCTGTATCGAGCCGCCTTCTACGTGCTGTCGCAGAACCTCGTCCACGGGGACGCCCTGAAGATGCGCGCCAGCGATGGCCAACCGATCTCCTTTGCGGAATGGGGCTACCTCGGGAAGGGGAAGTTCCAGCGACGCGACTTCCGTTTGGACATACTGACGGGGGCGTCAGCATATAGCAGGGAGGGCGACCTCTTTGCCAACCTGGGCAAGCACGAGATCTTCACACCTGCCAAGACCTACCCGCCGATGACGGTGAGCGAGCTTGCCGCTCTGAAGGGAGAATGAATATGGCCAAGATTGATGTAAAAGGAACGTCTGACACGGTCCTTAACCCGGATTTTAATCCCGTCGAATTCGATGGGATTAGACGGCAGGCGGGGGAAACGAAACCATAAAAAAAGACGCCCCACATCCTTGCGGAAGCGGAGCGTCGGTCCGGAGATGCTATCTCCGGAGGGGTTACCTGAACTTATTATAACAATACTGGTGAGCAATGCAAGAAAAAACTAACAATACTGGTAAACTTCTGATCCGAGTTCTCTGCTATATCGACGGGTTCAACCTGTATTTCGGTCTGCGCGAGAAGAACTGGCGGCGATATTACTGGTTAAATGTTCACAAGCTTACTGAAAGCTTTCTCCGTCCGGGGCAACGACTTGAGGCCGTTCGCTATTTCACGACGCGCGTTTCGTCAACACCACGCGATCCCAATCAAGATAAGCGGCAAAACACCTATTTGGAAGCACTGGCAACGTTGCCAAATACCAGCCTTCATTACGGCCATTATCTCACCAAGACCGTTCAATGCAATAACTGTCATGCCACCTGGGCGTCGCATGAAGAGAAGATGACCGATGTGAATATCGCCACAGAACTAATGGTTGATGCGTTTACGGATCGCTTCGACAGGGCGATCATTATTACCGCAGATAGCGACCTCACCGGTCCGATCGAAAGAGTACGAAAGTTGTATCCGAGTAAGAGGATCGTTGTCGCTTTTCCGCCGGCTCGCGTATCAGAGCGCTTAAAGAGAGCCGCAAACAATTGGTTCAATATCGGCCAGGATTCGCTTCGTCAAAATCAGCTGCCCGACCCCGTCGTGAAGCCGGGTGGCCATGAACTTCGCCGTCCGAAGGAGTGGAGGTAGGCATTGGCTACGCACTCAAGCGACCTACGCAATAATCTAGAAAAGACCGCCAGCCAGGCCCTCTTTGCGCTCCGTGGCCGAAACCCGGATGTGCTGACCTGCATTGCGAACCTCTCGAACGATGAGGTGTTCACTCCGCCCGAGTTCGCGAACAGGATGCTGGACACCCTCGCCGAGGCGTGGGCGGTCGACAATAAGGGCGCGAACATCTGGGCAGATAGTTCGGTGAAGTTCCTTGACCCGTGCACGAAGTCCGGCGTATTTCTCCGTGAGATCACCAGCCGACTCAATAAAGGCCTGGCAAGCGAGATCCCCGACCTTGAGGACCGCGTCAATCATATCCTGACCAAGCAGGTGTTCGGCATCGGCATTACACATCTCACGAGCCTATTGGCGCGGCGGAGTGTGTATTGCTCGAAGCACGCAAAGGGCAAGCACTCTATCGCCAAGGACTTCGCCAGCGACGCGGGTAACATCTGGTTTCAGCGAACCGAGCATACGTGGGACAAGGGTAAATGCCTTTACTGCGGGTCCAGTCAAGCGACCTATGACCGCGGTGAAGGCTTGGAAACGCATGCCTATGCGTTCATCCATACGGACAATAGCAAGACTCGGGTAGTTGATTTATTTGGAGGCGATATGCAGTTCGATGTTATCATCGGAAATCCACCATACCAGCTTGGCTCGGACGGCGGCACTCGCGACGTGCCGATTTACCAGCACTTCGTTGAGCAGGCGAAAATGCTTGAGCCGCGTTTTCTCACCATGGTCATCCCTTCGCGGTGGATGGCTTCTGGTCTTGGGCTTAACGAGTTTCGGCAAACAATGCTCTCGGATCGGCGAATTCGTGAACTTGTTGACTATCCAGCAGCAAGCGACGTTTTTCCAGGTGTCGAGGTCAAGGCAGGCGTTTGTTACTTCCTATGGGATGCGACGCACGACGGCGATTGCAATGTAACGACCATCCGGGGTGGCGAAGTTGTTGGACCGTTGGCCCGCAACCTTGGCGAGTACGACGTGTTTGTGCGGGATGGGCGTACTATGCCAGAATATCCGAAGTGGTAATGGTAATATTGTCGAAAAATGTCGGGTTTCGCTTCGCTCTACCCGACCTATCGGCTGAAGATACGGTATTGGCGCGGGAGACTCTCGATATGGATGGGTTTATAAGCGGTTCAGGATGAGACCGCCTACTGCTCAATATCCAGCGGGATATACAAAACGCGGAAAAGACGGGTGGCGTGATACAGCGTTTGACCTACCTCGCTGGTTTTTTCGGATGCTCGTCCCTGTATGCGATGATAAAACCGATTAGGGCGATCACGAGGATGCCGGCAAATACAAAGTAAAGACCAGTGGACATTTATCTATTCTCCTTCCCTGATGGTATGGTGTAGGCGCCGATGATAAAGACCGCCACCGCGACGACGAATATAGAAATGCCGAACAAAGGTGTCAGTTTATCGGTAAGAATGCCCCCGACGATTCCAACTCTCCCCAAAGCCTCTTCTCAATAGCCCCCAGCAGCGCCCCGAAGGTCTCTGGATGTATGGCCGAACAGACGACGCCGTTAAACCGCGCCGCGATGATCTTTGCCCAGAGCGGGTTCACGAGATCGACCTTGTTGAAAACGACCAAGCGCGGAATATGGTCGAGGCCGAGTTCGAGGACCAATTTGTCCACCGACTCCATCTGATGTTCGAACCGGGGATTGCTGATGTCCACGACATGCACGATCAGGTCCGCGTCCTGCATCTCATCGAGCGTTGCGCGGAAGGCGCCCAGCAGGTCCTTTGGCAGGTCTTTGATAAAGCCCACGGTGTCGGTGATGACCACTTCGCGGTCCCGGGGGAAGCGGAGCCTTCGCGTCGCCGTGTCGAGCGTCGCAAAGAGCAGGTCCTCGGACGTGACCGAAGACTTGGTCAGCGTGTTGAACAGCGTGGATTTGCCGGCATTGGTATACCCCGCGATCGAGACGATGGGAATGGCGCTCTGGACTCGCCGCTCCCGGCGCTGCTGACGCGCCTTGCCGAGGCCTTCGAGCTGTTTTTCAAGCCGCCGCAGCTTGTCCCGCGCCCGCCGCATATCGATCTCAAGCCGGGTCTCGCCCGGCCCTCTGCCTCCAATTCCTCCGGTGAGGCGCGAAAGCGCGGTCGAACGCTCCGACAAACGGGGGATGCGGTACTTGAGCTGTGCAAGCTCGACCTGGACCTTGCCGTCGCCGCTGTGGGCGCGGCGCGCAAAGATATCGAGGATGAGCTGGGTGCGGTCGATGACCCGCAGTTCGGTCATGTCGCCGATGGACCGCACCTGGGCCGGGGTCAGGTTCTGGTCGAAGACGATCAGGTCCGCGCCGAGCTGCTGCGAGCGGATGATGAGCTCCTTGAGCTTTCCCTCACCGAGCAGGAACCGGGGATTGATGTCATGGGGACGCTGGATCACGGCGTCAAGCACCTGGATGTTGTCCGTCCGGGCGAGTTCCTTGAGCTCTTCGACCGATTCTTCCTGCTCGGCCCGGCCTTTTTTAGAGACGCTGACTAATATGGCCCGGTCTTTTTTCCCGACAGCCACGGCGGTCTGGGCGCGCTCCATCTCCCGTTCGATCTCGGCGATAAAATTGGCTGCATCGAGGTCAAGCTCGTGAATGGACCGCGGCGGAAGGACCTCGTAGAGTTTCTGGTCCTGGTTTTGCGGCGCCAGGTGGGCCACGGAAATGGTTCCGGGCAGACCGTCGAGAAGGACCGTGATCGCGGCGATCGCGTCGAGCCGGAGGAGCGCCAGGTCGGTGAGGTCCTCCTGGTTCAGCGGCTGGTCGCGCAGATGGGTATGAATGAACCGTACTCCCCGCAGGCGGCGCGCGCCGAGACGGTAGGCGGAAAGATCGGGGATGAGAATGTCGCGGTCGGAACCGACCAGCACGTCCCTGACGGCGCCGGAGCGGTCAATGATCAGGCCGACCTGTCTGTTGATCGCCAGGGACGCTTCGGTGAGCGCTCGGGCCGCTTCAGGGGTGATCAATGTGTTGGGCGGGTTCTTTCTCCGATAGAGGCGCTCCAGGGTCTTGATTTCCGCGGGCTTAAGCCCGGTGGTGTTTCCATGAACAGTTGAGATGGCGGCTCCTTTGGCGACGACAGGTTAGGCGGGTCTATTTTACCAGATACACAATGTCGTGCTCACGGACATGGTCCTGTACTTTAAGACCGACGCACTGGCCCGCCGAAGCCTCGTTCACCTGCCGGTGTTCATATTCCATGGAGTCAACCGTTTGAGTGAAATCGGTGCTATGGCCCTTTACGTGGATCGTACTGTCAGACCTGAGGGTCCCCGTGTTGATCTGGATAACCGCTACCCCGATATGGCTGTAGTAGTGGGTCACCACGCCGAGCGCTTCTTCGTTCGCGGACGGTTCCTCTACCGGAGGTATTCCTGTCGGTTGTGGCCCCGGCGTCACCATCACATTCTTTTTCTGTGCGTCGGCGAGGGACGTTTTTTTTGGCGCAGCTGACTTCTTTGCGCGTGTTTTCGCAACGACTGTTTTCTTTTTCGCGCTCTTTTTTTTGATCGCTTTTTTAGCGGCCTTTTTTTTCAGGGTGGATTTTTTCAGCACCTTCTTTTTTGTAATCTTCTTTACGGATTTTTTGACAGTTTTGCGGAGCGTGGTTTTTCCAGCTTTTTTACGGGTCGCTTTTTTCGGCATGGTCGTATCCTCCGTTTCGTTTACAGGAATCGTTATGTCACCGGGTAAGCCAACTAAAACTGTGAAAATTTTAGCAAATTGCCGAGAAGATGCAAGTAAAAACGTCCCATTCGCGGAATTATTGCCGATGATCTTGTTTATTAAGAGGTGAGTTCTTGACACATATAATTGCAGGTAATAGAACATTTGTAGTTGCAACTTGGCGATAATACAGATAAATAATTGTTGCATTGTTTAGAATGTAATGGTATTATTGCCCAACTAATCAACTAAAGGAGGTCTTTTATGCAAGTCGATATTACCCTGGTTGTCAGCGTGGCGGCAATATTTCTTATGATGTACTGTCTATTCCTTGTTTTGTCGCTGAAGAAAAAAATCCCCGGCGGCATCGTTGGCAGAAAGTGGAACCTCCTGATGTCCCTGGTCGGACTTTTTTCCGTGGCATACCTTGCAACGCCCTTTTTTAGTATGGTCCCCGAACAGGTATTGCGGTTGCTCGTATCCTTTATCTTTTTCTTCGGCGCCATATACGTTGCGGTAACGGTGAAGCTCATTTATCAGATCATTCAGGAGCTGTCTGAGTGATAATCACAAAGAAAATATGGGAGAAGACCGCAAAGGGTGAGGTGGAAATTAAGAGCCGGACGCTTGGGCTTGCTCCGAATCTCAGGCGTGTTCTCATTCTGGTTGACGGCGTCTCTGACGACAGGAAACTCCTGCAGAAAGGCGCTTATCTCGCGGACGATATTTCCGGTGGCCTCAGACAACTTGCCCTTCAGGGGTATATCCACGCCGAAGCGCATGATCCGACTATTGATGATGTTAGGGGCGAACTGATACGGATAGCGCGGGAAACGTTGGGGGACGCGGCGGAAAAAGTAATAGAAATGCTCAGTGCCGCGCCCGGCGACAAGGATGCGCTTATGGCGGTCTTGAAGCGCTGCGGAAAACTGGTGAAAATGACCATTGATGAGAAAAAAGCCGATGCGCTTGAAAGAAAATGTTCAGAGGTACTGGCGGAAATTCGCTGACTCTGCAACTAATTGCGCTTAATTGAGCGCAGGCTTTTCTCACGAAAGTCCCAGATGTGGCCGCAAACATTGTTTCGTAAACGTCGTTTTACTTGACACTTGACATTGTTGCAGGAATATGAAATAATCTCAGCGTTTGGATGAGACGCATAAAATAAGGATGATTTGCTTTTATAGCTCGATCGATTCTACTCTACAAAAAGGGGGAACTATGAAAAAGCAGCTAATGATGTTTGGTTCGGTTTTGGTAGTTGTCGTTTTGTCTTTGGTGTTGATGCCGTCGGCCTATGCGACAAATGGAATGAACCTTGAGGGGTATGGCCCGATCGCGACCGGCATGGGCGGCGCGTCCATGGCCTATGACAACGGAGTTGCAGCGGTCATGAATAACCCGGCAACACTCGGCCTCATGCCGGAAGGTGACCGGCTGGACGTGGCGCTCGGTATGCTGGGACCGAACATCACCGCAAAAATGACGGGTATGCCGGATGCAAAATCTTCAGCAGACGCTTTTTTCATGCCGGCAATGGGATGGGTCAGAAAAACAGGGCAGATCTCTTATGGTTTGGGTATGTTTGCGCAGGGTGGCATGGGAACGGAGTATGAAGCAACAAGTTTTATGAGCGGTTTTCAGAGCATGGCCTTTGGTACTACTACCGCGAATCAAAATTCAGCAAATCTGCCTGTTCGGTCAGAAGTGAGCATGGGACGTCTTCTCGTTCCCGTTGCATACAATGTGAACCCTGATCTTACCATCGCGGGTACGGCTGATTTTGTCTGGGCATCTATGGACCTGAAAATGGTGATGGGTGGCGGTCAGATGCAGGATATGATCGCGTCATATGGCGGCACCCAGAAATTCGGTTCCATCAGTGGATCACTTTTAACTGCTTTGGGTGGCATGGGTTTAGATCCTGACGGTCCTGTTAACTGGGGCTATTTTAATTTTTCCGATAAGAGTGATTTTACCGGAAAAGCAAAAGCAACCGGATTCGCAGCCAAGATCGGAGGCGTCTACAAGGTCAACAAGCAGCTTACGGTTGGGGGCACCTATCACAGCAAAACCTGGCTGGGTGACCTTGAAGCAAGCGGCGCAACAGTGCTCATGAATGTGAATATGGATGATGGTACGGGAACGCCTAACGGCACAATACCAGGGTACACTCCTGCAACTACCCAGGCTATAACTGGAAAGATCAAGATCAAGGATTTCCAGTGGCCGCAAACGATCGGTATTGGCATGTCCTATGATGCGTCTGATAAATTAATGGTTGTTTTCGATTACAAATGGATCAACTGGGCAGCGGTTATGAAGGATTTCAAGATGAGCTTCACTGCTGATAACGGAATGGGTGATCTAGATGCGGTCCTGTTCCAGAATTGGGAGAATCAGAATATATTCATGCTCGGCGCGGGCTATAAGGTGACCAGCGAGTTCACGCTTCGCGGCGGGTTGAATATTGCAAATAATCCGGTGCCGGACAAGTACATGAATCCGCTCTTCCCTGCCATCGAGAAGAACCACGTGATGCTGGGCGCCGGTTATATCGTGAGCAAACCTTCGAGCATAGATTTATCCTACACCTATGCGCCGGAAGTTAAACAGAAGGGTGGACAAGGGGTAACGGTAGCCCACAGCCAGATGAACGCGCAGCTGATGTACAGCTATCGGTTCTAAATACCCGAGAGTCAAAGTAAAAGCACAAAAAAGGGCGGCCATCAAAGGTCGCCCTTTTTTTATCTTGAACCCTGTCTCCCCAATGGTTAGAATGGTCTCATGGCTCTCCATAGATTCTCTTTAATAGCCCTCATGCTGATGCTTGTGCCGATGGCGTCGGCTGGTGAGGTGTCGATTTCCAGCTCGGGATCATTCACGGACCCCGGCGGGAAGTCAATGCTCTCGATAAACGCCGTGGGCGATATCATGATGCCCGGTTCGCTTCAAAAGGCCGTGGCAAAGAACGATTACAACTACGCGCTCCTGTTCGAGAAGATCGCGCCGGACCTGGGCGCTGCCGACATTACCTTTGCCAACCTGGAGACGCCCGTCGATCATACCAGGTCCGTTTCCGGATACCCGGCCTTTAATGCACGGCCGCAGCTTCTGTCCGCTCTGAAAAATGCGGGGGTGGACATCGTATCGCTTGCCAATAACCATGCCCGGGACGCGGGTGCGAAGGGTCTCCTGCGCACCCTTCAGAACATTGGCGCCGCAGGACTTGCGGTTGCCGGCGCCGGCAGGACGGCGGTTGAATCGCTGGTTCCCGCTTATCTGAGCGCGCAGGGTGTGACGACCGCTTTTCTTGCTTTCACCTATGGCACGAACAACGGGCAGCCGATAAAACGAAGGGGAGCGCCCGCGGTTAATATTCTCCGGTCCGGCTCCGCGGCAGATCTGGCTGCCGCGATCCTCCAGGTAAAACAGGCGCGGACCCGCGCCGACCTCGTTGTGGTATCTCTCCATTGGGGGGAAGAATACGCGATCGCGCCCACGGCATGGCAAAAACAGGCGGCGAGCGAACTGGTCGAGGCGGGCGCGGACATCATTCTCGGGCATCATCCGCACGTGCTGCAACCCATGGAATTCTACACGACCATTGACGGCAGAAAGACGGTCATTGCCTACAGCCTGGGAAACTTCATCTCGAGCCAGAACTACGGGGTGACTTCGAAGAATAAAACGCAGGTAAAGGCGCTTCGGGGAGATGGGGTTATCCTTACGATCCATGCGGAAAAGGAACACGGAAAAACGACAATCGTCAGATCAGCGGTCCAGCCTATCTGGTCTTTTCGTGAAAAAAAAGGAGAAACCACGGTATCCCGCCCGGTCAGTCTCTCACGGGAGATCGTAAAACTGTCCGCAATTGAAAAACGAACGCACAAGGAAGAAAGTACGCTGCAGTTGTTGACGTATCGTCAAAAGGTGATCATGGACACGATCGGCGTTGTTCCCTCACCGTGACCGAAGCGGTCATTTCAACTCCGTATATCGCCTGAGCTCATCCTGCGCCAGGTCCAGGCGGCCCTTGTCCTGATAGATCCTCGCAAGGTAATGGTGCACGTCCGGCTCAAAGGGATTTTTGTCCCGCGCCTGGAGCAGCAGTTCCAGCGCCAGGGTCAAGTCTTTCACGTTGTTGTAATAGAGCAGTCCGAGATTGTAATAGGCCGTGGGGTCGTCAGGGCTCATGGCGATGACCCGCCGATAGGCTTCCATTGCCTTGTCAGGCCGGCCCACACCCTCATACGCTAAACCCAGGTTGATGTAGATGGTCGGCTGGTAGGGGTCCAGTTGCAGAGACCGTTGCAAAGGTCCGAAGGCTTTCTGGTATTCGCGCCGGTCGTTGTAAAAAAGCCCTATCTCATTGTAGCCCCGTGGTTTATTCGGGGACTTTGCGGCGGCATCAAGCCAGAGGGTCCCGTCGTTCAACCATGCCGCGTTTCTGACAAGAGAACCGGTCATGAGCGCGGCGAGCAGCAGGGGCATCAGGAATTTCCGCATAAAGACTTGTACCATATTGCGGGAAAAAGAACAAGTTGACTGGGCCGGTGTGATGCATTATGATGGCCACGGTTGCGCGCTTATGAAAAACATTCTCATTGTAAAACTTTCCGCGATCGGCGATGTGGCGCAGGCGTTGCCTGCGCTGGAAGCCATCAAAAAAACCTTTCCGGAGAGCCGTGTCACCTGGGTCGTTGAAGAAGCGGCTGCCGGCGTCCTTGAAGGCCATCCCCTGATAGATACCCTGCTCGTCTCCGGCAGAAGATCATGGCTCCGGATGCTTGGGCATCCTCGCACTTTTCGCGAGGGTTTTGTGAAGATCGTTGCTTTTATCAGGACGCTTCGCGCGACCAGGCACGATATTGCCATCGATCTTCAGGGACTCCTGAAAAGCGGGATCCTTATCGGATTGACCCGCGCCGACCGGAAAATAGGCTTCGCCGGATCCCGCGAACTTTCCTCCTTCTTCCTGAATGAATGCCTGCCTGCATACGATAAAAATAAACACGCGCTCGAACGGTACCTCGATGTTGCGCGCTATCTGGGCGCACGGGACGTTTCTTCGTCCTGTACGCTTCCGATCGACCACGAACGGTCGGTGATGCGGCAGCGGCTGTCAGACGCCGTTCTCACGCGCAAACCGCTGATCGTCATGAACCCGGTGGCACGCTGGGAGACCAAGCTCTGGCCCGAGAAGAATTTCGCGCGGCTTGCGGACCGGCTTATAGCCGAGAAACAGGCGACCATCATCTTTACCGGGAGCAAGGCAGATTATCCCATTGTGTCCAGGATTTTGAGCATGATGGAACAGCCTGCTGAGAATTGGGCGGGGGAGACGACGCTCAAGGAACTTGCCGCGCTGGCATCACTGGCTGACCTGTTTGTGACCACCGACACCGGCCCCATGCATCTGGCAGCAGCTGCCCATGCGAGGGTGCTGGCCCTGTTCGGGCCGACCGCTCCCTGGAGGACGGGGCCCTACGGTCCGGGCCAAATCGTTGTACGCGCCGGAATCGAGTGCTCGCCGTGCTTTAAGAGGAACTGCAAAGACGCCATCCGGTGTATGAGTACGATCTCTGTCGATGACGTTATGAGGAAGGTCCCGCTGTAATCAGCTGTGAATCAAATTCGGATCAAAATGGCAGGAATATTTACCGCGAAGAGCGCGGAGTTCACGAAGATAAACACGTATCTCTTTATGTAAAATCAAAAATCAACGTCTTCGTGCGCTTCGTGTCCTTCGTGGTAAAAAGGTTTTTGCTCAGGGTTGTCCGGGTTACGCTACCGCGGTTTTTTCGATCATGCTCACGATACGGTCCAGGGTCAGCCGCCGGTCGTCGAGCGCCCAGAAGAAAAAATCATCCATGGATTTGAACGGGCCGTAGGCCTGGAGGCGGGAAGCGATCATGTCTGACGCGTTTTTATCCGGGCCGGCAAGCTTCGAGGCTTCGCCGGCACGTTTCGGGAAGGCCGCATACCAGGCGGCATAGTCTTTCCCGAGCTTTGCCTTGAGCCGGTCCTTCAAAAGGTTCAGGACCTGGCGATACAGCTTGTTCTGGTCGCCGAGCGTATGTTCGGAGTCTATGAGGATGGAGTGTATGCCGATCGCCTGGGTGATCTCGGTATATTTGTTTTTGACGAAATGCGCATTGATATAGGATTTAAGCTGGTCAAGGTTTTCGACACTTGAAACATTTACCACTTCCTGCATGGCGCTTTCCCTCCCTGGGCCCGATGGATTCTCACAACCGGGTAAAATACTATAGCAATTTACCGTTTGACGCAAGAGATTTTATTACAAGAGGACCTTGCATAAAGGTCCCGGGATGGTTTGAATGGGAGCGCAAGCCGGGTCATGCCAAAAAAACAAGTTAGTTTCCGCTTGATGATAAAAAGAAGGAAGGGTATAATTCAGCACTCTTTTGGTATTATTGCGCAGCAGGGAGGTTTGATTGAACGAGCGGATAGGCAGACAAAGCTTGCACAAAACGATTTTGGTCCTGACCGTTGCTCTCAGTATGGGAATGCTTCTCTCCGCCTGTGCCAGAAACGCGGGAAACAAGATCATCGGCGTTGGGGACCGCGCGCCTGAGGTCAGCCTCCAAGCGATTGACGGCAGGACGGTACGTCTTGCCGAGTACCGCGGCAAGGTGGTCCTGGTTCACTTCTGGGCCACCTGGTGCCCGCCCTGTGTGGAAGAGCTCCCGACCCTGGAACGGTTCTCTCGGCAGGTCCTCGGCAGTGATATCGAGGTCCTTGCAATCAGCGTTGACGAGAGCGGTGAGTCGCTGAAGGATTTCCTGAATAAGAATAAGGTCCATTTCCCGGTGTTGCGCGATCCAGACCGCGCTGCCGCCGGCAGCTATGGCACGTTGAAATTCCCGGAGACCTACGTTGTAGGACGCGACGGCGTGGTCCGGTACAAGGTGATCGGGCCGATGGACTGGTCTTTGCGTTCGAATGTGGAGCTCGTTCGCGCATTGCTGTAAGGGCTGACGTGCGGCGTTGTATTGTCTGGAGCGTTTATTGCCCATGAGGAGAAGAAATGTCCGATACCGTGTTAAACGCAGTTGTGCTCATTGTTATTATTTTTATCGTCATCAGGATGAACCGCGCCAAGGGCTTCGGCTGAGCGCCGGATTCCGGTCCTCCCTGTAGGGGGGATAAGCGGCCGCCCGTGTCAAAAGATGAGGAGAAATAATCAGTACCATGAAAAAGCTATTTTTTACCGGATCCGGCCTCGTTGCCGTGGTTGTGGTCGCCGTTGTTCTCTGGGTCGTTCTGTCCTTGTCGGACCTTCCTGATGTGGCAATCCTCAAACACTATCGTCCCGCGGCTGCCTCCGAGGTGCTCGACCGGGAAGGCCGCGTCCTGACCCAGTACTATGACCGCAAGTTCAGAATATGGGTCCCGCTAGCAAGCCTCCCCGACGTCATTATCCATGCGGTCGTGACCGCGGAGGATGATACGTTCTTTGAGCACAAAGGGGTCAATTACAAGGCCACCTGGGACGCGCTGGTCCACGATGCCCGGAAAAGGCGTTTTGCGCGCGGCGGCAGCACGATAACCCAGCAGATGATCAAGAACGTCCTGCTCTCCAAAGAGAAGACCATCACCCGCAAGCTCCGGGAGTATGTCCTGGCGCGCAGGGCGGAAGACGTTATCAGCAAACGAAGGATCCTCGAGATATACTTGAACGAGGTCGAGTGGGGAGACGGAATTTACGGCATCGAAGCAGCAAGCCGTTCCTATTTTTACAAGCACGCGCCGGAGCTGACGGTTGCCGAGGCCGCGCTGCTTGCGGGAATGCTGCCGAACCCGAAGTACTACGATCCCTTCAAACGGCCAAACAAGGCGCGGGACCGCCAGGAACGGGTCCTTTCCAACATGCTTCAGGCGAAGCTGATCACTCCCGATGAATTTACCGCGGCCATGGAAGCGCCGCTGAAGCTCAGATCAGGCACGGCCGAGGGGACCTCGCTCACCAGGGGCGGGAGCAGACCTTGTTATCAGAGCGTCCTTGAGCTGGTCCTCCTTGAGGCGGTCGGAGAGCAGAAATTATACCGGGCGGGCGATACGATCAGGACAACGCTGGATCGATCGCTTCAGGAAGAGCTTGCGCGCGGGGAAGAGACACTTTCGGGGCAGGGGAAGGATGTGCCGGGCTTTATCACCGTGGTCAGGGAGGGCGACGAGATCCGGGCGCTGGCTTGTTCTCCTGTTCCGGAAATTCTTACCCGGTTGGGTTCCCGCAGCGGTGAACCAGCGCCCGGTGCGCCTGTCGGGGGGTATTCAGTCAGCTCGGTTTCGCAGGAGGAAATAACTCGCGGCCAGATCCTCATAGCTGGACCCTGACGGCAGGCGTTGAGTGTTAGAACTCTATGTTCGGACGCACGATGAACTGAAAATTATCCTCTTTTGAGGTCGCCAGAGCTCCCCGGTATTTCTCTTTCGATTCCCAGACAAAGCCCAGAGCCAGCGCCAATGCGATCTTCTGGTTTTCCAGCGGCCATTTTTTATCCACAAAGAAGTAGTGCCTGATGGAATGAAGCGTCCGGCGGTCCAGGTCGACGGTGTATTCGAATCCGCTGTTGTTCGTGAGCGATGAATCCTCGGACGTAAAATCAAGCCTGCTTCTCCTGAACGAGAGGTAATAAATATCCGTGATGTCCGGGTTGCCATGCAGCTTCGCCCCGATGCGGAAGCTCCAGCTCAGTTTTTTTACCGGAGATTTCCGGTCGCCTTTGATCTTCCATTCAACTTCTTCCCATCGGTCATGCACCAGCGAGTTGTCCTTAATGTGGTAATTACCCGCGCTGAATAAATAACCGCTGTAGCCGTTGCCCTTGATGTCCCTGTTGCCGGGCACGTCGAAACTGATGATGTTCCCCGCCAGCATAGAGACCGCATAAGGCTCCTCGAACCCGCTCGTGAGCGCCTTGACCCAGTTGAAGCTGCCGGCAAGCTGGGCATTGTCGTAGAAGTCTGGTTCATTTTTTTTCAGATACACGCCGAGATACGGCATGGGATTAATGCTTGCTTCGAAGAGGATATAGCGGGGAAGGACCGCGGCGCTCGAAAGCAGGGTCTGGTAAAATACAGCTTCTGTCTTTTCCCCGACATGAGGGATCGGCGCATCCGTCAGCGCCAGGATGAATTCGACATCCGTATAATAGGCATCGGGTTCGAACAGGAACTTGAACCGTTTGAATTGTTCAGGCTGGTCCGTGACCGGGGCCGTTTGTCCTTGCGAAGGCGGTGGAACCAGCAGCAGGTGCAGGAGGGCACAGAATACCAGAAAGAGCTTTTTGAAGAACATACGTTGCCTTGCCTGTGCCGCGCGCCGGGTATGCCATCACCACCGGGTGATTGCGGTTATCGCACGAACGATCAAATCAGGACAGGTTCGCGGAGTCTTACGGAAACCACGCGGGAGCAGCCTGGTTCGTCCATCGTGATTCCATAGAGCGCATCGGCCATCTCCATGGTGCCTGTTTTGTGCGTGATCGTAATGAACTGGGAGCGGCTGCTCATTTCGCGGATAAGCCGGGTGAAGCGCATGACATTGGCGGCGTCCAGCGGGGCATCGGCCTCGTCCAGCAGGCAGAAGGGGCTGGGTTTCACCAGGAACGCGGCGAAGAGCAGGGCAATGGCCGTGAGCGCCTTTTCACCGCCCGACAGGAGCGCAATGCTCTGGAACTTCTTGCCGCGCGGCTGGGCGATGATCTCGATGCCGGACTCAAGGGCATTGGCGGGGTCGAGCAGGATCAGCTCGGCTTTTCCACCCTCGAAGAGTTTGGCGAAGACCTCGCTGAACTGCGCCTGGATCGCGGTAAACGCTTCGTTGAAAAGTTCCTTGGTCTCGATATCGAGCTTGGCAATGGTCGCTTTGAGGTTGCTGATAGCCTCGTTGATATCGCTCTGCTGAGCGGTCTGCAGGTCGTAGCGCTCCTTGAGTTCGGCGAATTCCTGGAGAGCCTCCACATTGACCGGACCCATCTGTTCGATCTTCTGGCGCAGTTCGTCGGACTGGAGCCTCGCTTCGTCGACATTGAGCTCGAACTGGCCCAGTTCCGCGACGACGGTTTCAAGTTCACTGTGGTATGAGGTCCAGACGGCGTCTTTCAAATGCTCGATCTTCATACGGAGTTCGGTGCGCCTGACCTCGTTCGCGGAAAGCCGCTTCTGCGCCGTTTCTATATCATGCCTGACCTGACGCGCCTGTTCCTCGGAGGCATTAAGGGACGAGGTGACCGCTGCGTGGGCTTCCTGCTTCGTCAACAGGACCCGGCGCTCCGCTTCAAGCGTTTCGATAAAGCCCTTGATCTCGTCCGCGGCCCCCGCGATGGAGGCTTCCAATTTGGTCAGTGAGGCCGCAATGGTGGCGAGCTCCGCCTCGCGTTTGGCATGGCGGTCGGCGAATTCCAGGGACAGCTGCGCCAGGGCCGCGATGCCGCGGGAAGCGGCCGCCTGCTTTTCCTGGAGCGCCGTGAGCTCCATTTTGATGTCGGTGATCTCGATGCGCGCGGCTTCCAGCTCTTCACGCTTGAGCGAAAGCTCCGTCTGCAGCGCTTCGATGCTCGCCTGGGCGCTGGCATGGCCTGTTTCCAGCTCCCGGAGCGTTGCCGCGGCGTGTTCGGTCCCGGTTGTCAGCTCGGCGCGAAGCGAGGCGCGTTCCGAGGCTTCCGCTTCCAGGGTGGTTGCGCGTGCCGTGGACCGTCCGAGCTCCTCCTTTACGGCAATACAATCCTTTTCAAGGTTCACGAGCTCAAGCTCCATGCGATGGACCTGCTGCGAGAGTTCAGCCGAGGTCTTCGTGTCAGTTCCGATCGAAGCCTCAACAACGGCGAGATCCTTTTCGAACGAGGCGAGCTGTGACTTGAGCATGGCGACTTCCTGCTCCAGGTCCTTGATCTCGCGCCGTTTGGCGAGCATGCCCGATCCACCGGTCTCGACGGCGCCGCCGGTAACGGCGCCCCAGGGATCGAGGATCTCCCCGGACAGGGTGACAACGGTCTTGCTGAAGCCGTCCTTGTTCCAGAGGTAGAGCGCGGTGTCCATGGTGTCCACGACCACGACGTCGCCCAGCAGGTACCGGGCCACATTGCGGTCGTCGTCCTGGTAGCGCACGATGCTGAGCGCCGAACCGATGACGCCGGCATGGCCGTTCTTGATGAACGGCTCTGTTTTTATCTCACGGGGCATGCGCGGGAGGAAGGTGCTTCTGCCGCCGCGCTCGTTTTTGAGATAGTTGATGGCTTTGAGCGAATCATTCTGCGAATCAACGACCACATATTGCAGCCGGTCGCCCAGCACCGCT
Source organism: Nitrospirota bacterium (assembly GCA_043731355.1). GTDB lineage: Bacteria > Nitrospirota > UBA9217 > UBA9217 > UBA9217 > GWC2-56-14. The sequence goes on from JAYTJE010000154.1 coordinate 16,526, forward strand.
TCGATCGCCATTTCGTACCGCGGCTCCGTCTCGATCATGTCCGCGACGAGCCCGTGGATGGCGCCGAGGCGATCAGAGGAAGCGGCTTCCTTGCGCGCCGACATGACGGTCTGGACGCCTTTCTGATAGCCTTCCAGCCGCTGTTCCAGTTCGAGCAGGGAACGCAGGCGCGAGCTCTGGCCGGCGAGCTTGTTGCGCGTGTCGCCGAGTTCAGTGTCCAGGGTCTTTTTCTTTGCCAGCGCTTTTTCCAGCTGGGCAGCTATGCGCGCTTGCTCTTCCTGGGCCGCGCTCCGGCGCGCGGCGAGCTCCTCGAGCTCCCGCTCTTTTTCAGCGAGGCGCGTGGTAAGCTCCTCAAGTTTGTGTGTCAGCTCCGTCCGCTCTCTGCCGCCGCGCTCTTCCTGTTCATCGAGCTGGTGGATCCGCGACTCCAGGTTGCTGATGCTGTTTTTTTCCGCCGTTGCCGCGGTCATGGCGTTGAAAATCCCGGTGCGGGCCTCATCGAGGGAGCTTTCCTTTTCCTTGAGCTCCCGGGTGAGCGCTTCCAGGACCGCATTTTTGCCGGCGAGGACGACGTTCTGCTCTTCGAGCGACGCGAGCAGTTGCCGCGACTCTTCCTCCTGCCGCGTTCGCTGTTCCGCGGTCCGTGTTGTTTCCTGCTTCAGGTATTCCAAATCCGCGAAATCCCGGACGCGCTGCGCGGTGAGCGCCGCGATCTGGCTTTTTGACAATTCCACCCGGTGCTCGGCCTGGCTCAGGGCGGACTCGGTTTCATGAATTGTGTGCCGCAGCGACGAGAGCTCGTGCTCCGCCGCCAGGGCGTCGGCGCGCGTTTCTTCGATGCCGGACTCGATCGTGCCGAGCGCGGCATGGAGCTTCGTCACCTCGTCCTCGCCGTTCTTATATTCTTCGGTCGAGGCAGCCCAGGCGGTCCCGAGGTCCGAGTAGTCCACGGCCGCAAGCCGCAGGTCGACGCCTTTCATTTCAGCCCGGAGTTTCTGGTAGCGCTCGGCTTTTTTTGCCTGCCGGTCGAGCGAGTTGAGCTGACGCTTCACTTCGGTGATGATGTCGTTCACCCGCAAAAGGTTTTGCTGGGTCGACTCCAGTTTTGAGAAGGCTTCCTGGCGGCGGGCCTTGTATTTCATGACGCCGGCCACTTCCTCGAACAGGAACCGCCGGTCCTCGGGTTTTGAATCGATGATCTTTTTCACGCGGTCCTGCTCGATGATCGCATGCAGTTTGGCGCCCACGCCGGCGTCCATCATGAGGTCGCGGATGTCCTTGAGGCGGCAGGGGATCTTGTTGACCAGGTATTCGCTCTCACCGGAACGGTAGAGACGGCGCGTTATTTCAAGCTCCGTGAAGCCGTTAAACTCGCTGGAGAGGACGCCTTCGACGTTCGAGAGCCTGAGCGTGACCTCGGCCATGCCCATGGGTTTGCGGCTCTCGCTGCCGTTGAAGATCACATCTTCCATCTTGTCGCCGCGGAGGTGTTTTGCGCTTTGTTCTCCCAGCACCCAGCGGATAGCGTCGGAGATATTGCTCTTCCCACAGCCGTTCGGCCCGACGACGGCTGTTACTCCCGACTGAAACATTATGGTTGTCTTGTCTGAGAAAGACTTAAACCCGATCATTTCAAGGGCTTTGAGCTGCATAGGGCTCCTCTGGTGAAAAGAATTTATTACCGTTGGTTTATAACATAAGAACCAAGCTTTGTAAAGCTAAAAATAACAAGCTAAGGTATTGATTTGTAGCATATATACAATATATAGTGGTTATAGAATATGTTGATAAGTATGTGGATAAGTCCTGAGAAGGGGTGCTGTTCCTATACTTCACGCTGTGCCAGCCTTTTCAGTCCCAGGGAAAGAGGCAGGTACACAGCCAGGAGATTGATGAGCAGTGCCGCAGTAAAGGACAGGGCAATTCCTATCCATTGATACAGTAAGATGGTTGGGCCGAATGTTTGAGCCGCAAAAATCCGGTATACAGGCCATGCTTCGAGCAGGATGACCGAGCCGATGAACAGCATGGTCACCAGCATGTACACAATGCCGCCGAATCCGGTCGGTATCTGGGCCGCGTTCTCATGTTTGAATCTGGGGAATACGGCTCCCAGTCCCACGCCGAGCGCGGTAATGCCGAAGGTCATCAGGCATACCGTCACGATGCCGAGGACCATCATAAAGTGGGTGACCTTGAGGAGCGTGTTGGAGAGCACGATCAACAGCTCGGCCAGCGCCAGCAGCGGCAGCAGGCTGCTCCAGAACTTGGCCCAGAGAAAATCGCTGATCGTAAGCGGGGCGGAACGGATGATCCAGAAGGCGGCGCCCTTAAAACTTTGGGGACATACTATAACGCTCCTGTCAAGTGACAGTTTAGTTTTTATAATTTTCAATCAGATAGTTTTCGGCGTCAGCTGAAGACGCAGTTCTC
>JAYTJE010000155.1:0-34073 GCA_043731355.1 Nitrospirota bacterium
CATTTTTACTGCCACTCTGGCAATCATTAAATCCGCTTCCAGAGCGACGTTTACGACATTTTTAGCATATTTTCATGTCAACGACATGGAGAAGATCCAAAAAAAGAAACAAAAAAATTCCGTCATTCCCGTGAACGGGAATCCAGCAGTATATAACCTTGGGGGGGGAATACGCTGGATAACCGCTTCGCGGGTATGACGGAATTGGTGGAAAACGCCTTTCGCTGATATTGATTTCGTTGTAACCGGGTACGGTCCCGTTCTACACCATGACGTCCCTGGCCATCTGGTCCTTAATGTAATCGCGCACGAAGATCCTGTCCTCGGGGCGAAGACTCATGAACTTCATGCCCATCCCCGGAGTTTTATGCTGCCCCCCGACCATGGTCGAACTGTATTGCACGACAGCGGACACCCTGACCTCACGGTCCTTGATGAAGAGGGTAAGCGAAAGGACCGTATACACCGGTTCCGGAACGTTCGAACATACGTAGCAGCCGCCTTCCGAAAGCGCGGTCACCAGTTCCCGCCGTGCCACGCCGGCCGCGTTCTTTACGTCGACCTTGAGCAGCGTGTCGATCCTGATGCTCGCTCGCGGCACACTCTCGGTAGCGGCCTGAATGGCGCTGTAGAGCACGTTGAAATCGGTCGGCTTCTTGTAAAAATCCGTAGCTCCCGCGGAGAGGCAGGCCTGCCGCACCGCGGAATCGCTTTCAGAGGAATGCACGATCACCGGCACGTCCCATAACTGCGGAGATTTCCTCATTTCCGCCAGCATCACAATGCCGCTCTTGACAGGAAGAGCGGTGTCCGTCAATACCAGCGAAGGGCGCGCCTCGGTCATGGAGCGCAGCGCATCTTCAGCGTTCATGGCGGAGCGCACTTTGTAGTCAAGCTTCCTGAGCATCGTCCCCATGAAGAAAATATGTGATGCGCTGCTGTCCACGACCAGAAGCGACCTTACTTCCCTGTCCATCCCGCACCCCTCCGGTTATGCTTAAACCCTACAGCATTGGTCGGGTATTTGCAATAACCCCGATGGGGTAATTTAAGGGTATTGATAAAAAGTTGCTTTTGTGATTGAAAACCGGATGACCGATCCCTGGATCGCTACGGGAGGGGGGAAAATGCCGCATGATTTGACGTGAACAGCGGCGGATCGTGCTTCAGGATAGCTGCTACCGCGCTGTGCCGTTTGAATTCGTTTTCCAGGAACTGCCTCACCTGCTTCCGGTCCCAGCCTTCCGGATGCCTGAACCCGGTATAGAGTGACAGGTCTCCCTCGTAGAAATGCCCGGTCCCGTATGCTCCGGCCTGCTCGCCGCACAACGGCATATTAAAAATGGCAAGGTTCAAAAAGGTGATCGCTGTTGCATGCTGTTCGACAAAGGCAAGCGTCTTCCTCGCTTCCACTACGGTCTCAACCGGCGTTCCGAAGAGCAGATACACGTACGTTGCAATGCCGGATTTCTGCAGATTCCCTAATACCCGCGACGCCATGACAAGGTCGATCCCCTTCCGCAGCTTATCGAGCACCGCCTGGTCGCCCGACTCCAGACCGAGCTTCAGCATGGCGCAGCCGGACCGTTTCAGCGCACGACAGAATTCGAGGTCCGTCAGTTCTTTGCTGATCCGCGCAAAACCATACCAGGGCGCGCCGAGCGGCTTCTCCGCGAGCGCCCGCATGAGCGCCGGGCTGATTGCGTTGTCGAGCAGATGGACCAGGACCGGTTTTGTCTGTGCCGTCAGTGATGCGAGCTCGGCCATGGCCTGTTGGGCCGGCACGGGGACGTAGGGATTGCCTTCCGCGGTTTCCGGGCAGAAAGAACACTGGTTCCAGTAGCACCCGCTTGAGGCGCTGTAAGGAAGAATGAACCCCGGCGAGAGATATTCCCGCGTTGGCAGCGTTCCGTAGTCCGGCGGGTCGCCGGTGTGTTTATCACCAGGAACACCCAGCAGTTCGAGCAGCGCTGCCTCTCCCGGCCCGGCAATGATATGATCGACTAGGCCGCCAAAAGGACCGGTCCACCCCGGCGTTTTCACCCATGAACTGAGCAAACCGCCGCCGAGCACGATCTTCAGTCCGGGGAACTCTCTCCGGAGGCACCCGATCATGGCAAAGGTACACAAAGCCTGGCTCAGATAGTTGAGCGAGAACCCGACCACGCCTATTCGCCCGCTCCCGTCGCCTGCTCCCCTGGTAAGAATTCCCTGGAGACGCTTGCTGAAGTAATCATAGAACAGATTCAGCTCCGGGTGCTCGGCTGCCGCAAGCAGATCGGCGCTTCTCACGGGCGAGAGCGTTTCATGGTGATAATCAGCCAGGCCCAGGATTGCGTGGTACGGTTTGGCGGACGCTTCGAGCACACGGTCCACGTCGCGCACTGCCCGGCTGTAGCGGTCCGGAGACTGATAGGTGCGGGGATCCTTGAGCGCAGCGAGGTTGGTTGAGATATTTTTTATTGCCCTGCGCGTCCAGGTGTCGGACGCAGTCAACGGCTGCCGCAGCAAGTAGAGCTGTCCTTCGAGGTTGGCATCGAGCAGCGTACAGGGGATCTGGCGCGCCTTCAAGGCGCCGGCGAGTTTTGCAATGCCGGCAGGCGGTTCACAGGCTTTGGCGGCAGGAGGAAAGATCAGCAGCATGGGAAGCAGGGTACAGGGTCGGGCGGCAAGAATCAAGCGGTCTTTCCCATGCTTTTCTGATGGAGCGATTTAAGGATCATATCCAGCACCCGTTTCTGCTTGCCCTCGAACTTGTTCAGCACCGCAAGGCAGGTCCCCAGGGGAAAGCGCTCGTGCAGATAGTCGGCGTCATGTCCTGATACGATAACGATGCGGTTTTTGTTCAACCCCTTGGAAAGAGCATAGGCAAGGACCTTGGAGCCGTCCAGGCCGGGCATCTCCAGATCGACCAGCAGGAGGTCAAGGTCCGCCGTGATGGAGACAAGGCATTTTATCGGGTCGTTGCAGGTCGAAACCTGGAGAGAAGGATAATGCTCGGCGACATAGTCTTCGAGCAATTTCAGAAAGGCGGCATCATCATCGATCAGCAGAATGTTTCCCATGACTTACCATTTCCTTTGTTTTTGTGGTCAAACGTACGCATGCTCCGGTGTTTGAATAGTATACCGGACCTCCGCCGACAGTCAATGAGATAGTGGGCGTCCGCGCCTACCAGTCGATCGGGAAATAATCCTTGAGAAACTTCCCGCACCAGTGCTTGCCCGTCAGGATCCCGTCAAAAAAGGGATCGCAGACCCGGGCGGCCCCGTCAACGATGTCCAGGGGCGGCTGAAAATCATGGACCTGCTGCTTGAACTGGGAAAGCTCCACCGGGTCCTCGTCCGTGACCCAGCCCGTATCAACGGCATTCATATAGATGCCGTGCCGGGCAAGCTCCCCGGCCGACGTGTGGGTCATCATGTTCAGGGCCGCTTTCGCCATGTTCGTGTGCGGGTGACGTTCGTCCTTCTTATAGCGAAAGAACTTTCCCTCCATGGCCGTCACATTGACAATATGTTTCTTGCCCGTATGATCGCGCTTCATCAGGGGTATGAGCCGGTTGCACAAAACGAAGGGCGCCACGGCATTCACTAATTGCACTTCAAGCATTTCCGCTGTTGCGATCTCTCCCAGCTTCAGCCGCCAGCTGTTCACCTTGCGCAAGTCCACCTGCTGAAGGTCCCCATCGAGCCTCCCGGTGGGAAATACCTCCTCCGTGACCAGAGAGTTGTCATGATTATAGGGGACCTGCGAAAGCTGCGCTGATTCCCGCAAGCCGATACCCGGCCCCTGGTCCTGCCAGGGCAGGGAAAGGGCAGGCTCGTTCTCGGTGGCCGTGGTGCAAAACGTCGCGAGCTGTTTTTTACAGGCGTCATGATCGCTGAGAAGAAGCCGGGCCTCCGGGGACAGTCCGGGACAGCCGTTCTTCTCTTTTTCGACGAGGTGCGCATAAAATCCGGCGGGGCGCCGCACCGTCTGGGCGGCATTGTTGATCAAAATGTCGAGGCGTCCATACCGCTGTTCGACATAGCTGGTAAACAGTTCAACGCTCGGAATATGCCGGAGATCGAGACCGTGAACATGCAGCCGATCGCCCCACTCCGCATACCCCTCTTCTCTGGCATAGCGGGCGGCTGCGTCCGCGGGGAAACGGGTCGTGGCGATCACGGTGGCGCCGGCGCGCAGCATCAAAAGCGTCGCCTGGTAGCCGATCTTCACGCGCGCGCCGGTGATCAGCGCCACCTGGCCCTGAAGAGACGCTGTTTGAAAACGTTTTTGATAGTTCAGATCGCCGCATTTCCTGCACAACATGTCGTAGAAGAAGTGGAGCGTCGTGAACTCTTCCTTGCACACATAACAATTTCGCGGCGTTTGCAGCTCCTCGCTTTTTCGTCCTGTGCCGGTGGACCCATCGGCGATCTGCGCGGGCGCGGTATAGACGGCGTCCATGCGCGCGCTGCGAATGCCAGTCGTATTTCTGGCGCGCCTGTTCTTTTCAAGCATTGCCAGGCGCTGTGGTTTTTTCGCGGCCTTATTCCTTTTCTTCGCTTCCGCCCGGTCCGGACGGGATATGGCGCCCGCGGCTTTCTGGAGCGCAATGCGCTGTTCTGCGGGTAGGGTGGCGAGCTGGCCCGTATCGTCCAGCAGCGCTTCCAGCATTGAAATACAGTGATCGATCTCTTCAGGTTTGTGTTTCATATTCACATTTTCTCTATTCTCTTTATATCAATACAAATCTTTAGACACGGAAGCGGCGGATTAACGTATGATAACGGCGGATAACAACAAACTATTTTTTTGAAGTACTCCGACGTTATCCGAATCTTATCCGTGTAAATCCGTGTCAAAAGACTTTCCTGGGTATATCAGCAATATCTTCCGACTGATTGATGAGGAAGAGTACCAGCAGGCGCCTGGGTTGTCAATAGTCGGCTGACCAGTGCGCAGCGGGCATGCGGCATGGCCCGCTACTCATAAAAAAGCCGCTCCGAAACGAAGATGCAGGTTATCCGTATAATTACCACTTATTTTTGCATTAAACTATTTGACAAGTCGGGTCGTTTTCTGTTATTGTCGGCTAACTTTTAAAGAATTGAGGTAACGCAAATGAAAAAACAGAACTGCTGGAAAGTCAAACAATGCGGCAGAGAAGCGGGCGGCAAGAATGTCCGCGAGCTGGGCACCTGTCCCGCTTCGACCGATCGGAAACTGCACGGAACACACGGCGGCGATTGCGCCGGACGCGCTTGCTGGATCATCGCGGGCACGTTCTGCGGCGGCAAGGAACAGGGTACGTTCGCCCAGAAGTACCACAACTGCGAGCTATGCGAATTCTACCTGTCCGTACGAACTGACGAAGGCCTGCAGTTCAAGATGTCAACGCTCCTTCTTGCGAAAATAAGAGCATAAAAAACTGCCGGTTCCGCGGTATGGCTATCTCTCTCTCGCCAGACACCGCACAAGCTCGCCCACGTACATGCGATGATAGTCCTTGAGCGGATACATCTCACCGACACTATTCACTGAATCCACCATTCACTGCTCACTAAATTCAATCCCCAGCGCTTCTTTAAACCCCTGCACAAAAGCCCGCTTCACCTCGTCAAGCGGCGCCTCGCGCCCCAGTTCCCGCTGGATGCTGGTGACCACGTCTCCTGTGCATCCGCCGGGAATAACTTCAGCCTCCCGATGCGGATCATAGTCCATCAGAATGGAGCCATGCTGGAGGAACGCGCCCGAGACCCTTCGCTGGGCGCTGCCGACGATCTTCCTGCCGTTCACCAGGAGCTCGTACCATGAGGGAGAAGAAAAACAGGCGGCTTCCTTTGCGTTCTTATCCACACGTTCCGCATATCTGCTGCCGCGCGAAACGAGCTCCGCCGAAATGCCGAGCTTTCCGAGCCCCGCCAGGAGGCCGGCGGCAATGACCTTGTACGTGCCGAGCACCGTGGCCGGGAACAGGGGATTGTCGGTCCGGGCAATGATGCTGTAGGTAAGCTCCTTGTCGTGAAGCACTGCCCTTCCACCGGTGATGCGCCGCACGATGTCGTAGCCAAGCCGCTTGCAGGCTTCGGCATTGACCGCTGTTTCACGTTTCTGGAACCTGCCGAGCGATACCGTAGGCGGCGCCCAGGCATAGAGCCGGAGAACGGGGCGGGCCGGACCTGCCTGCGCGCGTGCAAGCAACTCTTCGTCAAGGGCCATGTTGTAAACGCCGAGGTTGTGGCCGGAATCGATGTAGTTCCATGGTGTCATAAATGAGGGGTGATGGAAAAAACGAAGCGGTATATATATTTGTTCGGGTTGCCATGACAAGGGTAAAGAAACGACCCCAATACCCGACAATACCCGAAATGCTCCTTCACCGCCGTTGCCGCTCAACACCCGGAAATTCCAATATCAAGTGATGACAACGAAACGAAGCAGGGTATGCTTTCCCGGTTGGAACACTTCGAAGATGGCGAGACACCTTCTGAGGACGAGAGGAGAAGCTTGGATGATCCACGAGTTCGCAAGGGACTTTTTCGGAGATGTTGTGGAACGCATCACGAGGTGTGCCGGACAGCAAATAGGCGATCATAGCCCCTTCGCTCGAAAAAGGTGCATAGCGACACTTTAGAAATTCTTCCCGAATATCGCGAACATATTCGGACACGGTACCAGCGGTTTCAAGTACTTTCGCTTCCAAAGGCCACATTATCCGCTCTTCGGCGTTCAGAAAGAAAGCCAAATCATATTGCGGTGGCTGTGCAGGCGGTGCCTTCATTGTCTCACGCTCGTAAGACCCATGCTGAACACCGAAAGGTTCGTCTCCTGACATCACGCGACGAATTCGAGGCTCAAGTAGTTGTGTAATACTACGCTCCAAATCCCGTCCATCTATAAAAGGATTGTCCCGCCTCATCTGGTCATAGGCCTGCCATACTAACCCGAGCAAGATCTCGGACTGATTTCGGCTCCACGCACTAGCGATGTGAATAAAATCAATGTGGGGCATTTGTTCCTTATTCTGCAAATTCGGCCCGCCCCCCATTCTCGCGTTGGAACGTCTTTTCGTTTTTTGCAGCGATCTGCCAGTGAGCGAAATCGGCAGCCACCTCGTCAGCATCGTGAAGGCCCATGCTACGCGTCCAGTAGCAGTAAGCATCCGGTTTGATAATGAAGATAGATGGCATGTTCTCGCGGTAATCATAGATTCTCGCTGTGCGCTGATGGTAGATACTACTTCCTGGTTTATTGCGATTTTTTAACCAAACCTGATTCAATGTGTCAAGTTCCGCGAGAAGTTCAGATGTATCCAATGGTTCCACACGAACTTGTTCTTTAGACTGTCCAGTCAAATCGAAGGCAATTAGTCGGTAGGGCAGCAACTCTTTCCCGCTCTCGTGGAAAATCGTCGCTGTGATGCGTTTATCTTGACCAAAACCTGCTTTTAAAACACGTATGAAATACTCACAATAGCGGCGAAGTTGCGGTTCCTTCGCTGAACCGACTTGTCGTTGTGTGCGCTGCCGCCCCGGCGAACTCATGGCTTGCTTGAAATCTGGTAGCGTAACATTAAACAAATCCTCAACGAGAACCCATTCGGCGTCTTTGAAGTCGAATATATTGCAAACACGGCGATCAATGTCTTCAAAACTCTGCAAACCACTTAATAGTTTTTGTTGCGGTTCCGGAATAGGAACGCGCAGTAATTCCTCGACAAGCGGTTCAGGTCGATATGATGCGAAGCGGCTGCTGGTCAAAAGAAGGAAGTAAACTGCTAGAATACTGTTGTATGTAAGGCAGGCAGCATCAAGTAAATCATCTTCTCCATCTACTAAATGTGCGCTTATATAGCTTTGGGTGAATAGCACACCCTTTCCTAGATTAGCAGGAGTTAAGGCGGCCGTGAAGCGTCCTGGGCCAGTCTGCCAGCCTTGCTTTATTGTAAGCTGAGGGAGGTCGAAAGCTTTTAGCGACGTTTTGCGATGCGTTTTGATGCCTTTAGTGGCCATAACAGATGAAGCCTCTAATTGGAGAAAAGTCGAGGGCGGGAAAGCGTCTCCCTCCCAGAAAAGCCTTTCACGCGTTTCAGGGTGGAGCTCGCCCTTACTACTCGGGATCAAGCCTTCTCGGATCACAACATTTCCATTAATCTTAAGCTTTTCAAGATTGTTTAATGTATAAAGTCTCTGGACGAAAGCCCAATCGCGATGGTTACCCCACATCAATGCTGTCCAAACCAGTGGATTCTGCGCGGCATCAGCGGGATGAATTTTCTTTCTGTCTTGCGGCACTATGACAATATCAAACTCGTCTGCCAAATCATCAACCTGCTTCGGGCTTATATAACTGAAGCGTTCGTTAGTTGGAGGTTTCGGCTGGAAAGTGACTATGCACGACGGCGCAATGGACGTTTGAGTAGAGTGGGTCTTGCGGTTAAAAACTTTAAAACGCAATGCCGATAGATTGACAACCTCATCGACACTAAAGGTAGTAAAAAACTTCTCCCGAAACTTCCGCGCCGGCCTGCTCCGATTAAAAAGCAATGAGCTTGCGGATTGGATGATCGCGATTTTTCCGTTTGCCTTGACAAGGGCAGCGGCTTTCGGCAGGAAAAGCGTTCCGATTCCATTATTTGCCACTGGCCACTGATGAGCTTCATCTTTTGCCCAGTCCTTTGCTGCATCAGTCAGGAGTTTTTCACCCCATGGAGCGTTACCAATAACGAGATCATAGCTAGCAGCATTTTTTTCTGTGCTAAAACCTGAGTGGTTTTCTTCAAAAAAATCAGAATTAATGAGCTGACGTTCTCGCATTGCAGGAAATGTTACCTGCGACCAGTAGTATTTAGGATCAATCTCATCGCACATGGCGAGGTAAAGACTGAACGACGCCACGCGTACAGCGTGAGGATCTTTATCCACACCGAACAAGTTCTTCTCCAGCAACACACGAAGAATTTCAGCTCGGATAACTTGGCCCGGATGCGCCTTTCTCCAGCGATGAATCAACCGCTGAAAAGCCTTCACAAGAAAAATGCCGGAACCACAAGCCGGGTCGAGAACCCTCAAGTTCCACGCGGTACCGTCCCACGGTAATACGCGGTCAAGAATAAAATCGACCAGATGCGGTGGTGTGTAGTATATGCCTTCGCCGGACGCCCTTTCACTTACAAATGCCTCGTAAATACTGCTTATGAACTCCAGTGGAATGGCATCAAAAGCATACTGTGGCCACAAGCACAACTGCCCCTTGGGCATATTTAAGTCACCCTTGATGAAATCTCTAAGCAATTTGAGATGCTTGGGTTTTACATGCTTTTTTTCTTGCCGCCAGCCGCGCTCCCGCTCACTGGGCGTACTACCTTTACCCGGAAAGAGATCACCATTGAACCTGCTATTCAGCCAATCGAAAAGACGATAAGCTTCATCATAGTCCTCTAAAACGCTAATGAAGTCCGCATGCTCATTCTTCAGGATATCTGCTTCATGAAGGCTAAACAGCTTGGCTCTATTTAGGGCAGAATTACCTTTTGAGTCCTTCCGGTCAAATAAAAATTGAACAAAAACTATACGCGCAAGAAGGTCATGGCAAATATCATCATCCACTAGACCTTCTTCATGTAACATGTGTCGCACATGTCTGAGATTACTCAGCAGCATCTGATCGGCTCTTTGGTCGCGGTTGAACCGTTCAGAATGAGCGCGGAAGAACTGGCCCGACACAAGGTTGATCCAATGAAGAACTTGAGCTGCTCGTTTCGTTATCTCTGTAGGTTGAGAGTTAGCAAGATCAGCAATCGACAGCTCTTGTACGATGTAGCCATGAAGCGGTCGATCATTGTCAGGCGGTTCGCAACAGGTCCACACGCGTAATAGATCAGGCTCAACCGTGATGACTGTCGGACTATGTGAGAAATTCCAGGCTAGATGCTGCAGTGCACGAAGCGTTTGATCCCCCGCTTTTCCATCAAACTCGACAATAATCGCCAGCGGTGCCTCTGTCATCGTAGCATGAGGGTTGCGCGAAAGTACGCCGACCTTTACATTCAAGGCATCAGAATACCGAGAAATCGATCTCTCGATTTTAGCTTGAACCAATTCAGCAAAAATGTGCGCACCCTCTCCAGAAGGATTTCGTATCTCCTCCGGGGCGGGCCAACCCAATTTATTATGTATTAAGGCAAGTGACATAGATTAAACCGTCTCAAATATGCTTCATGCTTATTTTAAATATTTTCCTCTGATACTGTCCTTCTCCAACCGTTTTTCTATAACACTCGCCGACACCTGAAACTCTTTCCCCAAATGCTCGGTGATCAAATCCCAGGCGAAGTCCCTGTTTTGCTCAAGAGAAATTCCTTTGCTTTTTATTCTCTTGACCCATTCGCCGGTATGCTTGACCAAAGGCTCGCGCGGTACGAGGACCAAGCCGGCAAAAGCGTATCCCTGATACTCAAGCCATCCATGCTCTTCCTCGGTCATGGAATTGATGAACTCTTTCCAGCCCTCGATGGATTTGAACTTATGCGCGTCGTACAAATTTCTGTGCAAAACAACGTGCCCTATTTCGTGGGCCAGTGTAAAGCGGTAACGGTTCAAATAGTCCGTATATACGTACTCGTCAACATAGATGTTCTTAAGGTCACTTGATGTAAAGCCCTCCACTTCAAGCTGTCTTTGGAGCCCGAGAACGGGAACGATATTGATACCAAATTCGAATTCGACGATTTCCTCGATGGGAACGGGGATCGTGCCGGTGGGGCTATAGGTGCGCAAAAACTCATCGGCCTTCTTTCGTAAATCCTCATAACTGTGAATGGGGATTTTGGTCATGGGCTATGCCTTACGGATCATCTCCATCAGTTCATCAAGCTTCTTCTCGGATATCTTTTTCCCCCGCAAGGTCCGGAACAGGATCGGCAGACTTGCCGCGATCTTTGCATCGTTCAGCAGCTCTTCAGGAATGCGCCCGCCTTCAACAGCGGCCAGGTCGAAGAACTGGTACCAATCGTCAGTGCCTTTTTTGATCTGCAGGTACTTGGCGTATTCTTCGAGTTTGTCGCTCCCCTGCGGCGGCGGCATGAGCCCCCGTTCGAGCTTGCTGATATTGCCTGGATCGAAACCGTTTTCCATGCAGAATTGGCGCAGGGTCTTTTTCAGACCGATTCGTTTCTCTTTGAAGAAGTCTCCAAATGTCAACTTAGCCGACATATTGATACCTCCTTTCGCCTCTGTTGTAATAACAATACAACACTGAAATATGTTTTGTCAAGGCTGAATTTCGCAGAAGTATCTATGAACGTGAGGAGATCGAAAGCGCAGACTTCGGAGACAATCCGACTTCCGGCATATCTACAATTTATCATATCAAAGATGGTGATTATTTCACAAAAAAACCTGAGGCTTTACGCTCCCAGGCTTTTGCGATCTGCATACCCCTCCGCTCGGAAATCCTCATTGCAAACGCCGAATCATTTTTTACTATACAGCGACGGCTCGTTGTCCGGCCGCGTCTTGAACCTGCGGTACGACCACATATACTGCTCCGGCATTTCGCGGACCAACTGCTCGACCTGTCGATTCATGCGCCTGGCGTCTTCGACAGGATCCGCTCCGGGAAAGTTCTCCAAAGCAGGATAGAACCGCACTTCACAACCCCGGCCATGGGGCAATATGCGGGTGGTGCAGGGGACAACCGCTGCGTTCGTGCTCTCCGCAATGCGGCTGAGCGCCGTCACCGTTGCCGCGGGAATGCCGAAGAACGGCGCGAACACGCTTGAACGCTCGCCAATGTCCTGGTCCGGGAGGTAGTAGAACGGCAAGCCGTCTCGAATGTTCCTGAGGACCGGCCTCAGGCCGGCCAGGTGCATCACCATGATGCCGCCGAACCGGCCCCGGCGCCGGAAGAGATATTCCAGGAACGGGCTTCTCGATTTCCGATACATGGACACCATCTTTCTATCGATGGCCAGGCGGATCCCGCCGATATCAAGACCGATGAAGTGAGGGGCAAGCAGGATGGCGTTCTTACCCTTCTCCAGAACAGCCGTTAGATACCGCTCGTCGCGCAGGGTGACGACGCGCCGGATCCTCCATGCAGGCGAGAACCAGGCGACGCCGAGGTTCAGCACCGCGACACCGGCGGATCGGAAGTGACGCCCGAGCAGTTGCCTGCGCTCGTCCGGGCTGAGTTCGGGGAAGCAGAGCTCGATGTTCCGCGAGGCAACGCGCCGCGCTGGAGAATTGAACAGGGAAAAGGACCACCCCAGGGCGTTGCCCAAAAACCAGAGGACCGGCTGCGGCAGCCAGCTGATAATGATGACGCAGGCCAGGATGAGCAGCGCATACCAGTTCCGGGGGTGAAGAAATGTACGGAGAGTCACATCAGCCATGGCTATGATCGCTTTTCGCTCTGCGGTAAAAGATACGTTCCGCACCTGATCGTGAATAAAAAAGCCTGGGCGTCTCGGCGACGCTCAGGCCCTTACAGATTTTTGGATCCGCTCACGGCGGACCGGTCAGGATCCTCAACCGCCGCCGAAATGCCCGGCGATGCTGCAGCTTGAGCCTGGACCGGCTGAAGAAAACTTGGAAAGAAGTTTTTTCGCCTGTTTCTGCTCACAATAGGGGCAGACCGTATCTTCTTCTTTTGCGGTGATCAACTGAAGCAGGACGAAATCCTTGCCGCAGGCGCCGCACATATATTCATAAAATGGCATGTTCAAATCTCCTTCCGCGAAACCGCGCAAAAAACTGACATTTACCGCGTTCCCGTGCACTGAAAACGTAAAGCATAATACTCATGGGACGGAACCCTGTCAAGGCAAAAAAATCACTTGCACGCAAACGGCGCTTTCCGCTCCTTTGATGCAAAGCGCGAATAGTTCGGAGAAGTGAATATGTCCATCATCATGTGTCTGCTTATCACTCCCACATATTTCCCTTCCTTCACGACCGCGACAACGGAGCAGCAGCTTTTCAGCAGCAGCGAGATGATTTCCCTGGTCGGCGTTGCCGCATCCGCGATGCTCGGCGCGGGGACCATGATCGCCGAAGCCAGGATGCCCTCCAGGTCCCGGTCCTCCCTGATCGCGTCCAGGATGGCGTTTTCCGAGACAACGCCGAGAAGCTCCCGGTTTTCATCCACGACCGGCATTGCGGCAAGTCCCGACGATATGATCTTCATCGCCACCTCCCGGGCCGAGGTGTCCGGCGTGACACTGATTTTTTCCCGCATAACATGCCATGCGCTGATTGTCATTGTTGTTTCCTCCTGATGTTTTTACTGACTCCTGGACCCTGCCTTTAAAGTCTTTCCCACTGGTTCGTATCCGGGTTAAACGCCTCGCTGAACGCCGTGACCTCCTGCCGCAACCCCACGTCGTAGCCCTCGTTCAGTCCGAAGTTGATGAGCATTTTGATCGAGCGGAGCGAGCTCAGGCTGTTCCCGGCAATGCGAAGTGCAAATTTATTCGCCTCTTCTTCGAGCGTCTCGGTGGGAACAACCATGTTCACCAACCCGATGCGAAGCGCCTCCTCGGCATCAACGGTCCGGCCGGTGAACAACAGTTCCTTTGCCCTGCCGACTCCGACCGTTTTATAAAGCCGCTGTGACGAACCGAAAATGGGCGGCACACCGAACTGCGCTTCGGGAAATGAAAATTTCGCGTCCGCAGCCGCGATCCTGAGGTCCGCGGCAAGGGCAAACCCCAAACCGGCGCCCGTGGTCTCGCCTTGTAACACCGCGATCACCGGGACCGGCAGGTCCTCGATATGTTTGAGCAGGTTGTAGCCCACTTCGGCGAAATGGCCCGCCTCGTCCTTCGTCATTTTGACGAAACCCGCATAATCGATCCCGGCTGAGAAGTTTTTGCCCCGGGAAGCGATCAGGACCACGCGAAGTTCGTCTTTACGCAACAGTATATCACTAACCGTCCTGTTCAGTTGCGAAAGAAGCCCCTGGTCAAAATAATTTTCAGGCGGTCTGTCGATGGTGACCGTACTGATCCAGTTCTTGCATTCTATGCTGACACCGGTGTTTGACATGGTACCTCCAATTGAATCTGAAGGAAAGAAGGTACGAAGGTAAGAAGGAATGCGTCGTTTCTTACCCTCTTTCCCTCCTAACCTCCTACCTTCCTAACTTCCCGCCTGCTCCCACCGCTTCTTCTCCATCATATAGTAGAACAGCGGCACCACCACCAGAGTCAGCGCCGTTGACGCCAGCATTCCGAAGATGAGCGCCAGGGCCAGGCCCGACCAGACCGGGTCGGTCACGATCACGGCGGAGCCGAGGATCGCGGCCGCGGCGGTCAGCACGATCGGCCTGAAGCGGATCGCGCCCGCTTCGATCAGCGCCTGTTCCAGCGGCAGGCCTTCCTGCTTCTTGTCCAGGATAAACTCCAAAAGCACAATGGAGTTCCTGACCACGATGCCCGCCAGGGCGATCACGCCGATCATGGATGTGGCGCTGAAGTAAACGTTCGTCATGGCAAAACCCGGCATGATGCCGATCATCGAGAGCGGGATCGACGCCATGATGACTAAGGGAATGGTGAACGACCGGAACCTGCCGACCAAAAGCAGATAGATCGCAATCAGGGCCACGCCCATGGCGGCGCCCAGGTCGCGGAACACGTCAAGGGTCAGCTTCATCTCGCCGTCCCATTTTATCCGGTATCCCTCTGGCACGGGGTGCTTCCAGAGATAGCGCATCATGTCGAGCACGGCATAGACCTGGCTCCGGTCTCCCATCTCCGCGTACACATAGGTCACGGGTTCCAGGTTCTTGTGATGCACCGCCTTGTCCATCTCCGCGGGCACGATCGTTACGAGCGACGAGAGCGGCGCCTGGCTGCCCTGCGGGCTGGAGAGAAAGACCTTGTCCATGTCCGCGAGGCCCGTACGGTCGCCTTTCGGCAGCCTGAGCATGATCGCCACGGAATTTTTTGCGCGCGGCTGATGCAGCGTAGAAACCGCCATACCGGCTACCGAGATCCGCAGGGTCTGGACGATTTGCTCCGTCGAAATGCCCATGAGCGCCGCTTTTTCCTTGTTCACGATCAGCTGGTACTTGTCCTGCTTCTCCTTCACGCTGTCGTCGATGTCCACGACCTCGCTGGTCTTTCCAAAAAGCGTCCTGATATTCGCGGCGATTTCGCGCTGTTTGTTGTAATCAGGGCCGTAGATCTCAGCCACCACTGTTGCACGGACCGGCGGGCCCGGAGGATCTTCCACCAGTTTGATGTTCGCGCCGTATTCCTGTCCCAGCCTTGAGAGCTCGGGCCTGAGCTTCAGCACGAGCTTTTCGCTTGAGCTTTTCCGTTCTTCTTTATCGATCAGGTTCACGCGCACGTCGCCAAAGTGGCTTGCCTCGCGGAACGCGCCGCCCCGGAGCAGTCCGTTAAAGTCCATGACGGAACCGGTCCCCACAAAGGTCTCGTAGTCTTTGACCTCGGGCAGCCGCTTGAGATGTTCGCCGACCGCGCGCGCGACCCGGTCCGTCTCCTCGATCACCGTGCCCGCGGGCATGTCGATCGATACCAGGAAGGTGTTTTTGTTCGCCTTCGGCAGCATGCGGAACTTCACCAATTGGAACAGGGGAAAGCTCATGGCGATAACAAAGACCGCCAGAATGACGCCCAGAAATATTTTCCGCTTCTTTGCGTTCACCAAAAGCGGCGCAAGGACCTTTTTGTACAGAAGGTAGCTTCTCGTCTCTTCGAACGGCAGCGGCGTTTCCTCGTGATGATCCGCCTTCATCAGCCGGTAGCTCGCCCAGGGCGTCACCACGAAGGCCACCACGAGCGAAACGATCATGGCCACGGGCACGTTAAAGGGAATGGGCATCATGTACGGCCCCATCATTCCCGTCACAAAAGCCATGGGAATGAAGGCAAGCACAACGGTCAGCGTCGCCAGGATCGTGGGCATGCCGATCTCGTTCACCGCCATGATCGCGGCCTGCAGCCGGGAGTGCTGCCGCAGTTTGTAGTGGCGGTGAATGTTCTCGACCACCACGATGGCGTCGTCCACTAAAAGCCCCAGGGACAGGATGAGCGCGAAAAGCGTGATCCGGTTGATGGTCTGCCCCGCCACCATGCCGATGGCAAGGGTGAGGAACAGGGTCAGCGGGATGGCGAGCGCCACAATTGCCGCCTCGCGCCAGCCCAGGGTGAAGAACAGCAGGACAAGCACCACAAGAATCGAGACCACCAGATGGAACACAAGCTCGTTTACGGCATCGTTGGCTGTCTTCCCGTCATTGCGCGTGACCGTGACATTGATTCCCGCCGGGATGGCATTCTTCTTGAGCTCGTCAAGTTTGGCAAGTATCTGGCCCGAGATCTGCACGGCGTTCAGTTTCTGCCTCTTCGCAAGCGCTATGGTCACGGCGGGCCGTTCGGCGCCGTCACCCGGCGAAGCTATGCCTTCATGGGCCCGTGTGCTGAAGGCAATGCGCGTCAGCTTCACCGTCTCTTCGAACCCGTCCGTAACCTCGGCCACGTCGCCAAGATAGACCGGTTTGTTGTTCGCCACGCCCACGACCGCGTTCTTCAGCTCGTTCGCGCTGCCGAAAAACCCGCCGGTTTCCAGCGTCATTTTTTTGTTCCCCTGCTCCAGGTCTCCCGAGATCAGGTTCGCGTTCGACACGGTGATCGCGCCGGCTATCTGCAGGAGCGACAAACCGTACCCGGAAGCGCGCAAGGGATCGAGGGTCACCCTCACCTGACGGCTCCTGCCGCCGATGATGACCGTGTTGCCCACGCCCGGCGCTTTCCGCAGTTCGTCGAGCGCATGATCGGCAACGGTCCGGAGCTGCGCGTCGTCATAGCTTGATCCGGGCGCGGCCGAAAACGTGATCGCCACGATCGGCACATCGTCCACATCAATGGGCTTCACTAACGGCTGCGAGGCGCCCGGAGGCGCGAAATCCATGTTCGACATGAGCTTGTCGTAAAGCTTTACCAGCGACCGCTCCTTGTCCTGGCCCACGAAGAACTTCACGGTCACGACGGACAGGGAATTCATCGAGACCGAGTACACGTCCTCGACGCCCGGTATTTCCCAGAGCTTTGCCTCCAGCTTTTTAGAGATCAGCTCCTCAACCTCTTTCGCGCTCGCGCCCGGCAGCATGACCATCACGTTCGCCGCCGGGACCACGATCTGCGGATTTTCCTCACGGGGAGTGAACCAGAGCGCGAACAGCCCCAGGACCGTCGTCGCCGCCATGAGCAGCACGGTGAGCTGGGAGTTGATGAAGTATTGTGTTATCTTGCCGCTGATATTAAGTTTCATTTTAACACCTTAGAAAACCGGGAGTAGAACCTTTGACACGGATCACGGCGGATTTATTTATGATAAAGGCGGATAGGTCAAGGACCTTGACGTATTCGTGAAAATCATATTTTTATCCGATTTTATCCGTGTCAAAGAATTTTTTTAGTGCGAGCTGTCATTCTACAAAAATTTATTTCTGCGCCACGACAACCTGTCGGCCGTCGAGTCTCGTCTCATGCCTGCTCACGATCACCCGGTCGCCTGCTTTCAGACCCGTCACTGCTTCAACACTGTCTCCTGTCGTTTCTCCGAGTTGCACCATCTGAAAGACCGCGCTCCCTTCGGTTGATACGAGATACACGCCTGTAATGCCCGAGAGCTCGACGACGGCTGTTTTCGGTATCACAATGCCCTCGCGCCTGCCGGTGCTGAACAGGGCCTTGCCGTACATGCCGGTGATCAGGCGTTTGTCGGACGGAATGTCTATTTTTACGATAAAGGAATGGGTCCGCACATCCGACGCGGGAACGACCTGCGTCACCAATGCCTTGATGTCCTTGCCGGGCAAAGCGTCGATCTGTACGATCACGGGCTTGCCCGCCTGTATGAAGCGAAGGTCCTGCTCCCGCACCGTCACTTCGAGCCGCAGGTTTCGGTTGTCCTCGATCTTGAGGATCGGCTGGCCCGGCAGCGCCATCTCTCCGAGGTTGATATGCTTTTCGACGATCTGGCCGGAGATCGGGGCTTCGATGATCGTATAGCTTTCCATTGCCTTTGCGCCGTTCAAGCCCGCGTTCGCGGAATCAAGTCCCAGCGTGGCCTGGTCCATTTCCATCTGAGTGGCGGCCTTCTCGTCAAAGAGCCGTTTTACCCGGTCATACTGCAATTTGGCATTATGGTAAGCGGCCTGCGCCTGAAAGACCTGGGCGCTGATCTCGCCGCTCTCGATCCTGAGCAGCAGCGCGCCCGCGGAAACGTGGTCGCCTTCCTTCGCGCGCACCTCCACAACCTTTCCCATGATCTTGCTCGACAGCACCGAGCTGTTCCGGGAATTGAGCGTCCCGACCGCGGACACCACCGCATCGATGGTCTTCGGTGCGATCGTTACCGTCGATACCGGGATGATCGCCTCGACCGTCTTCCCTGCTTCCGCATAGCTCGTCTCTTTCCCGAATAAGCCGTATCCTACGCCAAGGACCGCCAGAGCTGCCAGCACGGAGGCTCCATAGAGTTTTTTTCTGTCGATCAGCTTGATCTTCTGTTTTATGGTCAAGATATTCATTATGCTCTCCTCATTCCCGTTCACCATTCACTATTCACCGTTCTTCACAGCGTTCCCGTCGCCAGCTTCAGCTCGGCGAGCGAGATATTATTGTCATAGAGCGCCTGGAGCGCGTTGGTCCGCGCACGGATGAGCGAGCTCTCCGCGCCGAGCACATCCACAAAGGTCGTCATGCCTGTTTCGTACCGCTTCTGCACGATCCTGAGTCCCTCCTCGGCCTCCTGCACCGATGAGGAGGTGGCCGCAATGCGGTCCGTTGACGATGACAGATCGTAGAAAGCCCGTCTTACCTGGAGCTGGACCGCAGAGCGGGTCTGTTCTTCCAGCGACCGCATCCTGCTGCTCGTTGCGATCGCCTCCTTCACCTTTGCCCTTGTTACGAGCCCGTCGAAAAGGTTCCACTGCAGCACGGCCATGACTGCCCAGCTTTTTGCGCTGCTGCCCGCGAACTGGTCGCTGTTCCAGTCCATCTGGCCCATGAGGTTCAGGTTCGGAAGATACTCGGTGCGCGCCTGGCCCACGGACTTCTCGGCGTTCTGCCGGTTCAGACCCATCGAGATCAGGTCCGGCCGTTTTCCCGTTGCTTCGTCAACCGCCGCGTTCACGTCGATCGGGGTCGGCTGGACCTCAAGCGCCCCCTCCAGTTCATATTCCGTCCCCTGCGGCGCGCCCAGGGAAAAGGCCAGGTTCGCCTCGGCCAGCTTGATGCCGTTCTCCGACCGGGTCAGCATCTCCCGCACCTCCGCCAGCTGTACCCGGGCGCGCAAAAGATCGGACTGGAGCACGGCGCCCGCGTTGAACCGCGCCTCGGCGAGCTTCACGTTCGCCTGGCTGGTTTCCTGCGATCGGAGCGCCACCTGGTGATATTCCTTTGCCAGCAACAGCCCGTAGTAGGCCTTCACCACGTTGTAGATAGTTTCCTGCCGCGTCCGTTCCCGGTCCTGGACCGAGGCGTCCCGCGCAAGCGTTGCCTGCGTTCTGCCGATATATTCCCTGCCGCCGTTGAACACCGGCTGCATCACCGACAGCCTCGTATTGTAATTGCTCATGGGGTCGGGGTTGTTCATGACCGCGGGACTGAAGTCCGCCGGAGAAACGATCTCCTGGTTCAGCTTGGCGCCGAGCGCCATCAAGGGATTGTCCGACCTGCTCCAGATCTCGGAGAGCGTCACCTTCGGAAGAAAACCCGATGCGGACTTGAGCCTTCCCGCGTCGGTTGCCTCGATCTGCGCATCCGCCGCTTTGAGCCCCGGATTATTCTTGAGCGCCGCTTCGACTGCCTGTGCAAGCGTGAGGCTCTCCGCTGCATAGCTGTAGACCGCTACAGCCGCCATCAGGAGAAGGAACAGCGCGGTGCACGCCATGACCCGTATTGTTTTTCGGAAAAGTGTATTCATGCCGATCACCCTTACGAGACCATTGCGTTGTTCCAGACAACAATGCCGCCTTCGAGATTTTTTACCTTGTAGCCAAGCCGCGCCAGGTGTGCGCTGGCATACGCGCTCCGGTTGCCGACCCTGCAATACACGACGATCTCTTTGTCCTTCGGAAGCTCCTTCACCCGTGACCCCAGTTCCTGCACCGGGATCAGGTACGATCCCGCAATCGCGTCCGCGGCGTTCTCCTGGGGAGTCCGCACATCGAGCAGCAGGAAATCCTCGCCTGAGGCGATCTTTTTATTCAGTTCATCAGGACCTATCATATCGAAACCATGAGATTGAAAAAACATTGTCCTATACCTCCGCTCTTGGAAACCCAAACTTAAGAAGCTCGAACAATGGACACTGCCGGTGGGGGTCCTTCGGGGGAGAAGGAGGGGTTTTGGCAGCATCCATTGCTCAGGCTTTGTCACTTGCATTACAAGCCGTGTGCCAAACTCAGAATACATTGTTTTTATGAACTTTATTTGTGATCGGGTAGGAATGAAGATGATTAGCAGGTAAATATTGTCGAATTTGTTTCTGGTGATAGTTATGTAACTGTTTGATTTTATAGTCAACATGAATTATCGTGTCTTCGACAATTCTTTCCTAAATTCGTCGGAATCGTTTATGATTTATCCGAGGTGATCATAAGCCATCATGCCTTTTCAGTGTCAAAGTTTTTTTCTCCGTACCTCTTCGCGCAAACATACGGTTGACACAAACGCAAACACTATGATATGGTTAGACAAATAACGTTCAAGGAGGCGGCAATGGAAAAGCCAGTCATGTTCGTCGCAATCATTATGATGCTCTGCATCCTGCCCGGGTCCGGTCATGCGGCGGATGAACTCTTTGACACGGCGGATGCCGCTGCCCTGACCAATAAAGGCGTAACAGACCTTATGCTCGGCCATTATGATGCCGCGATCGAGGCGCTCGAAGAATCGGTCGGCATCGATCCGCAGGCGCCGGCGTTCTACTATCTCGGCTATGCCTATTATATGAAAAGCAAAAAGAGCGACGGAGAGGACCGGACAAAAGCCATGGAGAATTTCGACAAGGCTTACGAACTGGACCCCGGCTTCACCCCCGTAAAGATCAAGGCTGACGAACCGGCAGCTGCAGCGCCTGCTCCCGCTCCCGTTGCTCCGCAGTTACAGTAGCCGTCGTTCATC
Organism: Nitrospirota bacterium; assembly: GCA_043731355.1. Taxonomy (GTDB): domain Bacteria; phylum Nitrospirota; class UBA9217; order UBA9217; family UBA9217; genus GWC2-56-14. The sequence goes on from JAYTJE010000155.1 coordinate 21,152, forward strand.
CGGACGCATGACGTGAAAAAGCCGAGGCATCATGCCCCGGCTTTTTTGTCTTTTTTATCTTATCTTTTTTCCCTACACCACCATGATCGTCACATTCTCGATCGCACTCCCGACCACGAAAACCTTTATATTATTACTATCGGTGTCCGAGGGCGCCATAAAGAACCCGGTGTCTACGGTGCCGTCCAGCCTGGTGAGCGTGAACCCTTTTTGAAAGGGAACCTCGCCGTCTATGAATCCGATAAGGGATTCCTTGTCCTTGAATTTGATGAACACCTTGCGGCCTTTGGAAGAGCTGACGCCGAAAGCCTTTTTATCGCGATACTCGCGGTCGCCTTCGAAGGTGCGGATAAAGAACAGTGCTTTAAGATCGTTGATAGGGATAATATGATGCATCCCGCTCCCGGCTTCGTCCAGAAAGACCATGTCGGAATCAGCGGTAAAGTCCTTTACATACCCCTTCAGCACCTTCCCGTTGTTGAACCGTGCCGCCACCCGCTCTTCGGTCCCCATCAACCACCTCCGGTATGCAGCTGCTTCCTTTTTGCACCTGTCCTCCGTCTGCAACTATATGTGTTCTTATTATAGCGTAATTCTTTCGAGCTGGTCAAAGCAATTCGGTACACGCTTCCGTCTCCATTTCGAGTTGCACTCAGTGCACACAACGTTTCATTGACTCAGTCGCTGAACTGTGCTAAGAAGATGCCTGGACCGGGTCAGGAGAACGAGCACAAACAAGCCATGCGCATAATACCTTTTACAACACTGCGTTCCAAGATCGCGCTGTTCATTACCGTTTTGCTGCTGGTCACTGCCGGCATTTTTTCTTTTCTTACCGTGCAGACCATGAACAGCCGCATCGCCGATGAGGTCGCCAAACGCGCTGAAGCGCTGGCTAAAAGCACGGCGGCACTGGCGCCGTACAGCATGCTTGCCGGCGACGTGCTGGGACTGGACAACATCGTTGCCCGGGTGAAAGGGGCGAATCCCGACGTAGACTATGTGGCCGTAGCCGACACCTCCCTGAAGACCGTGGCACATACCCGGGTGACTGAACGGGGCGAAAAATTGACCCTGTCCCCGGGAGAACTGATCAGCCAGGGCAGCGATGGTACCATGATCTATCAGGTAAAAAATGCCTCCGGCCTGTTTCTTGAGATCACGACGCCGGTGGTATACAGGAACATACCCATGGGCAGCGTCGTCATCGGCATCAACAACTCCCTGCTGCGGGCCGCCCGCACCGAAACCCGCAACCGGATACTCATGGGCTTCGCGATCGTCATGCTCCTGGGCGCGGGATGCATTGTTATTCTCTCGTCCGTGGTGGCGCGGCCCATCAAGGAGCTGTCGCTTGGCGTTGAGGAACTGAAAGCAGGCAGACGAAGGAAGCTCCGGATCTACTCCCGCGACGAACTCGGAAAACTGACCTTCAGCTTCAACCAGATGACCGACCAGATCACCCGGCAGCAGCACAAGCTCAGCGCCACGGCCGCTGAACTGGAAGAATCCTACGTCTCCACGGTCAAGGTGCTCTCGGCCGCCATCGACGCGCGGGACCCCTATACGCAGGGCCACTCCACGCGGGTGGCGAAGCTCGCGCGCAGGATCGGGGAGGCCTACGGGTTTTCCCCGGAAGAACTGGAGGACATCGAGGTCGCCAGCCTGTTCCATGACGTGGGCAAGCTCAAGACGCCGGATGCCCTCTTGCTTAAGGACGGTCCGCTGGACGCAATAGAGCACCGCGAGGTCGCCAATCACAGTGAATATGGCGCCGCGATCCTGAGCCGCGCATCGTCGCTTCAAAAGTACATCCCCGCGGTACGGCATCACCATGAATGGTATGACGGGCAGGGCTATCCCGACAAACTGCGCGGTGAGGACATTCCTCTGCACGCCGCCATCATCGCCGTTGCCGACGCTTTCGACGCCATGACCTCGGTTCGGCCATACAAGGAACCCCGCTCCGCCTTCGCCGCGCTGGAGGAACTGGACCGCTGTTCAGGCACCCAGTTCAACCCGCAAGTCGTCGAGGTCTTTCATCAGGTGCTTGCCGGGCAGGCCGCACAGACCGACATTCTTTCAAGGAGAATATATTGATGTTTCTGCGCCGTCACGTCCTGTCAATGTTCCTCTGCTTTTCGCTGACCGCGCTTCTGGCGTCCTGCGCCACGTTCCAGAGCAGGCCCCAGGCGATCGCGGACACCGTGAAACAGGCCCAGTCACAGGTCGCACTGGGTGAGTACAAAAAAGCGCTCGCTCTCTATGCCGCTGCCGACGATAAGTACGGGCATGATCCGGACCTGCGGCATAACTATGTCAGGACCGGAGACCGGATCAGGTTTGCCGCGGACACGGCATTTCAACAGGGCGTATTTTCACAAGCCGGGGGGATCTACCATATTCTGCTGGAGAGCGGAATTACAAAAAGAGATTTTCAGGAACCCTTGTCTTTTGACAGGGCCTATTTGCGCAACCGGATCGGCTCATGCTCCAATGCGCTTATGGAGCTGGCTCTGGTGAAATATCGGGAGGATGACCTCGACGGGGCGTCTTCGATCTGGAACAAGGTCCTGGCATTCGACCCAGGCAACAAAGAGGTCACGAAAGCCCTGAAAACAACCAGTAAACAACGGAAGATGCTGAAGAACCTCGGCTCAGCCGCGAAGTAGGACCTACCGTTCCTTTTAGATTTAAACCTTCCCCTTTAAATACCGCTGCCTCTTTCCCTCCGGGAACCGTTCAATGGCATAGCGAAGCATGGTCCTGGGCATGGCGCGGTAATGTTTTTGCAGGAATTCTTCTTCAGCCCGCATATCGCGTTTTCCCACTTCCCGCAGCGTCCAGCCAACTGCTTTATGGATCAGGTCATGGTCGTCCCTCACCAGCATCCCGGCAATGGCCAGCGCATCCACAAAATCATCCTCCTTGATGAACCAGAACGTAGCGAGGATCGCGATCCTTTTTTTCCAGAGATCGCGGGATCTCGCCAGCGCATAGAGCGGCTTTCTGCTCTTGTCCACAAGATGCCCTCCCACGATGCGCGGCGCCGAAAGGTCCACGAGGTCCCAGTTGTTGATGGAACGGGTGTTCTTGAGATAGAGGCAATAAATCTTCTTTTTTACCGCCCCATCGCCTTCTGTAAACGCCTGGATAAGCAAAAAGAGCGCAAGCAACCGCTGTTCATGGAGCTCCGATCGCAGCAGCGTTATCGCATCGGCCACCGTGGTCCCGCGGCATTCCCTGGCAAGTTTTCTGAGTTTGGGAACGGTGATGCCGAGGAACACATCTCCCTCGCCGTACTGCCCCGGCCCGGTCTTGAAAAAACCCCGCAGGAGCCTGGCCTTTTCCTTGTCAGCAAGTTTATGAAGTTTGCGCCGGATTTCAGGTACGGTCATATTTGTTCCTTTGCTCGCTCGTTATGGTCCAAAGGGAAGCATGCCGTTTTTCTCATACAGACATTTGTCAATGACCGGCGGCAGCTTCCGGGGAGCTCTGATGCGCAGTTGTTTGTTGACATTGAACCGGCCAAACACCACTTCAATATCATTGGTTGTTACGCCAAATTCCTTTGCCAGAAAGCGGACCATGTGGTCGGTTGCTCTCCCTGCCACTGCCGCGGCAGTGACGCTGACTTTGAGCTGACTGCCTTTCACTTTGCCGATAGCGTCCTGTTTTGCGTTCGGTTTGCCGAGAATATTCAGCACTAACGTTTCCCCATCCCAGGCACAGCATGAATCAGTTTCCAGTCCTTTATGCGCCACGCTGCCTCCGACATGCGAACACGTGTTATCCTACTGTCCACAACTATACAACGTTGCTCACCGTCTATGCGTGAAATCTCAGCCTCCCGATTTAATTTTTTCGACAGTCACGAAAATATCAACACAAAGGACCTGTCCTTATTATTCTTCGCTCTACCTACCGAATGGTTCGTTAACCTTCAGTACAAAAGATTTGCTCCAAAATCTGGACTATTTCCTTTTTTTACATCTTCGGTCCATTGGTCCAACTTGCTAAATTTCATTTTCCAAAATTTAGAACAAAGCTGAAAATATTTCAAAACAGTTTCGCGATCGCCTTTTTCGAATAATTCTTTTGCCAGTGTCATATTAGGTCCGAAGGAATTCAACTGTGGCGATCCTGGCGTTTTACCGGCTTCTAATAGATGTTTTTTGGCATCATCAAGCCTGCCTTCTAAAATGGCTACTCTCCCAAAAACAATATTCACATCTTGCACAGCGTTTCCATAATTCCAGTCATTTTGATATTGACCCATTAATTTTTGAAGTTCTTCAGCAAAGCTTTTTGCTTCTTGGATGTGGCCTGCATTCAATGACTCTTTAGCTGCATCATTGAGCGCGTAGAAACGTTCGCGCTCTGTATTAGCATGATTTAGTGCTGTTATAGCTTTTCCGTATCGGTTCATTAATAATGGCTGAGCAAAGGCATTTGGTGTAAAACTAAAGAAGAGCACAATGACTATTAGGAGTTTCATTTGACAGCCTTCCTTTTCACATGGTTAACAAGGGGATCACGAACCACCCTCGACAATACCGGATTTCCGGAATCATAGAGTTTCGCAATCGGGTCTTTTGTTATGGTATGCATACAACGTTGCTCACCGTCGAGGCGTGAAATCCCAGACTCCCGATCCTGACTCTATTGTTTTCCGCACAGTGGTCGGCGGAAGATTAAGCATGTGCGAGGGCATGGATACCAGCAAGACGTTTGCCGATGCTTGCCTTTGTAATTTTCAGGTCATAAGAAGCCTGAAGATTGAGCCAGTACTGTGGTGACTGGTTGAACGCGCGACCAAACAGCAATGCCAGTTCCGCTGTTACCGGACGATCTCCCTTGATTACGTGCGAAATCCGCATTGGCGATACCCCGATAGTGCGCGCGAACTCAGCCTGAGACATGCCCATTTCTCCGAGGATTTCTGCCAGGAAGTCACCCGGATGAATTGCAGGCAAACCATTCTTAACCATGTTTGTTTCTCCTTTAGTGATAATCGACGATTTCAACATCATAAGCCTCGCCATTCTTAAACCGGAAACAGACGCGCCACTGATCATTGATGCGGATGCTCCATTGACCTGCGCGGTCGTGAGCCAGTGCCTCCAGTTTGTTGGACGGCGGAAAACGCAGGTCTTCGAGGCACGTAGCCCCATCCAACTGCGTCAAGCGCATTGCGGCACGTTTGCGTATCTCCGGCGGCAAGCGCCGTGATTTTCCGGTGGCAAAGAAGCGTTCCGTTTCAGGGGAGGCAAACGTTTGAATCATGGGAGAATAATAAACAAATTGTTTATCAATGTCAAGTGATTATGGCTCGCAGGGTGACGCAGATGGTTATGTCTCGTTTTTCTTTTGAGCTTTAGCCAACGAATTAATACAATTCCACAGAAGATTTATGGACGGGAATTGAAACGAGGAAACACTTCTACCAGCTCACTTGCTTACCGCAGCTTCGATCAGCGCCTTTACGTCCGGCCCGACGTCAGTGTACTTGATCCCGTACAGAAAGACACCGGGCGCGCCCGGGACCTTGATGGCAACACCGGTGCGCTCGAGAAAACCGCTTTTCTCCATGATCGGTTTTTTCAGCTCACGTGCCAGCAGCACTTTTTTCATCACGCTCGCCCCATCCGCGCGGTCCGGCGACCTTGCCGGCACCTCGCTTCGTTCATAATTTACTATATCACATTTTTTTTGGCAGATGTCAAATTGGGGGGGAAGTCTGGAGAGGGCGGCCGGCGATCGAATGAAGTCATAGAGCTGGGCCATACATAAACTTCAGGCCGCCCCTTTGCCGGGCGGCCCGAAGTATTGCTGCGTGATGGGGGTGGGCACAGAAGGTCAGAACAGTTCACGCCTTTCTGTGACCAAGCCCTATGGTTGCTTCTTTGCCGTTGGCGGCGATGGGATATTGGCGCCATGGCACTCGGTGCAATTTTCCTGCGCCGTGATCCCCACATCCTTGCCAGGGGTCCAATTCGCTTTTGAAACATACTTGCCGTCTTTCCAGGCGTTCAAATCCTGCACAAGCTTGTAGGCGACGCTCGCCGCAACGCGCGCGCAACGGTCCTTCCGCTCCGGGCTCGAAAGAACGTAGCCGGATTCCTTCATCCATTTGCCGACCGATACATGGCAGAGGGGCGACTGGCTTGTCGTCTGGATGATCTTTGTTTTCTGCTTCGGTTCCTTGGGATTAAACACGGGCAGCGGCGTCTCGGAATACCATTGCAGCATTTCCGATCCGATCAGCGCGCCATTTTCGCACTCGGGCCCGGCGATCCTGGGTCCGATGATCATGTTGCTTACAATATTCGCTCCGGCATTCGACCCGCAGACGGTCCCCCAGCCCACCATTCCTCCTTCAAGGAAAACATAGGCATCTATGGGGAAGGATTTGTATGGGTCCCCGACCTTTTCGCGAAGCTGACTAAAAACACTGCTGATGACCGCCGCGCCGCAGAAGACGCGATACCACTCGTTATAAGCAAGTTCGGCGGTCTTCTCGGGATCGAGCTTTACATAGGGCCAGGGCCATTTTTCAGTGGACCCGCCCTTTGCTTCCGCCTTTGACGGAAATCCGACGGCTCCCGCGAGCGCCGCGCCCGCCCCAAACGTTCCCAGCATGGTCAAAAGTTCTCTTCGTGTCACCTGTCCGCTCATATTGTTATTCCTCCTGATAATGTATTCTCTCAACGCGTTGAGAGGCGAGCTCAATCCGGGCTTTGCTTAGAACCGCACCTCAAAAGTCAAATAGAGGTCCGTTGCCTTGTCGATCGGCGCAAGCATCTGGGCATTTGCCGGACTCGACGCCAGGTCGGCTATTTTCTTCGGCGCCCCTACCCAGTTGTTGCTGCCGGTATAGTCGAACTTGTATGACTGGTATCCAAGTTTGAAGAAAGCTTCCCCCTTTTTGGAAATCGGTTTGTTGCTGAGTTCCTGAATGACGTAGATTTCATAGACCTTCCCGCGCGTCCCGAGCTTGCTCGTCCAGATGTCGTCCGAGGCGGGCGTCATTCCGATCCAGTTTTTCGTACCCTGGTTGTATTCCAGTCCCACCTTCGTGCCGGTGGAAGCGATATCATACCTGCCGCCGACATAGACGGCCGCGCCGGTCCGGCTCTCCGCCGCGCTGCCCGCATCATAAAGCATTCCCGCAACAGGCAGGTAGCTTGCGGTACTGGGGTTCCACGGAGTTGTGGAGGTGTTTACTTCATACATCTGATTGCTCGGCTTTGTTTTGCTCTGGGCGGCCGACACAAAGAGGTTGAAACCACTCACCTTGCCCATCACCACGCCTCCGAGCCAGTCAATGTCTCCGAGGTTGTGCCGCACCGGACCGGTCAGGGCGCTGCCGTCGGAAGGCGCGTCAAATATGTTCGCGCCTCTCTGGTACTGCACGTGTGCCCGCAAATTTTCCGTATCATACAACGCCGCCATCACGCCGTAAAAATCAGTGTCTTTGAGCGAGGACCCGGTTTCCGCGACAAACCCGCTGTCAAACCCCTTGCCGTAGCAAAGCTTCGCGAAAGCGCCGGGCAGCGACTCAATGTCCGGGGCATATCCCATGGTGACTCCGTCGAAGGCATAGTCCACCATGATGGAGGGCACCCCGGCGCTGCCCGTCTTTTCGATGTTGCTCCTGATATTACTCGGCGCGCCGCCGGTCGTCGGCCGTCTTCCAATGGAAAACCAGAGCGGCATTTGTCCGATGCCGCTCCAGGTGGCGTAAGCATAATCAACACGCAGGGTGTTGTCCTGGGGAACATGCCCGATCGTCCCGTCATTCGTCCCAGCCGCCCTGTCCGAAAAATATGCTCCGTTCGCGGGTCCTGATGTTTCCTGGCCCCAGAGCTTGTACATGAGCAGCCGCGCCTTGACCGTGACGTCCTCCATGGCATTGGCTTTCAGGTTCAGGCCGAACCGGTTGGTCATCAGGGAATTATTCTTGACGTCGTAGCTTTTTACTGTTGCCGGAGGCGGGGGAACCATGCCGCCGAGTTGCCAGGGAAAGACATCTGAAAAGCTATAGTACTCATGCACCGTGCCTTTGAGCGCGTCGAACCGGTATTGATAATCACCGCCGATCTCGAGCCATGAAGCGTCCTCCGCCGCCGCATAACCCGCGGTCAGAAATAGCGTGGACAGGAAAACCAGAAAAAACTTTTTCATAACGTACTACCTCCTTTGTGCTTAGATAGTGAATCAAATAGTTTCCATGATATGCAACTATATGGGCAAAAAAATAGTCGCGCTTCAGCTTTTCCTTTCTCCGCGGACTGGATTTTTGGATTATGATCTTGCTGGTAGCTGCATCCAATATGCCAAAGTATAACCTGCTGTATTTCTATGAATAAGTAAATTGGATTTTTTGCATGCGTGCGAAACGGGGAAAACTTTTAGTAAGGATGCAAAGAAACAGCGTTTTAAGGTGAGTACGACGAACGCTGAAAGAACACGGGCGCAGACCAAGAGAATGATCCGCGCCCCTTTGCACCGGTGACGACGAACTCCTCTTATTTGAATATCTCCTTCAGGAACATTGTCATGTCAGCCCATGACTGCTTGTCTGCCTTTGCATTGTACGCCAGCGGGAGTTTGTACTTCAAGCCAAGCTTCGTGGCATCCGGATTGGTGAAGCTGTGAACAGCGCCGGGATAGGAGATGAACTTGAAATCAGCCCTGGCGTCTGTCATTTCCTTTTTAAACGCTTCGATCCCCTCGGGAGTGGTGAACTTGTCGGCGCTGCCGTGATATACCCTGATCTTCGCCTTGATGGCGCCGGGCTCCGCAGGCTGAACCGCCGCCAGGCTGCCGTGGAAACTGGCGACACCCTTGAGATCGGCGCCCTGACGCGCCATGTTCAGTACCACGCCGCCGCCGAAGCAATAGCCGCTGGCCGCAATATTGACAGGGTCAACGGTCGGCTGCATTTTTAAGAATTCCTGTGCAGCAAGGAACCGCGCTTTGCCGTCGTCGTTGAAATGCTTCATGACCTCTGATGAGAATTTCCCGGCTTCGTCGGGATGCATGGCCTGCTTGCCATCGCCGTACATGTCAACGGCAAGTGCGGTATACCCGAGCTTGGCCAGCATCCGCGCGCGTTTGCGGGCATATTCGTTATGCCCCCACCACTCGTGCACCACGAGCACACCAGGCCGCTTCCCTTTGATGTTCTCGTCATAGGCCAGATAGCCCTTCAGGACCGTGCTGCCCGCAGTGTACTCCACCGGCTGCCCTTTGATCTTCGGAGCAGCCTCCACCAAACCAGCCATCAACAATACGCTTGCCACACCCATGATTCCCAGCAGCAGCTTATTCATGACGTCCTCCTTTTTCACCGTTTTTGAAAAAGCAACAGCCTTTCATCTTTTATAGTTTAGCACGCTTAAAAAGGATTGGGGTTGCGTCCGGTGAACGTAAAAAATTTTTACCGCAGAGGGCGCAGAGGAAGACACGTTCCTGAGTTAAGGTGTCGTTAAAAAAGAGCGGAATTAGCTGGGTATCCAAACGAACACCGGGACAGGATTTTAAGAAAATTCGGGTATTTGTTCCAGGGTGTCCTCTGCGTCCTCTGCGGTGAACGATGTTGACCCGATAATAGCTCGGTGAGGGGTTAGCGGTTCCGCTCTCTCATGACGCGATCTATTTCCCGCTTGGATTCTTTTTCCTTGATCGTGTCGCGTTTGTCAAAGGCTTTCTTGCCTTTTGCAAGCCCGATCAGCACTTTGGCCCTGCCGCGCACGAAATAGATCTTGAGCGGGATGAGCGTGAAACCCTTCTGCGTCATTTTCCAGGTGAGCTTGCGGATCTCTTCCTTATGCAGCAGGAGCTTGCGCGTCCGAAGCGGGTCGTGGTTCGCCAGGTTGCCCTGGGGATAATGGCTGATGTTCCCGTTCAGCAGAAACATCTCTTCGTTCTTCACGATGGCGTAGCTGTCGGTCAGGTTCGCGAGCCCCAGACGCAGGGACTTCACTTCCGTGCCGACGAGGGCGAGCCCGGCCTCAACGGTCTCTTCGATGAAGTAGTCGTGGTGCGCTTTTCGATTAGTCGTGACTGCGCTGTCTTCTTGTTTTTTGGTCATCGATTATTGCTTATCGTATTTGCTGACGAGCCGGTACGTTTCCTCGTAGATCCTGTCCCGGGGGCCGACCGCGACCACTTCAATCTGCTTTTCCTGCATTACCTGATAAATGATCCTGAATCGGCTGACGCGGTAGCTTCTCAGGCCGGCAAGTTCGTCAACGAGAGCCTTTCCTGAATACGGATCATCGATGATCGATCGAAAAGCGGTCTTGAGCTTTTTCTTGATATGCGGATGGAGCGTGCGCAGAGCTGACGCCGCATGATCGGCGATGAGAAGCTTGTAAAATTGCCGTTTCATGCGCAGGCTCAATCGAAAAGTTCTTCAAGCGTATAGAGCTTCGCTTTTTTTCGTTTGAGGTCCTGAAGGCCTTCCTTGATCTCCCGCATCAGGGCCGAATCGGAACGCACCGCAATGGTCTCTTTCAAACTGTCAAATTCATCAGGGCTCACCAGGAATGCGGCTGGCGCGCCATTTTTGGTAATGAGCACCTCTTCGTCCGTGGCCTGGACCGCCTCGATAAGACTGCTCAGCTTCATTTTGGCTTCCGACAGCGATAAGGTTTTCATATTAATGATCTCCATTCAGGTTGACCAGAATTATGACCAATCATACCATCCAGCCCTCCTGAAGTCAAGCAACGACGTGTGGTGCTTTTCTCACTTCTCACTTCTCACTTCTGATCCTTGCTACATCAAATTCACCGGGTCCACATCCACGATCACCCGGCACTTCCTGCCGAACTTATCCTCTACCGCGTTTCTGCCCTCGGCGGCAAGCATCCGGATATGGTCCCGTTTGGTCGACAGCAGGAGCAGCTGGAACCGGTACTGGCCGCGCACCCGCGCGATCGGGGCAGGCGCCGGGCCGAGCAGGGTTGTTTCCTTGCCTCGCATAAGGGAGTGGATGCGGTCACGGGCAACCTGGGCCGCCTCCGCGGCGCGGGCTTCGTCGGGGCCTTTTACCTCAAGCTTGATGAACCGGCCGATGGGCGGATAACCAAGCTGCATGCGGTAGGCGATCTCTTCGTTATAGAAACCCTCATAGTCGTGGGTCCTGCTATGAATGATGGAGTAATGGGCCGGGTTCATGGTCTGGATCACCACCTCGCCCGCAAGCTCGCCCCGCCCCGCTCTGCCCGCGGCCTGGGTGATGAGCTGAAAGGTCTTTTCCGCGGCCCGGAAATCTGGAAAGTTCAGCCCCACATCGGCGTCCACCACGCCGACCAGCGTCACGGCGGGGAAGTCGTGGCCTTTGGCGATCATCTGGGTGCCGATCAAAATGTCCACTAAGCCCTGGTCCACCTGCCGCAGCAGCTTTTCATAGGCGTCGCGGCCCTTGACCGAATCGCTGTCCATGCGCCGCATCCGCGCCGCGGGGAACAAGGCCTGCAGTTCCTCCTCGACCTTCTCCGTTCCCGAGCCGAGCGGTTTGAGGTCCACGCCGTGACACGAGACGCAGGTGTCAGGCGGCCGGGTGAAAAATCCGCAGTAGTGGCACTTCAGGTTCCCTTCGTTCTTGTGGAACGTGAGCGACACGCTGCAGCTCGGGCATTTGATCACGGCCCCGCAGTCCTGACAGATGATCACGGAGGAGAAGCCCCTGCGGTTCAGCAGCAGCAGCGTCTGCTCGTTCTTTTCGAGCCGCTGGGAGATCCCCGTGATCAGCTGGGGCGCATAGAGGGTCTGTTTTTTGGGCAGGTTCTTTACATCGATGATCTCCACGATCGGCATGGGACGGTGGTCCACGCGCTTCGCCAGACGGAGATATTCGTATTTATTATTCTTTGCATTGTAAAAGCTTTCGAGCGACGGCGTTGCCGAGCCGAGCACGGCGACCGCGTTCCGGAATTTCGCGCGCATGACCGCCACGTCCCGCGCATGGTAGCGGAGCCCCTCGTCCTGCTTGTAGGAGTTTTCATGCTCCTCGTCCACGATGATCAGCCCGACGCGATCAAAGGGGGCGAACACCGCGGAGCGCGCGCCCACGGCAACATCAACCTGACCCGCCTGGATGCGCCGGTATTCATCGGCGCGCTCGCGGTCAGTGAGCCCGCTGTGCAGCACGGCCACGCGTTCCCCGAAACGCCGCTGGAACCTGCCCAGAAGCTGCGGCGTCAGCGCGATCTCGGGGACGAGCACGATGGTCCCCCTGCCCAGGTCCGCCTGCTGCTTGATCGAATGGAGATAGACCTCGGTCTTGCCGCTGCCCGTAACGCCATGCAGCAGGAATACGCCGAACTGGGAAAGCGCCGCCGCATCGCTGATGCGGCGCACCGCCTCGGCCTGCTCAGGCATCAACAGAGGCGGTACGCACGGCACGAATGCTCCCGGCGCTTCGGCCCACTCGACATCCTTCTCCACGATCGTCGCCATGCCTGCATCGCACAAAGCCTTGATCGTGGCGGAAGAAAATGCTTTCAACTCTTCCAGGCTCTCGACCTGGCGCTCGAGCAGCAGCTGCAACAGTTCCTTCTGCTTCGGCCCGCGGACAGCCGCGATATCATGGTCGCCATCAGCAAGCAGAAGATACCTCTTCTTTTTGGGTTTTGCACGGGAGAGGGCTTTAGGAACCATTGACTCGATGGTCAGCCCCAGAGGATAGAGATAATAGTCGGCCATCCAGCGCGCCAGGGCAAGCAGGTCCGGCGTCAAGGTGCTGCCGGTGAGCTCGATGACGGACTTGAGGCGCGCAGCGTCGCTCTTGTCCGGAAAACCGAGGACCGTTCCGATCATGGTCCTGCTGCCAAAGGGCACCAGCACACGCGACCCCTCGACAAGGCGCCCTTGCATTTCCAGGGGAGCGCGGTAGTGGAACGTCTTG
>JAYTJE010000156.1:0-5958 GCA_043731355.1 Nitrospirota bacterium
CTTAGGGCGGCTATTATAATCCGAAGTGCTGTCGCTTTGGGTTGGTTTATTTAGAATGAGGCACGGCTATGGGGATTTATTAAAGCGGAAGGCTACAACCCTTCACAATGATGGTGTATTTTGCAAAAAACCCCAGAACAGTGTTAAAACTATGATCTACCGTCATAATCTTTGTAATACCTGCTTTCTTAGCAGCGGTAGTGATACTACAATCACCAACAGCAACCAATCCGAGTACTGACGCACAAGAACCCCTACCTTCCTTTGTTGCGCCAATATTGCTTGTTGCCGTTATCGGTGCGTTAATTGCAGTAAACAGAACTCCATAAACCGGCGCACTGACACATCCGCTTAATACAACCAAACATATAACAGCCAAAAAACTTTGAAAGATCTTTTCCATTTTTATCATCTCCTGTTTCGTCAATTTTAAGGACCCATATTGAGTTCGTATGTATTTAAACCCAGCTACACCCGCAAAACGGTTTAACATTGCACCGAGCAAATAAATTTCCTCGCCGCAAGCAGCGAGGTATTGTGAACCGTATCAAAACCCATTACGCCGCAAGCGGCGGGGAATTCAACCCGGAGAACCGATTAAAAAAGCAAGGAGGCCCCCAATAAAAAACCGGCGACTCCGAACCCGAACGTTTTGCCACTGTCCATTTTTTTCTCCTATCGGAACGCAGTCATGCAAAATCCTCTAAGCACTACTGTTCCACATCCCCCGTATCCGCAAAATAGGTATTGTGTATTCTCCATCTTTCAAGCTTGCATACCCCCCACGGAATGTAAATGCCAAGTGTAATGATCGACAGAACGACGATGAGCAAAAATGTGCCAAAAATCCCGAGCCCGGTACCCTTGAAAGTCAGCCGCTTGCCGTCGATTAAAGTGCGCTCTGTTTTCCAGCGTACCTTCGCGCAATAGGCCCACGGCCCATAGAGACCAAGCGTTACAACGGTCAAAATAAAACTAAGCAGAGCAATTCCCAGATAACCGATACCGGTCCCGACAAACTCGAATTTACCGTGCGCCATGCGTAAAGCCTCCTTTAGTAAGTCGATAATATAATTGCAGCGAGTATACAACACATCCCCATCCCCTGTTCAATACCCTGAATAGGGGATAGGCCTATACCCTGCGGATAGGGGCAACAAAAATAATTGTTTGTGTGGTTGCTGATGGATTAGGTAGGTGTGGCGCGGAAAGATCAGAGTATTCCTTTTTTCCTCGCTTCACGGACCGCGAGGGTCTTCGAGTTGACGTGCAGTTTTTTATAGATGCTTTTGATGTAGGTGTGGACCGTATGCGGGCTGAGCGAGAGCGTTTCGGCGAGTTTTTTCTCCGGCAGTCCTTTGGCAATGCCTTCCAGGGTTTCCTGCTCTCGGAGTGTCAGGAGGGCGTTTTCTTTTTTTGGCACAGCAGTCTGAAAATCCTCAACAATATACCGCGCGATCCTCGGCGACATGGGCGAGCCGCCCTTTATGATGGCCTCGATGGCCTGGATGAGCTCGACGGCGCTCGCGCCCTTAAGAATGTAGCCTGAGGCGCCGGCTTTGAGCGCGGCGATGAGATGCTTCCGGTCCTCGTATAGGGTGAAGGCGATGATCTCAATATCCGTGCGAAGGTCTTTGAGCTTACGGATAACCTCAATGCCTGAAATATCAGGGAGCCCCAGGTCAACCAGTGCAACGTCAGGCCGCCGTTGTTCGATCCCGGAGAGCGCTTCATTGCCAGTGGTATATGCGCCCGTCACCTCGAACCCTTTTGTGCCGCCAAGCAGCGCCTTCAGGTAACCCAGCGATTCCACCTTGTCTTCCACAATCGCAACTTTAATCATCGCTCACCGGGACGACAAGGCGAAGCTCAGTGCCGTGTCCTTGCTGCGTCAAAATTTCAAGCTCTCCGCACAGCTCTTCAGCCCGCGCCCTGAGGTTGTTCAGTCCCCGGCTTCCGGCTAACAGCGTTTTTTGATCAAAACCGGCCCCATCGTCTCGAATTGTCGCCGGTCATGATAAAATGTACCAATAACGGTCACGAAAAGTGTACCACCCCATAAGGGGCATTCCTCATAAAAAAGTCGTACCATCGAACCATCACGCACAAACGGGAGGGAGCGATGGTCGAAAAGGAGGAATGCATGGACATATGGGCGTTAAAGCGACAAGGGTATTCCATCCGGGCAATTGCCCGAAAGCTTGGGATACACCGGAGAACGGTCAAGAAGTACCTGGAGGACAAGGAGTTTCCGAAATACCATGCGGTAATTCGGAAGTCAGGCCTTGAGCCCTATTATCAGATGATTGGCGACTGGTGCAGCACCGAGGATTACCAGGCAACGCGGATGCATGATTTGCTCGTCCAGCAGGGGTATTCCGGGAGCTACGAAACAGTCAAACGGTATATTCGACTCGTGAAGGAACAGCGGGATCGAATCGCGTATCTCAGGTTCGAGACCATGCCTGGCGCCCAGGCCCAGGTTGATTTCGCGGATTTCCAGACCATTTCGGCCAGCGGTGAAGTAGACACCCTGTATGTGTTTTTGATGGTGCTGGGGTACTCTCGTCAGATGTACATTGAGTTTGTAGAGCGATGCACGATGACGACGTTTCTGGATTGCCATCATAACGCCTTTCAGGCCTTTGGTGGAGTCCCCTCGGAGATACTGTACGACAACATGAAGAACGTCGTGGTCCGCCGGCACGTGGGGCGGGTCCAGTTCAATGCAACGTTCCTGGACTTTACCGCGCACTATGGCTACAAACCCGTGGCCTGTCCGCCGTACTCGCCATGGTACAAGGGAAAAGTGGAGCGGCCCATTAACTACCTCCGGGAACGTTTCTGGCGAGGATACCAGTACATTGACCTGGATTGGGTGAACCGGGACGTCCAGGAATGGAACACCACCGTGGCCATGGAGCGGATCCACGGCACGACAAAAGAAAAGGTGAGCATCCGGTTCGAGCGCGAGCGGCCGCGCCTGGGGCAGCTGCCTAACCGGCCTTACGACACGTCGGAGAAAGTTTTCCGGCCGGTCTACAAGGACTGCCAGCTTTCCTTCGGGGGCAATCGCTACGTCGTGCCTCATACCCTGGTTGGGAAGCCGGTGCTTCTGAAGATCAAAAACGGCACGCTCCGGGTTTACGACGATAATACGCTTGTTACCGCGTATCAGATCCCCGAGGCCAAAGGCCAGCTCCTGGCGCATCCGGAGTTCTATGAGGCCTTGAAGAAGGATAAAGAGCAACAATTACGCAAATATCGAGTTCCGGCGGGCAAGGGCAAGGCCACCCGGGGGCTCGTGAAGCACGGGCTTATCCACGAGACGGTCCAGAGACGACCGCTCTCTGCCTACGATGCCCTTCTGGGGGTGCACCATGTCTGAGCTGATAATGGAGCGCATCACGGAGAACCTCTCCCGGCTAAGGCTTACCCGTGCGCAAGAGCTGCTATCTGGCATAGCGGAAGAAGCCCAGAGCAAGGGAGAGACGCACCTTGTCTTCCTCGACCGGCTTCTGCGGGAAGAGGTATCGGCAAAGGAGGAACGGAGACTTCGAACTTCGCTCAAGATCGCGGGACTCCCCTTTGCCAGGACTATCGACGAGTATGATTTCGGTTTCCACGAGAATCTGGACAAGCGGTCGGTCATGAGCCTGTTCGACCTTGACTTCATCGGCAAAAAAGAGAACGTGATTTTCCTGGGACCTCCGGGAGTGGGAAAGACCCATCTTGCCACGGCCTTGGCGATCAAGGCCTGCTGTTTCGGCATCAGCATCTACTTTACGACCATGGCGGACCTCATCATCAAGCTCAAGAAGGACGCGGAAATCTCATCGCGGGGCCGCGGCTACGCCCGAAGCGCACTGGTCGTCGTAGATGAAGTCGGCTACATGCCCATAAGCCGTCAGGAGGCCCATCTCTTCTTCCAGTTTATCTCGCGCCGGTACGAGCGGGCCAGCACTGTCATTACTTCAAACAAGAGTTTCACGGAATGGGAAGAGATGTTCGGCGACCCGGTGATCGCTTCCGCCATGATCGACCGCCTGTTGCATCACTGCCGAGTCATAAACATCAAAGGCAACAGCTATCGAATGAAAGGTTTCAAAGAGCAAAACAGCGTCAATGAAAGGGGTATATAGAAAGAGCTGCCTCGGGAAAATCGATCCTGGAGCATTCATGAACGGTAAAATCCAACCTCGAAGGCTAAAAGAAGGCTAACATCTCTTAAACCATTAAGACAGGGAAATGCCCCAGGGTGGTACACTTTTCCATGACCATAACTGGTACACTTTTAAATGACCATTGACACGAATCGCCAAACTAAGACTCTTAACGTCGGAGACCATGGTAACAACGAGCGTTTTTGCATGAGCGTGCCTGACCACGTTGGTCAAGGCTTCCTTATATAGGAGATAGAGATTGCAGGCGTAAAAGTGCGATACTGTGCGTTCAGGCGCTGAAAGAGCACCGTGGAACGTTAATGCGGTCCCGTTGTCGACAAAAATTCGGTTTCCGTAGTCACGCATTCTATTGCTGAGGTCGTGCAATGGAATGCGGTCTCTGTCCTCCAGTGAGAGGAAATCCCTGATGTCCTCCAAACCTCTTCTTGACGTTTCAGAGATGCGGGCAATGTTATCGCTCACTTCGCGGCGGTCCAGAGCGGTCCGCTGCGTAAGCTCGCACAATAGCCTGATATTGTGCAAATCCGCGCCCAGGCTATCGTGCAGCATCCGGCCGATCGATTCCCGGTCCCTGTATGCGGTGATCCTTTTTCTGAATTCCTTCTGCCGCACCTGCTCCAGCAGATAGATTCCGAGAGTACCGACGAGCGTTGCGTCTCCTATTGCCATGGCCTGGATTGAGATTCTGTGCCGGTCCACCGCCGGGTCGAAGAGGAGCACTCCTCCGAAATAGAAACCGATAATAAGGCCGAAAACGATCAGCGAATGAATGATACTCCAGGATGCTATCAGGCCGATCCCGGTGATGCACATCAGAAGCAGGGGAAAGAAAACGCTGTTGCTCATGCCGGTGGCGAAGAGGGAGAGAACAACCAGCCAATAGGTGGATACAAGCATAACGATCGACAGGGCATAGGGATTTTGCACTTTATAGGAGAGATAATACGAGACTGCACAGATCAAAACAAGACCAAAGTACAAGCCGAGAACCTGCGGGAAGGATTCAGGAGCGTTGATGTAGAACAGAGGCAGAAACAACGGCTTGAGAAGGGCAATGGCGATGCATCCCAGCCTGAGTCGCGCCCTTCCCAGTTCCACGGATTCCAGCTGAAAGGCCTCGTTCGATGATTTTATATGCAGTGCCATGACGCGGCATAATCTTAGCATATGCTCATTATATTGCAACCAAATAATGAGCAACCAACACCACTATTAATGGTCAATGGCTGAGGGTGACAGGCGACGAATAAAAAAGGGGCTGACCTTATGGCCAGCCCCTCGTCTGTTATTGAAGCCTGATTGCTTACTTGATCAACGGCACGATCAGGAGCGCAACGATGTTGATGACCTTGATCATCGGGTTGATGGCCGGTCCCGCGGTGTCCTTGTAAGGATCGCCGACCGTATCGCCCGTTACCGAAGCCTTGTGTCCTTCGCTGCCCTTCTTATGCACGACGCCCTTGCTGTCCGTGACGCCGTCTTCAAAGGACTTCTTGGCATTGTCCCATGCGCCGCCGCCGGAGGTCATGGCGATGGCCTGGAACAGGCCGGTCACGATGGCGCCGATGAGCACACCGCCGAGCGCTTCTTTGCCCAGGAAGAGGCCCACGACGACCGGTACCACGACCGGAATGAGCGCCGGGAGCATCATCTCATTGATGGCGCTCTTGGTCACGATGTCAACGCACTTGCCATACTGGGGCTTGCCGGTGCCTTCCATGATGCCCGGGATCTCGCGGAACTGTCTGCGAACTTCTTCCACCACGCCGCCTGC
>JAYTJE010000157.1:0-9220 GCA_043731355.1 Nitrospirota bacterium
CGGTTATCGGAACGTAGAAACGCTACAAGTTGCTTTATATCATACACTTGGCAAGCTACCGGAACCGAAAATAAGGCACAGATTCTGCTGAGGAGCCGAACATATTTTGGTAGTTGGATAAATATGTAAGAAGTTCCTCGGCATTTTCCAGCGCTGATTTAGTGGTAAAATGACCGTTCCCTGATTGATCGGTGATCCTTAAAGCTATCCGTTTCGCAGCTGCGGAATCTTTATACCAGACATCTTCTGAACAGGAAGCTAAGTAATTTACATCTGCAAGCAAATCTAAATGGACATGACCCGAGGGTGATATTGAAATAAGCTCGTCATCAGACTTAATATTATTATCTTGGGATTCAGCAAGAATACATTGTGCCTTCGCTAAGTTATCCAACTCCAATCGCACCCGGTCAGCGGAATGGCCATAGGGAGTTAAATTTGAAATAAGTTCACTTACTTTAAAATACCCCCAAACACCGTTAGAACCAGGCAGCCGATAACGGTTTTTTAACCATCGTAAAATAGCGATGCGAACTTTAGGATCGGGAATCGTATCCTCTGGAAGAGAGAAAAAAAGGTTTTTTATGACAGAACTTGCATCCTGGTAATACTTTCGGTTTCCTCTTATCAAAACACGAGTAACCACATGTTTGGGAAGAGGAAGGGTGCCGTTCGCATGTCTAATCTTTAGTATTTCTGCCGAACTAATATGCCCACTCTTGCAGAAATCGAGGAATATTTCTAAGCCCTTTCTTATGTCACGTCCGGCGATGCCTGCAATTACTCGACGGAAAAAAGCATCTGCCTGAAATAGAGAACGCAATATACAGATCAGATACATTCCCTGATCAGATTGGGGGTACTCCACTCTCATTCCATTTGGCAAATCATAATACAGAGCGTTTGATCCCTTCAATTTCATCTGCTTTAAAGCAAAATCAACACGTCTAGAGATAACTTCCATTAGTGCGGGGGGGTCAATACGAAAAACCAAATCCTTAATTACGGTATCGAGGGGCGGCTCTTTCCTGTGATGGTCGTAGGTTGTGTCTCTTAACGGAAGGAAAATAAGGCATTCTAACTCATCCTGCAACCATTTTGCCACTTGAAACATGAGAAGTTGATCTTCAAGATTTCGATTGTCACAATTATCAAGTACTATTATGAGACTTTTACCTCTTTCTGCGCAGAGAAATCTTATCAATGCATTTAGAGTTAAATCGATATTAGCTTGTAGCTCAAGAATTTTATTTGCAATAAGCTCATTATATTTTTCGGAATGTTTTTCAAAAAGTGACAGTACTCCTTTTTCAAGTTGACGCAATTGTACTGAATATAACTTCTTTATGTTAACAATATCGTCAAAATCAATTTCAACATATGCATTCTTCAATGAGTTGCTAATTTGTTTAATGAGCCATATATAAATCTTGTCTTTGGTTAAAGGAGCGACATTTAAATCTATTGATACCCATAGCGTATGAGCTTTTACTTCGGCGGGAAGGCTAACCTCCTGGATGTAATCTGTAAAAGTAGACTTACCACTTCCGACACCACCAATAAGCAATATTATTTCATGCTTCAAGGATTTGTTTTCAGCGAGGATTTTGACAATTTCTTTAGGGTCAGTCGTATCCTCAATTTGTTGTGCCTGCGTTATGCTAGGTGGATTTGCGGCACGAATAATCTTTTCAATTGGGTCAACATGCTTTTGACGACGTGTGGACGTCACATATGCATTCTTGACTATGTTGACTCTTTCGGTGCGAGTATCAGGATTGAACAAATGACGATACTCTAACGCAAGGCTTGTTCCAAAGCTGTTTTGAGGCAATTCCTCATTTTGTACTATATCGCCACCTAATATTCTAAGCGGTTTTTGAAAAACCGTTCCGCCGCGAATATTCCTGTATAGGTCATCCGCGTATTTCGCCAATGCAGTTCTCGATGCAAATTTAACAAGGTCATTATATTTAGGATTTTCTATGAAAACTTCATCAAAGGAGAGGTCGACTTCTGATATGGACGTGTCCCAAGAACAACCTATCGTGCGAAAGCCGTTTGAGATGATAATTTTGCTGCATGGATTAATGTTTTTGGGGAAACCGGAATTTATTTCGGTAGCATACAGTCTCGCTTCTCTCAAATCATTATCTAAATCTGATTGCGGATGTTTCGCTTCTATTATCAATGCAGGCAAACCGCGAATAATAATGAGGTAGTCAGGATAATAAATTTTTGCCGAATTACCCTTGTCTATTTTTATCTGACGTAAATCAGCTTTAGTTCTGAAATCCGCGCTTGAATAACTAAAACCAAGAGGATTTTTTGACGTCAGCATCGGCAGTATAAATTTTTGCTCTACATCGCTTTCATTATGCAGTTCATCTTTTTTACAAAAGAGCATTTGAAATCCTCCGTATTTACGACTTCAAGCTGGTCAACGGTTCAGTAAAGATAGGTCTCGCGGCGCGAAGCGCCGGGAGCGCCGCCGTGAGGGGCGAATTTCATGACCCTCTCGACGGCTTTGTTAGTGTAATTATGTTTTATCCCTTCCATGTATCATTCAGCCAGTCGAATCTATTTGCCTGACCAAAACCCGCCCATTCAGTGTCGCTTTCTATCGCAAGCACTATCATGTTAATGCCAGGAATTAATTCCTGAACTTTGTCACGAATGCTGGAGACAGTCCAGGTATTGCTGCTGTCAGTTAATAACCATGCATCACTGAACCAATGCCAATAGCCCATGCGATCTTTGAAAAAGATCGTGATAATATTTTGTTGCTCTTTGGTTGCACCATCTATGACGAGGATGAAACGCTTTTTCATGATGCGTCCTCCAAGCCGGCAGTCAACGCCTTTTGTTCGTCGATTGAACCCTCGATGGCTTTCTCGTCTCTAAGGCCACTCAGGTTGTCCCCAACTAACCCGCGTTCAATGGCCATTTTGGACAAGGTGTAACTTTCAGACCGTAAAGCGTCTGGGCTTTTGATTAGAAAATATATATATGCACAGACAAAAGTAACCAGAATGACGCCGAGTGCGATAGAAAGTCCGATCAAGAGCCATGAAGGCGCACCCGTAATTGATGTAACCGGAATGCTAGTTAAAAGCATTGCTATTACCCATTGAAGTGCATGTAAGGCCGTTGATCGCGCACCTTTTGCACTCGCTTCAGAAAAAAAACCGTGCATAAAATTTGGCATAGACTCTCCTATGTTTACTAACCAGTTAATCTCTATTCGGGAACCGGTTTATGATAGCATAAAGGTTTATGCTATGATAAACTTTTTCAATTCGGCATCCTTGATTTTCCCGCACTGGCTGTACCTTGAACGTGTCCTCGTGTAAGGCCTCACGGTTTCTTGTGCGAATATATGCTTGATGTCATGATTTGTCAACGTCGACGATGAGGTCTGCGATGGGGTAATTTACGTGTATCACAATGAATAAAGAATGCAACATGTATGCTTCAAAGAAGTGCAACCACAACGGTTGTCGTGGCCGTGGGCCAGGGTTCGACGGCGGCCATGAGCGCGTTTGAGGATATTTCGGGTATGGTTGGAGAAGAGAAGAAGGTTTCGGAAGCGGTGAAGAAGGGGTGACCCCGATGATTTTGCGCGTCCGGCTTGCCCGGGTCAGGGCTATTCCTGCTTTACATTCGCTCCTCAATATGTTAAAAATCCTCCATGAAATTGCTGCACCTATGCGCGGTTTGCGCTGTCCTCGGTATGCTCATTTCGCCGGCCATTGCCGCTGATCTTTCCGGCCTTCCTGTCACCCAGATCACTCTTGTTGATGAGCACGGCATCCCCCTGCCGCACCCTGGACCGCTTCTCCCCCTCGTGGGATTCAAGCCTGGCGACGTTTTTTCTCAACGGTCCGTCAGGGACGCGATCGCTTTCCTGTACCTGAAGGGCCGCTTCGCCGACATCCAGGCCGGGGCTTTTCCCGAGGAAAAGGGTGTGCGCGTGGTGTTCACGCTGCTTCCGATGACGATCGTCGGTTCGGTCAGGGTCACGGGAAACGACGCGGTCTCGACGGGAGATATCCTGATGGCGCTGCCGCGGCTTGAGGGCCGGGAATTCCGGGAAGGCGGGCTGTCCGAGCTCCGGGATCGGGTCCGTGCCTTGTACCAGGCGGAAGGATACGAGTCCGCCGAGGTCGCCGTCTCCGCCGCGCCCGCCAAGGAACCGTACCGCGCCATCGTGATGATCGCCATTACCGAGCATGGGCCGACCATCATCGGCACGATCACTTTCACGGGAAATACAGCGTTTCAGGACACGGACCTGCTCGGCGTAATGGAGAGCCGGCCGGGACAGCCGCTTAAGAACGGACTGCTGCTGGAAAAGGACCGGGCGGCCATCGTTCAAAAATATGCGGATGCGGGATACCCGGCTGCCCGGCCGGGGCCCGTGGATATCAGCTTCAGGGACGGCAAGGCCGCGGTCCGCATGCAGGTCATCGAGGGCCGCAAAGTGAACGTGCGGTTTTCGGGCAATCATGTCTTCAGCGATAAAGAACTGAACGGGCTGCTGCTCATCTGGTCGGAGCATGACGACACCCCGGCGATCATCGAGAGCAGCGTTGAAAAGATAAAAACGGCCTACCGCGAGGAGGGATACCGGGACGTGGCCGTTGTGGGGAAGAGCATCGAGGAGCAGGGTGCGCTTGAGCTGCTGATCTCGGTTGTGGAAGGCCCGCGCGTGAAGGTCGCCACGATCACCATCACGGGCGCCGCTTTCATGTCCCCGGAGCAGCTCAAGGAAGAGCTGGGTTTGCGGGAGCCGGGTTGGTTCACGTCGCAACCCTTCAGCGACGACCTGCTTGCCAGGGACACGGAATACATCCGGGACCGCTACATTGACGCGGGTTTCCTTGCCGCTGTTGTCAAGAGCAGGGTTGCTGTCGCTCCGAACGATACGAAGGCGCAGGTCGTGTTCGATATTACCGAGGGACCCCGGACCCTGGTCGGGAATATTATTTTCGAGGGTAATAACGCGCTGAGCGCCGCCGAATTGCAAAGCCATCTCACCTTAAAGACCGGAGCTCCCTACAGCGAGCGGATTGCGGAAGAGGACCGGTCCCGGATTCTGTCGGCCTACGCATCCAAAGGCTACCTCTATGCCCGCGTCGACGTGGAGCGGAGCGATGATGGGAACCGTGTCGAACTGGTATTCCGGACCGCCGAAGACCAGCTGGTCAGGATCGGCAGGATCATCCTCCGGGGCAACGAGAGCACCGCGGACCAGGTCATCCTGCGGGAGGTGGACGTGCATCCCGGCGACCCTTACGACTACAGCGCAGTGCTTTTGGGCCAGCAGCACATTTACCGCCTGGGCTTCTTCAGCCTGGTCAGGTTCGAGCCGCTGCACGCGGGTGAAAAAGAGTACAGCAGGGACATGCTGCTGACCGTGGAGGAGCGGCCAGCCGGCGCCGTGGAGCTCAGTGTCGGCTATGGCGATCTGGACCTGTTCCGCGCCTCCGCCGAGGTTTCCTACCGCAATCTCTGGGGGCAGGCGCAGTTCCTGGGTTTTCGCGTTGCAGCGAGCGACATCGTTGAACAGGCGGTGGCCACCTTCCGCGAGCCCTGGTTCCTGGACCGGCGGCTCGAGGCCAGCGTGCGTGTGGCCTGGTCCGACGATACTCGCTTGAACGCCGACACGCGCGAGATCTATTACCAGACGCGGAAGACCGAGATCGCCACGGGACTGTCCCGCGCCTACGACAATGGGCTTAAACTTTCGCTCATGTACCAGTATGAGAACGTAAACAACTATAATGTCCGTCCCGCCGCAATCCTGTCTCCCGATGACACCGGCCGGGTGCGAGTGAGCAGCATTACGCCGGGCGTTGTTCTGGACCTGCGGGACGACCCCTTCAATCCCCGCAGGGGGTCGCTCCATGGCTTTGCGGTCAAGGAGGCGTTGAAGCAGATCGGCTCCGAGGCTGATTTTACCAAGCTGACGGCCCAGACCAGCTGGTACATCCCGGTCACGAGCCAATCGATCCTGGCCCTGTCAGGCCGCGGCGGCAAGGCATGGCCGCATCAGACCACGACAGAGATCCCGCTCCACGAGCGGTTCTACCTCGGAGGCGTGACCACGCTGCGGGGATATCTACAGGATTCCGTCGGACCGGAAGTGATAGCTCCCGACGGCACGGTGACGCCCCTGGGCGGTGCGAGCATGGCCGTTTTTAATACCGAGCTCCGGTTGAGCCAGACCGAGGGATTCGGCACAGTGTTCTTTGTCGATGCCGGCAATGTTTGGGCTGACCAGTCCATTGTGCTCACCGATCTCCGCGCCTCCTACGGTATGGGCATCCGGTACAATACTCCCGTGGGGCCGCTCCGGCTCGACTACGGACAGAAGATCCACCGCCGTCCGGGCGAGAGCCCGGGCGAGCTGCATTTCAGCATCGGCAATATGTTCTAACGGCCCCGCTGGACGGGTGCGCTGAAGAAGTGGTACTATAAAGCCATACCATGAGAATACAACGAAGGCTCATAACGCTCGTCGCGTTCGGCATATTGCTGATTCTGACGATCGCCATGTTCTCCCTGGTGAACATGACCTCGGTCTTTTCGCTCACCACGCAGGCGGTAAACCAGGTCGCGGCCGAGTTCCAGAAAGTATGGGAGCTCGAGAAGCACGTGGACGAGATGTCCCAGGCTTCCCGGCGCTATGCGGCGACCAGCGATATCCGGTATCGGAACAGTTTCGAACAGTCGCGCGCCCAGACGAGCCGGCTGGCCGGGGATATCGCGAAACTGGAGCTCGGCGAACGGGGCAGGGACCTTCTTTCCCGGCTCCGCGCCGATCTGGAGGCAGTCGACAAAAAAACGTCGCGCCTTTTTTCGATCAACGATCCGCGCGGCGGAAACCGGGCGCTGATGCAGTCTTTGCTGAGCGAACTTGACCTGGCCATGGCCATGACGATCCGGGACCTCGACGGCTTTAAAGAGGAAAATACGCTCCAGCTGGGCGCCATCATGGACAAACTGCGCACAACCCAGACGCGGACCAATTTTCTATTCTTCGTTATTCTGGCAACCTCGGTCGCCTTTCTCTCGGGGTTCGGCCTCTATATTCACCGCAAGGTGTCGGCCCCGCTCTCTGAGCTCTGGAAAGGGACCACGGCGATCAGCCAGGGGAACCTTGATTACCAGATGACAATCTACTCGGAAAGCGATATCGGCAAGCTCGGCGAGCGCTTTAACGACATGGCGCAGAAACTGAAACGGTCCTACGCCGAGCTCGAACAGCGGCTCTTCGACCGGACGCGGGAGATCGCCGCCCTCAATGCCGTGGCCCTGACCCTGGGGCAGGCCGGCAGCCTGTCCACGGTGCTCCAGAATTCCCTGGTCATGATCCTGAACAGCCTGACGAACATGGCCCCGCGCGGCGGCATTTTTCTGATCGAGCCGGACGGCGGGCGGCTGCGCCTCGTGGTCCA
Source organism: Nitrospirota bacterium (assembly GCA_043731355.1). GTDB lineage: Bacteria > Nitrospirota > UBA9217 > UBA9217 > UBA9217 > GWC2-56-14. Next base: position 7,464 of record JAYTJE010000157.1, read on the forward strand.
GCAGGGGCTGCCCGCGGAATTCGTGGAGCAGGAGCAGACCATCCAGATGGGCGAGTGTTTGTGCGGCATGGCGGCCCAGAACGGAGAGCTGCTGTACTCCGAACAGGGGTGCGGGGACCCGCGTCACAGCCGGAAGGCCGGGGGCACGGACCATGCCCACGTTATCGTGCCGATAAAATCGCGCGGCGTCGTGCTCGGCGTCATGTTCCTGTACCCGACCAGGGAGTTTGCCCTGCAGCCCTCGGACGTCCAGATGCTTGACTCCATCGGCGCCCAGCTCGGCATGGCGATCGAGAACTTCCGCTTCTACGGAGAAGTGAAGGAGTCGAGCGAAAAGTTCTGGGACCTGTTCGAGAACGCCCGCGACATCCTCTTTACCATGGATCTGGAGGGGCGCTTTACCGCCGTCAACCGGTCGGCGGAACGGTTTCTGGGTTATTCCAAGGTAGAGCTGTACGGCAAAAGCGTCACGGATTTCCTGACCGGCGACGGCGCGGTCATTGCACGCCAGATGCTGGCGGGCGAGATGAGGGGCATCCGCAGGATGGTGGAGCTTGAAGTGATCAAGCGGGACAACAGCCATGCCTTTATCGAGGTGAGCGCCCGCAAGATGTCCCGGAACCGGGTCCGGGTCGGCTACCAGCTGTCGGCGAGGGATGTGACGGAGCAGAAGCACCTGAGGGAGATGCTCGTCAAGGCCGAGCGGGTGGGGGCCATCGGCCAGGTGGGCGTGGCGGTGCGGCATGAGATCAACAATCCGCTCACCACGGTCATCGGCAATATCGAGCTTTTGATGGAACGTTACGAGGACAAGGACAAGGAACTTGTCGCGCGCCTTGAGACGGTGCTGAACAACGCGCTCCGGATCGCCGAGATCGTGAAAAAGCTCCAGGAGATCAAACAGGAAAAGACCGTGGACTATCTGAACGGCGTCAAGATGACGGACCTGAAATGAGACAATTGCGGAATGCGGAATGAGATGAGACGAATGGTGAATGCGGAATGCGGAATGCTGAATGGATCGGGGCAAGTGCTGGTCCTTTTTTTTGCGTTCCTTTTTTTTCCGGCGTTGGCGCCGGCGGAGCGGGTTGACCACATTGTGGCCGCGGTCAACAATGAAGTTATCACCTCCCTGGACCTTGAACAGGCGGTAGGCATCAACGAGGTCCTGTCGGGACCGGCGCCGGACCGGGACCGTCTTCTGAAGGAAACGCGCGACGGGCTGGTCAATCGCCAGTTGCTGCTCCAGGAAGCGCGTCGGCTCAAGTTCGTGGAGCTGTCCGAGCAGGAGATGCTGGCGCAGGTCGAGGCCTTTAAAAAACGGATGGGTCCGCCCGCGGAGTTCGCGGCATTCCTGTCCCATGCCCGGTTGACCGACCGGGACCTGGAGCGTATGCTGGGCGACCGGCTTCTGGTCGAGCGCTTTATTGAAAAGAAGATCGGGCTGTACGTGCGCGTCAGCCGCGAGGAAGTTCGTCGCTACTTCGATTCCCATGCAGAGCAGTACCGGGGCAAAGAGTTCCCGGAAGTACAGAAACAGATCACGTCCTTCCTCACGGACCAGCTGCTCGGCAAGCAGGTTGAACAGTATCTGGCTGACCTGCGAAGCGCTGCTGTCATCCGCATCAATCCGCTTTAGAAATACAGGTAAAGCGGAAATTAGTTACTAAAGAATCAAATTCTACGCAAAATGGCGGGAATATTTACCACGAAGAACACGAAGTTCACGAAGATTAAATACTGAGCTCATTAGTTAA
>JAYTJE010000158.1:0-5988 GCA_043731355.1 Nitrospirota bacterium
AAAACGCCTTGTACTGCAAAGGAAATCCGAGTTTTTCATGGTTATTTTGAGTATTTTTTACTGAGTCGCTGTGAAGCGACTTTTTACGAATGCATCAATCATGTCCATTTGCTGATAGAAACCAAGGACACTCCCCTCTCAAAATTTATGCAAGGGCTGAACCAAACCTACACCATGTACTATAACCGCCGATACCGGACTGTCGGTCATCTTTTCCAAGGACGGTACAAAGCCATTCTGTGCGACAGAGAAGCTTACCTGCTCGGACTTCTCAAATATATTCATCTCAATCCTCTGCGTGCCAAGCTTGCTGAATCCCTCGAAGTCTACCCTTGGAGCAGTCATCACGCGTACACAGGAAAAAACAATCCGCTCGCAGTTGTTGACACGGACCAAGTCCTCCACCTGTTCTCAAAAAACAAGCGACGATCGATAAAAAGATACTTGGAGTTTATGGGTGAAGATGAAACTCTCAATAAAAACGAGGTCTATGCAACCATTGACCAGCGTGTGCAAGGAGATGACTCCTTTGTCGAACAGGTGAAAACACTTGCGGATAAGCCGGTCGAAGCGGGCAAAAAGAAGAAGGAACGTTCGCTGAGCCAAATCATGACGGTTATTGAGAACACAACGGGCATTCGCCTTGAACAACTGCGGACAGCGGGAAAATTGAGTTCGCTCATGACTGGTCGCCGGCTCTTGAGTCAGGCGGCCCGTGACTATGGTTATCAAGGGAAAGAAATCGCGCAATTCCTACATAAAGACCCCGCTGCGGTGACCGGATACTGCAGGCGCAGAGACGAACTGGCCGACGAGCTTGCGGCCATCCACCGCACACTCGCAAGGGGCAAATCTCAATAATTAAGTCTGACCCCATTTGAGGTTGTATGCTGGACCAAAAGATTAAAAAAACCATACAGAAATACAAGCTCCTAAGACCGGGCGACACGGTGCTCGTTGCGGTCTCGGGCGGCCCTGATTCCGTCTGCCTCCTCGCGGCGCTGCATGCGCTGTCCGAAGAGCTGAGCATCTCCCTTCAGGTCGCGCACCTCGACCATATGTTCCGGGGCAGGGAATCCGCGGACGAGGCGCTGTTCGTTGCAAAACTTGCCGAGCGGCTCGGTCTCCCTTCCACCATCGAGGCTGTTGATGCGGCTGCGCTCTGCCGCGAGCGGGGACTGTCGGTCCAGGCCGGGGCGCGCGAAGCACGATATGCCTTCCTTTCCCGGACAGCGGAACGGACCGGCGCCTCGCGCATCGCCACCGGCCACACCGCAACTGACCAGGCCGAGACCGTGCTCCTGCGGCTGCTGCGCGGCGCCGGCGGCGCTGGCCTTTCCGGGATCCCGCCGATGCGCGGACCTTTCATCAGGCCGCTCATCGAGACGACCCGCGAAGAGGTCTTGGAGCGCCTCACGCGGTCCGGGCTCTCGTTCATGACCGACCCCTCGAACGCGAAACCGCTTTATACCCGGAACAGGATACGCCTGGAGCTTATGCCTCTGCTTAAACAGTTCAATCCGCGCATCGTCGAGACGCTTGCCGCGGAAGCAGCGCTGTTCAAAGACGAAAACGAGGCGCTGGATTTGTCCGTCGAAACGGCGGTTCAGGCGATCACGGAGAAACAGGGAGACGGCTTTGTTGTGCGGCGCGGGGCTTTCCTGGCGCTCCATCCGGCGATCAGGCGCAGACTCCTTCGCAGGCTGGCGGAAGCCCTTGCTGAAGGTCTTTCCGGCCTTTCGTGGGTACAGGTAGACGAGGCGCTCCAATTTATGTCCGCGGCGCCCACCGGCAGGACCATGCGCCTCCCGGCAGCGCTGACGATCGAACGGACCTACGAACGGTTCCTCATAGGTCCGCCAACGGCGACGGCGCCCTTTGACTACCCGCTCGCGGTCCCGGGCAGGACAGCCGTCCCGGAGTGCGGCATTGAAGTGGAGGCTCTTCTGTGCAGTGATCCGGAAACGCTGCTTGATGCAAATTATTACTGGCAGGCCCTTTTCGATTATGATAAGATGTGCCTCCCGTTGCGGGTTCGGAGCAGACGCCCCGGCGACCGGTTCCACCCTGCCGGGTTGGGCGGAAAAAGCAAAAAACTCCAGGATCTGCTGGTGGATGCCAAGGTCCCGCGACATCAGCGCGATGCAGTCCCGCTGCTCTGCTCCGGGGCCGAGCTCCTCTGGGTCATGGGAATGCGCCTTGACCAGCGGTTCCTGGCGCAGGCAGGCACGAGGCAGCGGCTGTTGGTGGGAGTAAAGAAGCGGTAGAAGGTAAATAGACTGACGGAGGACATACCTATGGTAGGAATCGATTTCGGCAAACCGCTCTTCACAAGCGAGGAGATCCAGCGTAAGATTCAGGAGCTGGGCTCCCGGATATCCAAAGACTACGCGGACAAGGACCTGCTGGTCATCGGGGTGCTCAAAGGCGCCATCTTTTTCATGTCCGATCTGCTCCGTTCGCTTAAAATTTCCGTGCGGATGGACTTCATGCACTGTACCAGCTCTTCCTCCAGAGGCAAAGGAGTGGGCCCGGTGCGGATGATGTGCGACATCAAAGAGGATATCAAAGACAAACATGTCCTGCTGGTGGAGGATATCGTTGATTCCGGCGTCACGCTCCAGTATCTCAAGCAAATGCTCCTTGACCGCGGCCCGGCGTCGCTCAAGGTCTGTGTGCTTCTGGACAAGGCGGAGCGGCGGAAAGTGGAGATCGAGGCGGACTATGCCGGATTCCGCATCCCCAACAAATACGTGGTCGGCTACGGCCTGGACTACAAGGACCGCTACCGCAACCTGCCCTATATCGCCGTTCTGCCGCACGAAGAACGAGAGGGATAGCCAGCGAAGTTGTTGTCAGCGGCAATGAAATATGTTACAGTAATAAAAGTTAACCTGTCGCGCTTCAATAGCAGGGCGCGCAGGATCGGAGGTTTGCATCGGTGAACGCATTCTATAAAAATCTGGCGCTGATCCTTCTGTTCGTCGTGGTATCCGTGCTCATCTTCAATCTGTTCAACCCGGTTGCCCCGACAACGCTGCAGATCGCCTTCAGCGAGGTCATGGACAAGATCGACAAGGACGAAGTGAACGACGTCACGATCAAAGGTCCCGAACTGCTCGGCAACCTCAAGACCGGCAAGTCCTTTAAGGCGAATCTGCCGGACTATCCGGACCTCGTCAAGGACCTTCGGGCCAAGGGCGTCAAGATCAACGTCGAACCGCTCAAGGAATCGGGATGGTACAACTTTCTCGTGGTCTGGGCCCCGCTGATCCTCATGGCCCTGTGGTTCATGTTCATCATGCGGAATATGCAGATGGGCGGCAACAAGGCCATGTCCTTCGGCAAGAGCAAGGCCAAGCTCCTGAACGAAACCGCCAAGAAAATAACCTTCAACGAAGTGGCCGGCATGGACGAGGCCAAAGTGGAAGTGCAGGAGATCATTGAGATCCTGAAGGACCCGCAGAAGTTCCAGAAACTCGGCGGCAAGATCCCGAAAGGCGTGCTGCTCGTGGGCCCTCCGGGCACGGGCAAAACGCTCCTGGCGCGCGCCATCGCGGGCGAAGCGGGAGTTCCGTTCCTGTCGATCAGCGGCTCCGATTTTGTGGAAATGTTCGTCGGCGTGGGCGCCTCGCGCGTACGCGACCTTTTCGAACAAGGCAAGAAGAACGCGCCGTGCATCATCTTCATCGATGAAATAGATGCCGTAGGACGGCACCGCGGCGCCGGTCTCGGCGGGGGCCATGACGAGCGCGAACAGACCTTGAACCAGCTCCTCGTGGAGATGGACGGATTCGAGAGCAACGAGGGCGTGATCCTCGTGGCCGCCACGAACCGCCCTGACGTGCTCGACCCGGCGCTGCTCCGGCCGGGCAGATTCGACCGCATGGTCGTGATCCCGCGCCCCGACCTGAACGGCAGGATCGGTGTGCTCAAGGTGCATACGCAGAAGATCAAGCTCGCGCCGCACGTGGACATCGAATCCATCGCGCGCGGCACCCCGGGCCTGTCAGGAGCGGAGCTCGCAAACCTCGTGAACGAGGCCGCGATCCTCGCCGCCAGGCTGAACAAAACCCAGGTGGAGAACGATGATTTCGAGCGCGCCAAGGACAAGATCCTCATGGGCCTCGAGCGCAAGAGCATGCTCATCAGCCCCGATGAAAAGAAGAATACGGCCTACCACGAAGCGGGCCATACGCTGGTGGCGCGGCTCATTCCCGGAACCGACCCGGTCCATAAGGTTTCTATCATTCCACGCGGCATGGCGCTCGGCGTCACGCTGCAGATCCCCACGGCCGACCGTTACTCCTATGACCGTGAGCATTTATTGAACAACATCGCAATTCTGCTCGGAGGCCGAGCTGCCGAGGAGATTGCGCTCCAGCACATGACCACCGGAGCAGGAAACGATCTCGAACGCGCCACGGGCCTGGCCCGAAAGATGGTCTGCGAGTGGGGCATGAGCGACGCCATGGGCCCCCTGTCCTACGGCAAGAAGGAAGAGGCCATATTTCTGGGCCGCGAGATCTCGCAGCACCGCGACTACAGCGAGCATACGGCGGTCGAGATCGACAATGAGGTCAAACGGATCGTCATGGACAACTATCACCGTGCCAAGGACCTGATCCAGGAACGGGCCGACGCGCTCCACGGCCTTGCAAAGGCTTTGCTCGAAAAAGAGACCCTTGACGCCGCTGACATAGACGCCATCGTCAACAGCCAGCCGACGGCCGCATAGGGAGCGCCATGGGGCTTGCTGTCAGGATCGTTGAAGCCGGATCAATGGCACTCTCCATCCGCGGCCTCACCCCGGAGCAGCAGGCGGTGGTGCGTGACTTTATCCGTGCGCTCGATGGCGGCATCTCCATCAGTTTTTTACCGGCGCGGGACGGGAAAGAGGCGCGCCTGACCGCCTCGCCGGAGCGTTTGCAACAGCTGCCCGATGCGTTCCGCACCAACGCGCATATCCCGCCGGACCTTCCTGGCGCACTACAGTCACTCCTCGATAATTACCTGCGTACGGACCAGAGGGTCAGCTGCAAAGGGCTGGTCCTCGACCTCGGCAGCCGCACACACATCATGGGCATCCTGAATGTAACACCCGATTCCTTTTCCGACGGCGGCCGCCATGCCGATACGGGACGGGCCATCACCCAGGCCCGCTTGATGGCAACTCAAGGTGCGGACATTATCGATGTCGGCGGAGAATCGACGCGGCCCGGCGCGGAGCCGGTCTCCGAAGAGGAAGAACTCCGGAGGATCATTCCGGTGATCGAACGCCTCGCCGCTGAACTCACGGTCCCGATCTCGGTCGACACCTACAAGTCCCGGGTCGCGCGCAAAGCGCTGGAAGCCGGCGCCTCGATCGTGAACGACATCAGCGGGCTCCGCTTCTCCCTGGATATGGCAGGCGTCGCCGCCGAATACGGCGCCGCCGTAGTCATCATGCACATCAAAGGCACACCGCGCGACATGCAGCGGAACCCGGTCTACACCGATGTGGTCGCCGAGGTCAGGTCCTTTCTGGCGGACAGCATCACCATCGCCGTGCAGGCGGGCGTAAAGCCGGAAAGCATCCTCGTTGATCCGGGCATCGGGTTCGGCAAAACGCTGGAGCACAATCTGACGCTCCTCAAGCGTCTGGGTGAACTGCGCAGCCTGGGCCATCCGATCCTGCTCGGCGCCTCGCGAAAAAAGTTCATCGGCACGGTACTCGGGATCGCGGAAGCCGACCAGAGACAGGAAGGCACGGCGGCGACGTGTGTTCTGGGAATCGAGCGGGGCGCGCGGGTCCTGCGGGTCCATGATGTGGAGCAGATGGTCAAGGTCGCGCGCATGACCGATGCGGTCCTCGGAACAAACGCAAAACACGAAATCCGAAAAAATAATATTAGTTACTAAAGAATCAAATTCTACGCAAAATGGCGGGAATATTTACCACGAAGAACACGAAGTTCACGAAGATTAAATACTGAGCTCATTAGTTAA
>JAYTJE010000159.1:0-19485 GCA_043731355.1 Nitrospirota bacterium
CGCCGGCCGGGCTATATCGTTACTTCATTGTATGCGGTATAGACGTACAGCATGAAATCGTACTGGATCCGGTCGTGGCGCAGGGCGATGGAGGGCGAAAGGTTCTCAAGCGCGAATTTGACCATCTCTTCCGGTGACGTGAAGTGGAGTTCGGGGTCCCTGATGGGAGTGTGCGAGGAGAGGGCGCTCAGGACCAGTCCCTTGTTGCAGTGCTTGAAGAGCGCGACCAGGGCGTTCTTCAGATCGTCGTTGACGCCCGGCACGTTCAGGTTGAACACGCCGCAGATAAAAATGTAATCGTAGAATCCTTCAAATTCGTCCTCATCGGCGTTCATGACCTTGAACGTGCATTCGGGGTACTTCTTCCGCGCCAGGTCGATGAAATTCTCGTTGATGTCCACTCCCGTATATTTTACTTTGATGCCCCGTCGCTGCAAGAAGCGGTAAAAATCCCCGGTCCCGCACCCGTAGTCGAGGACCGTGCTGTTGTTCAGCTCCGCAATCGGCGCAACATCGGCAAGCATATGATAGCGTTTGAGCTGCCCCTGCGGCGTCCAGCGGAGCGCTTCGGGCCGGTCTCCGAATTTTTTCAGGTGCATATTGTAGAAGGACAAGAGCTGTTCTTTTGAGTATGGATCCATGACAACCTCCCCAGTGCGGAGCTATAGTACGGTATCACTCGGCGAAAATCAAGGACATCTGAATTTAACCGTTACCGCACGGGGTCACCGTCGTTTACAGTGAAAAACGTTTTTATTCGTCATAATGTTTTGCTTGACAAACATTTTAGCTTGGCTTACTATGCGCAAGTTTCAGAAGTTGTGCTAATTAAAAATTTAACGGCAGGGAGTTTAGCGTATGACACCAAGTACCTATCTTCCGGAACATTTTTTACCGGTAGCAATCTTTCTTCTGCTCGGTACCGCAGTGGGCATCGGCATGCTGGTTGCCGGATGGTTCATCCGTCCGCGGAACCCCTATCCGGAAAAGCTGCTGACCTACGAGTCCGGCATTACTCCCTTCATGGACGCCAATCAGAAGTTCTCCATCCGTTACTACATCATCGCCATGCTGTTCCTTATCTTCGACATTGAAGCTGTCTTCCTCTATCCCTGGGCCGTGTCGTACAATCAGATCGGCCTGTATGGATTTGTGGAGATGGCGCTCTTCATCATCATCCTGCTTGTCGGCTATTTCTACGCGTGGAAGAAAGGGGCGCTCGAATGGGAGTAGTCCAGAATCTTTTTGAAGAAGGGTATATTACGACAACCGTCGATGGTTTTCTCAATTATTGCCGTGCAAGCTCCCTCTGGCCCATGACGTTCGGCCTCGCCTGCTGCGCTATTGAAATGATCCAGTACTATTCCGCTCCTCAGCACGATTTTGACCGTTTCGGCACCGTTCCCCGTCCGTCCCCCCGGCAGTCCGATCTGCTCCTGGTCGCCGGTACGCTGACGAAGAAGATGGCTCCCATCGTGCGTCGCGTCTATGACCAGATGCCCGAGCCGCGGTATGTCATTGCCATGGGGAGCTGCGCGAGTTCAGGCGGGATCTTCAATACCTACAGCGTGGTGCAGGGTGTTGACAATATCCTCCCCGTGGATGTTTACATTCCGGGTTGCCCGCCGCGTCCCGAGGCCCTGATGAACGGCATCATCAAACTGCAGGAGAAAATCAAGAAAGAGCACTATATACGGAAGTAATACACCCCCATATCCTGATCGAGACTAAGCACTGCTGTTTTTTTACGCGGTGCGGACCGTGAAGAGGTTGTATGGATTCCTTACAGATCGCCAAGATGGTAGAAGAAAAATTCTCCGGTCAGGTCCTGGATACGATGACCTATGCAGGTCAGGTCGCGATCCTGGTCAAAAAAGAAATGATCAGGGATATCTGTCTTTACCTCAAAGATGAGCCCTCCCTCAGGATGGACCTCCTGGCCGACCTGACGGCCGTCGATTACTCGACCTATCCCGGTGACACGGGCCTCCGCTTCGAAGTCGTCTATAACCTTATCTCTATCGAATATCACCATCGCATCCGTTTGAAGGTGCGTGTGCCTGACGAGGACCCTCGGATCGACACCGTATCGTTGATCTGGCAAACAGCCAACTGGCATGAACGCGAGACCTTCGACCTCATGGGGATCACGTTCGAGGGACATCCCGACCTTCGCCGGATTCTGCTGCCCGAGGACTGGGAGGGACATCCGCTCCGGAAGGAATATCCGCTGAAAGGCTATTAATGCAGGGGCCAGGGGGCAGGGGTCGGGAGTGGCAAAAACTTTTTTCCTGAACCCTGGACGCTGAACCCCGGACCCTATTCTACAGGTGAAAACATGTCTGCTCCTTCGACGCAAGAAATAGTCCAGAAAGAGATCACTCTGAATATGGGGCCGCAGCATCCGGCCACCCACGGGGTGCTGCGCTTAGTGCTCGACCTGCAGGGCGAAACCGTGGTTGGCTGCGACCCCCGCCCCGGCTATCTTCATCGCGGCATCGAAAAATGGATGGAGAGCCACACCTATCATCAGATTATACCCATCACCGACCGGCTCGAATATATCACCTGCATGAACAACAACCTTGGCTACGTGGTGGCTGTCGAGAAGCTTGCCAATATCGAGGTCCCGGAGCGGGCGCAGTTCATCAGAACACTGATGGCGGAGCTGACGCGGCTTTCGGGGCATCTGGTGTGGCTCGGCACCCATGCGCTTGACATCGGCGCCATGACGGTCTGCATGTATACGCTGCGGGAGCGGGAATTTATTCTCGATCTTACGGAGATGGTGACGGGCGCGCGCCAGACCGTGAGCTATGTCCGCATCGGCGGTGTGCGCAACGATATCCCGCGCGACTTCTTCGACAAGTGCCGTGAATTCACCGCGATATTTCCGAAGCGGCTTGAGGAGTACGATACGCTGATCCGGGAAAACCGCATCTGGCTCCAGCGCACCGTTGGCATTGGCGTCTTCTCGGCCAAGGACGCGGTCAATTACGGACTGACCGGCGGTACGCTCCGCGGTTCCGGCGTGAACTATGATCTGCGCAAGGTCGAACCTTACGCGGCCTATGCTAAGGTTGATTTCGATGTGCCGCTCGGTACAAACGGCGATGTCTACGACCGGTATATCGTCCGCATCAACGAGATGCGCCAGAGTGTGCGGATCATCAATCAGTGTCTCGACATGATGCCGCCCGGCCCGGTGGTGACTGCGGACCCGCGGTATGCCATTCCCGAGAAGATGAATGTCATGAAGAGCATGGAATCGCTGGCCCACCAGTTCGTGCTCATGAGCAAGTGGATCCCCATGCCCAAGGGCGAGGTTTATGTGGCGACCGAGGCGCCGAAAGGCGAGCTCGGCTTCTATATCGTGAGCGACGGCAGTGGCCGGCCCTATCGCATCAAGATTCGCGCCCCCTCGTATGTGCATGTAAGCGCTCTTTCGAAGATGGTGACCGGCCATATGGTGGCCGACGTCATCGCCTGTATCGGGACCATTGACATCGTGCTTGGCGAGGTTGACCGGTAAGCAGCCGGGGAACGCGGTATGAAACTGAGTGAGATCATCAAGCTGCTTCACGCGGAGGTCCTGGTCGGCGAGGACCCCGGCAAAGGGATTGATGTAGACCATTGCTATAGCGCCGACCTGATGAGCGACGTGCTCGGTCGTTCCCATGCGAACGGCATCCTGATCACGGGGATCACGAACCCCCAGGCGATACGAACGGCAGATATCGCCGATATCCGGGCGGTTTGCGTGGTGCGCGGAAAACGGCCTGAAGCGGAAACGATCGCCCTGGCAAAACAGAAGGACCTGCCTCTTTTTATCACGAAAATGGCAATGTTTGAGGCCTGCGGCATCCTGTACGCGAACGGGCTCCGGGGAGTGGCCGAGCGGCAATAGGCGATGACACGAGCGCATAAAGAGCAGGGGCCGCTGGACCGGATGACCAAGACCCAGGAAATGGTCTACGAACTTACGGTCGGCGAGGTCATGCCCTCGACGTTGGTCACCGTGGCCCCGGAGCAGACCATGGCGGAGCTCAGGGTCCTTTTGCGGGAGAACCACCTTTCCGGCACACCGGTGGTCGAGAATGGCAAGCTCGTGGGGATGATCAGCATTGAAGATCTGATCAACGCCCTCACCGATAATGCGATCAACGTTCCCATCCGGCAGAGGATGAAAACCAAGGTTGAGTGCCTCTATGCCGATGAACTGCTTGTTCACTGTATAGCAAAGTTCTCCAAATACGGGTTCCGGCGGTATCCCGTTCTGGACCGGGCCGATCAGCTGGTCGGCATCGTCACCAAGGGAAGCATCGTGGAAGGGCTTCTCAAAAAGCTCGAGGTTGAATACGAGCAGGCCGAAACAAACGTGGCGGTGGCTCGCCAGCGTCCGGCGATGAAGAAGTTCTTTGAGGATGTTACCGCCGATGAGATCAGCTTCACCTTTAAGTTCAATGTTTCCGGTCAGACCCTGAAGGATGCCGGCAAGGCGGCCAGTGAACTGAAGAATGCTCTCAAAAAACTCGGCGTCTGCCCGCCTCTTCTCAGGAGGATCGGGGTTGCCACGTACGAAGCGGAAATAAATCTCGCTTCATATACCACCGGCGGCGTGATCCGCGCCCAGGTGGAAAAGTGGGGGGTCACGGTGGAGGCGATCGATGCCGGGCCGGGAATCCCCGATGTCGAGAAAGCGCTGCAGCCCGGTTTTTCCACGGCGCCCGAGTGGGTCCGCGAGCTGGGGTTCGGCGCGGGCATGGGGCTGGTCAATATGAAAAAATGCGCCGATGAAATGGACCTGAAATCATCCGTGCCCGAAGGGACGCACCTGACCATGCAGTTCTATTATACGAGTTAACCGGAGAGCAATGAAACTGGGTGAGCTGGTAACGGAATTTGGTTTGACCGTCAAAACGGGAGCCGGGCATCTTGACCGCGAGGTGACCGGCGGGTATGTGAGCGACCTCCTGTCAGACGTCCTGGCCCACGCGGAGGAGGGGAACCTCTGGGTTACTCTCCATATCCATAATAACATTGTTGCGGTCGCGGCGCATACGGGACTGGCGGGCATTGTTCTCATCCAGGGCAGGGTTCCTGAACCGGATACCATCGCAAAGGCCGAGGAAGAAGGCATTCCCCTTATGGTGAGCGGCCTTTCGGCCTTCGAGCTGGTGGGAAGATTGTATAAAGCGGGTATTCGTGGTGCTGAGGCGCTTTAAAGCCGATCTCCATGTCCACACCTGCCTGTCTCCGTGCTCGTGCCTGGACATGTCTCCCCGGGAAGTCGTGAGCGCGGCGCTCCGGAACGGGATGGAGCTCATCGGGGTGTGCGACCATAATTCGGCGGAGAATGTCCTGGCCGTGAAGAAGGCCGGCAGCCGAAACGGACTAGTGGTCCTCGGCGGGATGGAAGTCACTTCCTCCGAAGAAGCGCATATTCTGGTGTTCTTTGATGATGACGACGAGCTCCTGGATTTCCAGGCGTTCATTTACCAGCACCTTGCAGGGAAAAACGACGGCCACTCTTTCGGCCTGCAGGTGATTGCGGATGATGAGGACGGCGTGAGCGGCTTCTGCGACCGGCTTCTGATCGGCGCAACGTCCCTCCCGGCGGAAGCGATCGTAACCAGGGCCCGTGCGGCAAAAGGCGCCAGTCTCGTTATGGCCGCCCATGTCGACCGGGAAGCCTTCAGCATCATCGGACAGCTCGGGTTCGTCCCCGAGTCGCTGGTCCTGGATGCCCTGGAAATATCGGCGAACACGGATGTTGCAACGGCAAAAAAAAGATTCCCCGATTGTGCTCGCTATCCGCTTCTCACGGGTTCGGACGCTCACACTCCCGGAGATATCGGCAAACGGTATGCCGTTTTTACGCTTGAGAACGGGACCGTGGCTGAGATAAAAAAAGCGCTGGCAGGCAGGGACGGCAGGAAGGCAGAGTGCTGAGGCAGTGGAAGAGATATCGCTCCATATTCTCGACATTGCGGAAAACTCGCTGCGGGCGAACGCAAAGAATGTGGAGATCCTGGTTGCCTGTGACCGGGCGCGGGACCTGCTGAAGATAGAAGTGCGGGATGACGGAAAAGGGATGGATGCTGAAACGCTCGCTTGTGTCCGGAACCCTTTTTTTACGACGAAACACAAGAAGACCGGGCTCGGCATTCCGCTCCTGGCACAGACGGCGGAACAGGCAGGCGGCGGCCTGACGGTAGATTCCTCACCGGGCGGCGGCACAAAGGTAACGGTCACATTCCGGTGGAGCCACATTGACCGGCCCATGATGGGCGCCATGGCGGACACCTTGATGACGCTTGTAGCGGGTCATCCTGAACTGGACCTGGTGTACGAGGAGCGCGAAGACGGGAAGGTCTTCAGACTTGACACCGCGGAGCTCAAGAACGAGCTGGACGACGTTCCGATCAACAGCCCGGCGGTGCTTGAGGCGCTCAGGGGCATGCTGAAAGACGGCATACGGATCCGATAAACAATTTCATCAGATGAGCTGAAGAGGTTAATGATGAGTACAGAAGCTGCCGCACCTACTGCCACAAACAATGAAGTCATCGTGCCCGAGATGTACCGGAAGATCGACGCGATCATTGAAAAATACAAGGGCAAACCCGGTTCGCTGATCCCCGTGCTGCAGCAGGCGCAGGAGGCTTGCGGGTACCTTCCGCATATCGTGCAGCGCTATATCGCGAAAGGCATGAACATGTCGCCCAGCGTGGTCTTCGGCGTGGCCACCTTCTACTCCTACTTCACGCTCGTTCCGCGCGGCAAGCACGTGATCCGCGTCTGTCTCGGGACCGCCTGCTACGTGAAGCGGAGCGAGGAGATCATTGAGAAGATCAAGGCTGAATTAGACATCGAGGTCGGCGAGATAACCCGGGACAAGAAGTATTCCCTGGAGGCCGTGCGGTGTCTTGGCGCCTGCGGCCTCGCGCCGGTGGTGGTGATAGGGCAGGACACCTACGGCGATGTTGCCGCCACAAAGGTGATGGACATCATTAAGAAATACGAGTAGTCTCTGAATTCGGAATGCGGATTGCGGAATTCGGAATGTAAATAAGGACGGGTGAGCCATGGCTAAACTGACGATCGCTGATTTAAAAAAGATCAAGGAAGATTACCATCAGGGGCTTCGCGAGGGAGGGTTCAGGGTCAGGATCACGGTGCACATGGGGACCTGCGGGATCGCCGCGGGCGCCCGGGGCATCATGACGGTCATCATGGAAGAGCTCACGAAGTCCAATCTGAAGGACGTGGCGATCACGACCTCGGGCTGCGCCGGCCTCTGCAGCCAGGAGCCGATGGCGACCATCGAGACCACCGGGGAACCGCCGATAAAATACACGGCGCTGACGGAAGAAAAGATGCGCAAAATTTTCGCGGAGCATGTCGTGGCGGGACGGCCGGTCAAGGAATACGCGCTGGTCGCCGGGCATGAGACAACCTATTAAGTAGACAGTAGACAGTAGACAGAAAACCACTCTTCGCCAGTTAGATTTTATTTGCGGGGTACTATCGTGGAAACGACGACATACCGTTCGAACATAATGATCTGCGCAGGCACGGGCTGCGTTGCCAACGGATCTCTCAAGGTCAAGGACGCGCTCGAGACCGAACTGATCAAGCGCAACCTCCAGAAAGAGGTCAAGATCGTACTGACCGGGTGCAACGGGTTCTGCGCCAAGGGCCCGGTGATGGTGGTCTATCCCGAGGACGTTTTCTATCAGTTGGTGAAGCCCGAGGATGTGCCGATGCTTGTTGAGGAGCATTTCATCAAGGGCCGGCCGGTCCAGAAGTTCCTGTACACGCCGCCGGCGGCAAAGAACGCGATTCCCGTGATGAATGAAATCCCGTTCTTCAAGCACCAGGTGCTCCGGGCGCTCAGGAACCGGAGCCTCATTGACGCCGAAAAGATCGAGGAGTACATCGCGCGCGACGGATACCTGGCCGCGGCCAAGGCGCTCACCGAGATGACGCCCGAGCAGATCGTGAGTGAAGTAAAGCAATCAGGATTGCGCGGCCGCGGCGGAGCGGGCTTTTTGACCGGACTCAAATGGGAACTCTGCGCCCGCGTCCAGGGCGACATTAAGTATATCCTGTGCAATGGCGACGAAGGCGACCCCGGCGCGTTTATGGACCGGAGCGTCATGGAGGCAGACCCGCATTCCGTGCTTGAGGGCATGATCATCGCCGCGAAGGGCATCAATGCCCACTATGGTTATATCTACGTCAGGGCCGAATATCCTCTCGCGGTGCACCGCCTGCAGCTTGCTATTGAACAGGCCAAGGAAAACGGACTCCTGGGAAAGGACATCCTCGGCTCGGGATTTGACCTTGATATCGAGATTTACCAGGGCGCAGGCGCATTCGTGTGCGGCGAAGAAACGGCGCTTATGGCGTCCATCGAGGGCAAGCGCGGTATGCCCCGTGCCAAGCCGCCGTTCCCGGCGGTCAAGGGACTCTGGCAGCGGCCGTCAGTGCTGAACAACGTGGAGACCTTTGCGAATGTGCCTCCGATCATCCTGAACGGCGCGGACTGGTTTTCAAGCATAGGGTCCGAAAAGAGCAAAGGCACCAAGGTATTCGCGCTCTCGGGCGCGCTCAACAACATCGGCCTCGTCGAGGTGCCGATGGGCACGCCGCTCAAGACCATCATTTATGATATCGGCGGCGGTATCAAGAACAATCGCAAGTTCAAGGCCGTGCAGATGGGGGGCCCGTCCGGCGGCTGCATTCCGAATTCGCTCATCGACACGCCGGTGGACTTTGAGAATATCAACAAGACCGGCGCCATCATGGGGTCGGGCGGCATGGTGGTCATGGACGAAACCACCTGTATGCCTGCAATGGCCAAATTCTTCCTTGAGTTCACCGAAGATGAGTCCTGCGGCAAATGCGTGCCCTGCAGGATCGGGAACAAGACGCTGCTTACGATCCTTCAACGCATTACGAAAGGCGAGGGGCGCGAAGGCGACATCGAACTGCTGCTCGAACTTTCCCAGCAGATCAAGGACACGTCGCTGTGCGGTCTCGGCCAGACCTCGCCCAATCCGGTGCTTACCACGATTAAATATTTCCGCGATGAGTATGAAGCGCACATCAAGGACCATGTGTGTCCCGCCCGGGTCTGCACCCCGCTGGTAAAATTCGTTGTCGACAAGGACAAATGCAAAAAGTGCGGCCAGTGCTTCAAGGCCTGCCCCACGGGCGCGCTCAAATGGGAAAAAGGCCAGGTCGCCTATATCGATCCTGAAAAGTGCACCAAATGCAAATCCTGCATCAAGGCGTGCCGGTTCTGGTCGATTGATTAACACAAACTCAGCACAATACGGTTTGCTTTATAAAAGGTAAAAACATATGCCGATGATAACAGTAACGGTTGATGGAAAAAAAGTTGAAGTGCCCATGGGCGCGACTATCCTGGAAGCGGCGAATGCGGCAGGGTCGCGGGTCCCCACGCTCTGCCATGACAACAAGCTCCATCCCTTCGGCGCCTGCAGGATCTGTCTGGTGGAGGTGGAGGGCACCCGGGGCAAGTTCACGCCGTCCTGCACCACGCCGGCCATGGACCAGATGGTCGTTAAAACCACGAGCCCGGCGCTCATTGAGGCGCGGCGGATGGTGCTCGAACTGTTGCTGATCAAGCATCCGCTCGACTGCCCGGTCTGCGACAAGGCCGGAGCGTGCCAGCTCCAGGACCTCACCCATGAGTATGGGCTTGGCCCGAGCCGGTTCGATCACGAAAAAGGCTACCTGCCGCCGGATTACGAAAGCGCCATCATCGAACGCAACATCAGCCGCTGTATTCTCTGCGGCAAATGCGTCAGGATCTGCGACGAGCAGAACGGCGTTGGAGAGTGGGCCTTTACCCGCCGCGGCACCAGGGCGCGGATCAGCACCGACTTCGACCGGCCGCTGGACTGCGAGTTCTGCGGCGAATGCGTTGAAATTTGCCCGGTGGGCGCCCTCACCACGCGCCAGTTCAAGTACAAGGCCCGCTCCTGGAACCTCGAAAAGACCAAATCGGTCTGCAACTACTGCGGCTGCGGCTGCACGACCACGCTGGAGACCCGCGACAACAGGATCATGCGGGTGAAGCCGGGAAAGGACAATTATCTTTGCGCCAAGGGGCGGTTCGGCTGGGACGCGGTCCATCATAAAGACCGGCTTACCACGCCGAAGATGCGCGTGGGCAATGAGCTTGTTGACTGCACCTGGGAAGAGGCTTTGTCCGTGGTGGCCACGAACCTCAACGTGATCAAGGGAAAGAACGGGGCTGACAGCATCGGCGGCCTCGGGTCCGTTCGGACCACGAACGAGGACGATTATGTGTTCCAGAAGTTTATGCGCACCGTAATCGGAACAAACAATGTGGACCTGCTGGCGAGGCTCAAGGCGCCGAAAGGGCTCAATACGGCGTTCTTCAGCGGCGAGCTCGGCAAGATGAGCACCCATGAGGTGATCCTGGTGCTTGATAAGGAAGTCGGCGATATCAATCCGCTGACCGGAATCGAAATCGTGCGCGCCGTCAATCGCAAAGGCCGCAAGCTGGTCCTGGTGAACGACGGATTCAACAAGTTCAACAAGGTGGCTTCGGTCGTGGTCCCCAAGAGCACCGAAGCGGCGCTGGGCGAACTCGTCAAGGCGCTGTCGTCCGGCCAGGGCGGGAGCGAGGCGCTGCAGGCGGCGACGCTCCTGAAAGGCGCCGGGAGCGTGGCGATCATCGTGCCGTCCAAGCTGACCGATGCGGATCTCAGCCATATCAAGGAGCTGGCCGGTCTGCTCAAAAACGTCACTTACTATCCCATCGTACGGCGCAGCAACTTTCAGGGTGCGCTCGACATGGGGGTGCTTCCGAATTATTATCCCGGCTACCGGAAGGTCAGCGCTGATACGACGGCCTCGCTTGCCGCTTCCTGGAATGCGATCCTGCCCGAAACGGCCGGTAAAAATGCGGTGGAAATGGTCGACGCGATGGCCGCCGGAAAACTGCATGCCCTCTATATCATGGGCGACGATCCGGTCGGGAGCGACCCGGGCCTCAAACCCGTGCTCGCGAAGCTCGACTTTCTTGTCGTGCAGGACATTTTCATGACCGAGACGGCGGCGATGGCCGACGTGGTGCTGCCGGCGGCAAGCTACGTCGAGAAGGACGGCACGTTTACGAACCTTGAGCGCCGCCTCCAGCCGGTCAACCGCGCCGAAGAGTCCTACGGTGAATCGCGCCCTGACTGGGAAATACTCGCTGAGGTCGCTAAGAAGATGGGCGGGGCCCTGGCCTATGGCTCGGTGCGGGACATCACGGCCGAGCTCCGGTCCACGGCGCCGTTGTATGCCGGTCTTGCCGTCGGCGCCTGCTGGCCGCGCGAACAATCGCCGCTCGCCGGAACGGACGTTGACCTGTCGCTGGACTCCGCTACAATCATGAAAAAAGAAGTGATCACCGCGGAGAAGCAGTTGTTCTCGTCCGGGATGACGATCACGCGGTCGCACGAAATCGGAACCATTCGTCATTACAAGATCGAAGTGTAGGAGCGGAACATGCCTGATATGCACCTGATGCTCAACATCCTCTATACGCTCGTCATTCCCGTCGTGGCGCTGCTGGTCTTCATTCTTGCCAATGCCATGTATCTGCAGCTTATGGAACGCAAGGTGCTTGCGCACATGCAGGGAAGGCTTGGCCCCATGCGGACCGGCTGGCACGGGGTGCTGCAGCCGATCGCCGATGCGGTCAAATTTATCATGAAAGAGGACATCATCCCGGCCAAGGCCGACAAATGGGTCTTCAGCCTCGCGCCGGTCCTCATGCTTGCCATGGCCTTTGGCGCGTTCGTGGTCATTCCCTTTGGGCCGCCAACCGACTTTTTTGGGCTGCTGTCCCATACGGTGCCGCTCTGGGTGTCGAATCTGAACGTGGGGGTCCTTTTTATCCTCGCATTCGCCAGTATCGGCGCCTACGGCGTTATCATGGCAGGCTGGGCGTCGAACAACAAATATTCCCTCATGGGAGGTTTTCGGTCCGCGGCCCAGATGATCAGCTACGAGCTCCCCATGGCTTTTTCGATCCTCACCGTGGTGCTCCTGGTCGGCTCGCTGAACCTGAGCGAGATTGTGAATGCCCAGAGCAAGCAATGGTTCATTATCGCGCTGCCGGTCGGTCCGGTGGCCTTTTTTCTCTATCTGATCTCCGCTATTGCGGAAACGAACCGTGTTCCTTTTGATCTGCCCGAGGCGGAAAGCGAACTCGTGGCAGGGTACTTCACCGAGTACAGCGGCATTCGCTTCGGTCTCTTCTTCATGGCGGAGTATATGAACATGATGGTGGCGTCGCTTCTGGCCAGCATCATGTTCCTCGGCGGCTGGTTGCCGGTGCAGATCCTTCCCAACACGTGGTTCGGTCACCTCGCTTCAATAACGTTCCTCAACCGGATATTTGCGGCGCTCCCGCCGACCCTCTGGCTGCTGGCAAAGCTTTATTTCTTCATCTTTTTCTACATGTGGCTCAGGGCAACGCTTCCCCGGTACCGTTATGACCAGCTCATGAAGATATCCTGGAAAATCTTTCTCCCCGTTTCGCTCGGCACGCTGCTGGTGGCGGCGGGTATGAAGCAGCTGGGCTGGCTATAAAAAGTGAGAAGTAAGAAGTGAGAAGTGAGAAGTGACGTAAGGAGTTGACGACGATGAATAAACTGAAAAAACTGCTCAAAACGATCTTCATGGTCGAGATCGCACAGGGAATGGCCCTGACGCTCAAGACCATGCTGACCCGTCAAAAAAACATGATACCCTATGCGAGGACCCGCCAGTATCCGGCCTTTAAGCGAAAACCGATCGCGGGTTCGCGCGGGCTGCATGCCATGCGGCGCGACGAAAAGGGCGCGGCAGCCTGCATCGGCTGCGGCCTTTGCGAGGCGGTCTGTCCCGCCAAGGCCATCACGGTGGTGACGTCAGAGGGGCCTGACCATGAGAAAGTGGTGAACTCCTATGAGCTTGACCTGCTCCGGTGCGTGTTCTGCGGGTTCTGCATCGATGCGTGCCCGGTTTCCGCGATCCTGATGACCCCCGAGTTCGAGCTGGCCTGCTATGACCGGAGCGATGCGCTCTATACCAGGGACCGTCTTGTCGAGACGGGCGACCGGTATCTGGGCGGAAAGGCGGTAAAAAAGTAATGGCGCATAAACTCATCTTCCTGTATTTTGCCGCGGTAGTCCTCCTATCGGCTGTCCTCATGGTCACGCGGAGGAACCCCATCCATAGCGTGATGTTCATGCTGCTGCTCTTCTTTCATATCGCGGGCCTTTTCGTGCTGCTGAACGCGGAGTTCCTGGCCGCAGTGCAGCTTATCGTGTATGCCGGGGCCATCCTGATCCTGTACCTCTTTGTGGCGATGCTCCTGAGCGTGGACCGCGAGGTCACCGCACAACGGGCAAACCGTTTCTGGCCCTGGCTCATCGGTTTTGGCGCGCTGATCGTGGGCGAGCTCGGATTGCTCGTTGTTCAGGGCCGGTTTCCCGCGGATGCGGACCAGCCGATGCGCGCGGCCACGAGCACCGGGATCGGCGCGCTCGGCATTGAACTCTATACCAACTACCTGGTGCCGTTCGAGGTTGCGTCCGTCATTCTGCTGGTCGGGCTCGTGGGCGCGGTGATGCTGGCGAAGAAGTACGTGAAAGAGTAGACAGTAAACAGTAGACAGTAGAGTGGGGCAGGGGAAACTTCGCGTTCCCTCATTCCTGTATACTGTCTACTGAAATTATGGAGGTTTTCATGATTCCCTTGTCCTGGTATATTCTGCTGAGCGCGGGATTGTTCACCATCGGCGTCGTCGGTGTGCTGAGCCGCCGCAATGTGTTTATCGTGCTGATGTCCATCGAGCTCATGCTGAATGCGGCGAACATCAACTTGGTCGCATTCTCGCACTATCTGCAGTCGCTTACGGGCCAGATCTTCGTGATCTTCGTGATTACCGTGGCAGCCGCCGAGGCCGCGGTGGCGCTGGCGATCATCATCCTTTTGGCCCGCAACCGCGGAAGCATCTATGTGGACGATTTCAACATTATGAAGGGGTAATAGTAAGTCGAGGGACGATTATGCTTAACTATGCACTGATACCGCTGCTGCCCTTCGCCGGGTTCCTGATCGCCGGCCTGTTCGGGAAATTTCTGAAGGAAAAGTCCGCTTACGTCGCCATTGCCGGGGTGGTCGGCGCGTTCCTGCTTTCCGTGAGCGCCTTCCTCGATGTGCTCGGCGGGACGATCATCAATGAAAACCTTTATTCCTGGATCTCCATCGGGACGCTCTCGGTGAATGTGGGGATACAGATCGACCAGTTGACCGTGGTCATGCTTCTGGTCGTGACCACGCTCAGTTCCCTCATCCATATATACTCCGTGGGCTATATGCACGGCGACAAGGGCTATGCCCGGTTCTTCTCGTATTTGGCGCTCTTTACCTTTTTCATGCTGGTGCTTGTTATGGCCAATAACTTCCTTCTGATGTTCGTCGGGTGGGAAGGAGTCGGCCTCTGTTCCTATCTGCTGATCGGTTTCTGGTATGAGAAAAAATCGGCCTCCGATGCAGGCATCAAGGCTTTTGTCGTGAACCGCGTGGGAGACTTCGGATTTCTGCTCGGCATGCTCCTGATCTTTGTCACCTTCGGTTCCCTGGATTTTGGAGAGGTCTTTAAAGCCGCTGCCGAGCCCGCGGCAAATTTCAATTATCTGCTCTTCGGATCGCCGATCAGCGTCATCACCGTGATCGCGCTCTTGCTGTTCGTGGGGGCCATAGGCAAGTCCGCCCAGCTTCCGTTGTACGTCTGGCTCCCGGACGCCATGGAAGGCCCCACGCCGGTCAGCGCTTTGATCCATGCGGCGACCATGGTCACCGCCGGCGTCTTTATGATTGCGCGCTGCGCGCCGATCTATTCGCTTTCTCCGGCAGCGCTGAATGTCGTTGCGATCGTCGGCGGGCTGACCGCGGTCTTTGCCGCGACCATCGGCCTGGTGCAGAATGACATCAAACGCGTCATCGCCTATTCCACGATCAGTCAGCTCGGCTACATGTTCCTGGGGCTCGGGGTCGGGGCATTTTCGGCCGGTATCTTTCACCTTACGACCCATGCGTTCTTCAAAGGGCTCCTGTTCCTTGCCTCGGGCAGCGTGATCCATGCAATGTCGGGCGAGCAGGATATGCGCAAGATGGGCGCGCTCAAGTCCAGGATCAAAGTCACCTTCGCGGTATTTTTTATCGGTACGCTGGCGTTGTCCGGGATCCCGCCTTTTGCGGGGTTTTTCAGCAAGGACGAAATTCTCTGGAGCGCGTATAATGCGCCGGGGCACGGTCATGCGCTTTGGTTTCTTGGCATTATCGCGGCCTTTATGACTGCCTTCTACTCTTTCAGGCTGATCTACCTGACCTTCTCCGGCGCATCGCGGATGGCCCCTGAGGTTGAGCGCCATGTTCACGAGTCGCCGAAGGTGATGACCATACCGCTTATGGTCCTTGCTTTCTTTTCAATGGTCATTGGATTCATTGGCATGCCGGTCCTCGAACACGGGAACCGATTTGGAGAATTTCTTGCTCCGCTTTTTCCGCTGGGTGAACATGCGGCGGAGGGCGCGAGTCACACGGCTGAGGTCGCCGCGATGGCAATATCCGTTGTCATTGCAGCGGCCGGGTGGCGCCTTGCTTATGGTTTCTATAATACCGCCAGCGTCTGGCCGGACAAAATCGCGGAGAGATTTAAAGCGGCGTATACGCTGCTTCTTAATAAATACCGGGTTGACGAAGCGTACAATTATATCTTTGTCGACGGTTTAGTCCACAAACTGGCAAAGGTCCTGTATACGATCGGCGATGTCAAAATCATAGACGGCGCGGTAAACGGCCTGGCGCAGGTGATCAGTTCAACCAGCCAGCGGAGCCGGAAGCTCCAGACCGGTTACGTACAGCAGTATGCTTTTACCATGGGACTTGGTCTCGTCGTTATTGTGGGGTTGTACTATGTTCTGCGGTAGCGTGGTTTTTCGTTGTTTTGAGTTGGTAATCATCCGCCAAAGGAGTCAGATCCATGCTTGAATTGATCCCGAACCAGCTCGGATATCCACTGTTGAGCCTCCTGATCTTCATTCCCGTGGTCGGTTCGTTCATCCTGCTGTTCATCAGGAGCGCCGCGGCTGTGCGCTGGATCGCTGTCGGCGTCGCGGCCATCGAGCTCGCGCTCTGTGTGCCGCTGCTCACGGGTTTTGATACGACGACCGCCAACATGCAGTTCGGCGAGAATCTGCCCTGGATCGCCGCCTGGGGCATTAGCTACAAGATCGGCGTGGACGGCATCAGCATTCTCTTCGTGGCGCTGACCGCGCTCCTGACGGTCATTTCGATCATGGTGTCCTGGTCCGCCATTCAGGACCGGGTGCGGGAGTTCATGATTGCGGTCCTGTTCCTCGAAGCCGCGGTGATCGGCGTTTTCGCCGCGCTTGATCTTTTCCTTTTCTATGTTTTTTGGGAAGCCATGCTCATCCCCATGTATCTGCTGATCGGCGTCTGGGGAGGGCCGAACCGGCTGTATGCGGCCATAAAATTCTTTCTGTACACGCTCGTGGGCAGTGTGCTCATGCTCGTCGCCATTATGGCCATTTATCTTGATGCGGGCAGGACCTTCGACGTGCTTGCGATCATGAACCACCCGTTCACGTATACCTTCCAGATGATCGCGTTCGCGGCTTTTTTTGCGGCATTCGCGGTCAAGGTTCCTATGTTCCCGTTCCACACCTGGCTGCCCGACGCCCACGTGGAAGCGCCCACCGCGGGCAGTATTCTGCTGGCCGGCATTCTGATCAAAATGGGAGCGTACGGTTTTCTCCGGTTCTCGCTGCCGTTCTTCCCGGACGCCGCGCTGGCCTGGACCCCGGCCATCATGGTCCTCTCGGTGATCGCGATCATTTACGGGGCCTACATGGCTTTTGCGCAGACGGACTTCAAAAAACTGATCGCTTATTCGAGCGTCAGCCACATGGGCTTTGTCACGCTCGGCATCTTCGCCCTGAACAGTCAGGGGCTTGAGGGCGGGATCCTGCAGATGCTGAACCACGGCGTCTCGACGGGAGCGCTGTTCCTTGCCGTGGGCGTGATCTACGAACGGACCCATACGCGGGTGATCGCGGACTACGGCGGCATCGCAGCCAAAGTCCCGGTCTATGCCACGTTCCTGCTGATCATCACCTTATCGTCCATCGGTTTGCCGGGGATGAACGGATTTATCGGTGAGTTCTCCATTCTGCTCGGGGCGTTCATGAGCTACAAACCCTATGCCGTGATCGCTTCCTTGGGGATCATCCTCGGCGCGGGATACATGCTCTGGCTTTACCAGCGCGTGGCCCTCGGCAAGATCACGAACCCGCATAACGAGCATCTGCTTGATATGAATGCGCGGGAAGTCGTTGCGGCGCTGCCGTTAGTGGCGCTGGTCTTCATCGTCGGGCTGTATCCGAACGCGGTGCTTCAGATAATCCATGTGTCCGCATCCAATCTTATTCAGCAGGTAAACACCAAGGCCCAGCACGTCCCGGCCATGGCCCAGGCAATGGGTTCCCTGCTCGGGAAGTAATGCCGCGGGATATTATTTTAGAGTGATCTGTGAGGAGATATCGATGTCCAGCCCGATCCAGGAAATAGCAAAATCCATGATGCCCCTTGCGCCGGAAATGATACTCATTGCCGGAGGCCTACTGGTGTTGGTCCTTGATTTTTTTGTGGACAGGGACTATAAAGGATACCTCGGCTGGTTCAGCCTTTGCTGCGTGTCCCTTGCCGCCGTGGAAAGCTATGGAGCGCTCGGCGCCACCAGCGCGGTGTTCTCGGGAACGTTCCTCATCGATCCTTTCTCGACATACTTCAAGTTCGTTTTTTACAGCGCCTGCGCCCTCGGCATCCTTCTCTCAATCAGTTTTCTCAAGGAAGAGAAAATCCACCGCGGCGAGTATTATGCCCTGATGCTCTTTGCCACGTGCGGCATGATGCTCATGGCCTCGGCCGGCGACCTCATCACGCTGTACCTCGGTCTTGAGCTCATGGCCCTTTCGCTCTATGTCCTTGCCGGGTTCATGCGCGGCAGCAACCGTTCCAATGAAGCGGCGATCAAGTATCTGCTCCTGGGCGCTTTCTCGTCGGGGATCATGCTGTACGGCATGTCTCTGCTGTACGGCATCACGGGCACCACGAATCTGGCCGGCATCCTCCTGTTCCTCCATTCTGCCGACCTGACGAACCCGGTCCTGATGCTGGCCATGATCATGCTCGTCGTGAGCTTTGGATTCAAGGTGGCCGCCGCGCCGTTCCATATGTGGGTGCCGGATGTGTATGAAGGCGCGCCCACACCGGTCACGGCGTTCATGTCCGCCGGCCCGAAGGTCGCCGGTTTTGCCGTGCTGCTCAGGGTCTTCCTGTATGCGCTCCAGCCGCTCCATGCGGAATCGACCACGATCCTGGCGGGGCTGGCCGTGCTGACCATGGCAGTCGGGAACATCATGGCCTTGTCGCAGACGAACATCAAGCGCATGCTCGCCTATTCCTCGATTGCCCATGCGGGTTACGCGCTCGTCGGCCTTGCCGCGGGCGGACCCGACGGCGCCGCGAGCGTCATGCTCTATGTCTGCATTTACGCGCTCATGAACATGGGCGCCTTCGGCGTGGTTATCATGCTGCGCAGGGCGGGGGAGCGGGGCGAGGAAATCTCGGATTTCGCAGGCCTGGGCAAGACCAATAAGACCGCGGCCTTCCTCATGCTTATCTTTATGTTCTCGCTCACGGGTATACCGCCCACGGCCGGCTTTGTCGGCAAATTCTATATCTTCCAGTC
Organism: Nitrospirota bacterium; assembly: GCA_043731355.1. Taxonomy (GTDB): domain Bacteria; phylum Nitrospirota; class UBA9217; order UBA9217; family UBA9217; genus GWC2-56-14. The sequence goes on from JAYTJE010000159.1 coordinate 18,878, forward strand.
GGCGGTGCAGGCGGGTTTCGTCTGGCTTGCCGTGGCCGGCGTCCTGCTTTCCTCGATCAGCGCCTACTTCTATCTCCGCGTCGTCATGGTCATGTACATGAAGGAGCCCGTCGGGTCCTTCGAGATTTCCCGGGCCCCGTCGCTTGCGCTTGCGCTGGCCGTTTCGGCGTCCTTCGTCATCTACGTCGGCGTATTGCCGTCGCAGCTGCTCGATTTTGCAAAGGCCTCGATCGCCGGCTTGCTGTAGCCTTCATCCTATTGGCCTGTTCATACGGAAAAGCGCGGGTTCCGTTGCGCTTGTCTTCTCCATCGTGATCGCGCTAGCGTCGGCTGCGCCTGCCGATGAACTTGCCGCGAATCCTTCTAAATCGGGTTCTACGTGAACAGGATATCGTATGCCGGGCTTGGCATCGCGCTTGGGTTCGACTAAAACAGGGGCAAGATACACGTGCAATAGTACTTCCTGTACTCTTCGCAGTTGCACTTCATCGAAACCTATTATGTTACATGCTTGAGAGTGCGGTGTTCTTCGATTATTTTAGCTGAGACCGGTTAGACAAATCCACCTTTATTTTTGAGTGCTCAATGGATAGGTCTATCCACTTTTC
>JAYTJE010000160.1:0-5038 GCA_043731355.1 Nitrospirota bacterium
TATTCCGCCAGGGAAAAGTCGATCTTTTTCCGCACCGTGTCCACGCGGTCAACGCGCACCCGAACGCTGTCCCCGATGCGATAGACCTTCTTGCGTTTCTCGCCGCGCAAACAGTGGAGCTTCTCGATATAGGTGTAGTAGTCGTCATTGAGCGCCGAGATGTGGACCAGCCCCTCGACGAAGAGCTCATGCAGCTGCACGAACAGGCCGAAGTTCGCCGTGCCGGTAATGATGCCGTCGTAGGTCTCGCCCAGCTTGTCCGTCATGAACTGCAGCTTGAGCATGGTGATCACATCGCGCTCCGCTTCCATGGCCGTGCGCTCCCGCAGGGAACAGTGGATCGCGGCCTGGGGCAGGGTGTCGGCGAGGTGCTTGGTGTAGGATTCTTTTTTCAGCAGGCCCCGTGTCGCGGCCTTCAGGATGCGGTGGACGATCAGGTCGGGATAGCGCCTGATGGGAGAAGTGAAGTGGGTATAGCTCTCGGCAGCGAGGCCGAAGTGTCCCACATTCTCGGTGGAATAGCGGGCCTGCTTCATGGTCCGCAGCAGCACGGTGTTGATCAGCATTTCCTCGGGCGTGCCCTTGGCCTTGGCCAGCGCCTTCTGCAAATGGAGCGGTTTGATCTTTTTGGCGGTCGGCAGGTTGATGCCGAGCGTGGCGAGAAAATCAGCCAGGTCCCGCACCTTGTCCTCGGCCGGCTCTTCGTGGATGCGGTAGATGAACGGCACCTCCATCCGCTCCACATGGGACGCCACGGTCTCGTTCGCCGCGAGCATGAATTCCTCGACGATCTGGTGGGCCATGTTCCGTTCCGCCCTGATGATCTCGGACATGCGGCCCTGGAGGTCGAGGACGATCTCGGGCTCGGGCAGGTCGAAGTCGATGCTGCCGCGCTTCGAACGCTTTGCCTTGAGGACCTGCATGAGCTCTTCCATGAGCTCGAATTCCGGAAGGAGCGGGGCATAGCGCTTCCGCTGGGCAGGGTCCTTGTCGACCAGGATCTCCCGCACGGCAGTATAGGTCATGCGTTCGTCGCTCTTGATGACACTATCATAGATGTCGTACTTCATGACCTCGCCCTCGGGCGAGATATCCATCTCGCAGGTGAGCGTGAGCCGGTCTACCGCGGGATTAAGGCTGCAGATGCCGTTCGAAAGCGCGGTGGGCAGCATGGGAATGGCGCGGTCCGGGAGGTAAACGCTGGTGCCGCGCTGATACGCTTCCTGGTCCAGGAGCGTGTCTTCGGTCACATAGTGCGCCACATCGGCGATATGCACCCAGAGCCGGTGGCCCCCCTTGAGCTTCCGGATCGAAATGGCATCATCGAAGTCCCGCGCTTTTTCCCCGTCGATGGTCACGGTCGTCAGTTCCCGGAGGTCCCGCCGGTCCGCGCGCATGGCCGGCGTGACTTGCTGGGCTATGCTTTCCGCTTCACGCAGCACCGCAGGAGAGAACTGGACCGGAAGCTCGTACTGTTCGATAATGATTTCGGAATCGATGCCGGGCTGGCCCGGCTTGCCGATGATCCTCGTGATCCTGCCTTCAGGCGGCCTGTTGCGCAGGGGATAGGCGGTGATCTCGGCGGAGACGATATCGCCGGGGCGCGCGTTGCCGGCGTTCTCGCGGCTGATCATCAGGTTCTGTGTGATCCTGGGATTGGACGATTCAACAAATCCGAAGCCGCCGGGGCGGTCTTCCTGCAGTACATAGGCGCCGACGATCCTGGTCTGGGCGCGTTCGACGATGCGGATGATCGCTCCCTCGCGCTTGCCCGTCAGCTTCCGCTTGCCCGCAGGCGCTGCCACGCGCACCGCGACCGTGTCGCCGTCCATGGCATCAAGCCGTGCGGATATGGGAACGAAGATATCGGGGTCGCCTTTTTTCTCGGCCAGCACAAAACCGTAGCCTGAGGGATGGGCCTGGAACTTGCCGGTGACGAGGTCCTCCTTGCCCGGCAGGCCATAGCGGTTGCCGCGCGTTTTGAGTATCTCGCCCTTCCGTGTAAGCTCCGCAAGGGTCAGCTTGAATGCGTGGCGGTCCTCGGGTTTGAGCCGCAGGAGTCGCATCAGCTCGCGGACCAGCAGCGGTTTGCCGCCCTTGGCCTGCATGATTTCCATGATCTGTTTAATGGTATATTTCATAGTCGTATCAGTTTTCCCTTTGCTTCCGCAATGATTATCGGGCCCCGTTCGATCGTTGCCTCCGCCCGGACCAGCCGCCGCGTTTCTTCAACCAGCCTGCCGGTTATCAGGAGTTCTTCCCCCGGCGCTGCCGCGGCCTTGAACTTCACGGTCATCTCAGCGGTCACGGCCGGGAGGCCGAGCGAGACCGAGAGTTTGGCCATGGCCTCATCCAGAAGCGCCGAAATGATGCCTCCGTGAACAATGCCTTCAAAGCCCTGGTGCGTTTCCCGTGGGGTGAAGCGCGCGCTGATCGATCGTGCGTCGCGGTCGAACTCGAAATGAACGCCAAGACCCTCGGGGTTCTCCGCGCCGCAGACGTAACAGCGTTCGTTGTCGCGTAATTCCTTCATAACGCGGCCTCTCGCGGGTCGCTGCGATTCAATATTCAACAAGGAATATTCAATATTTTGAATTTATTATTGAATCCGGGCGGCGCGGTTTTTTTCCAGGTTGTATCTTCCAATGCTTGCCAGTATAATACAAAAAATGTCACTTTACAATTATATAACGCCCACGCAGGAACAATTGCGGCAAGTGGGCATTGAAAACGGGCCTCAGGCGCTTAAAAACATCGAATACCTCAGGGCCGGCCTTGGCGAAAGCGCGTGTGCCGAGCTCCTGCCATTGTTTTTCCCCGCCCTTTCCCGGACCGCTGACCCGGACATGGCGCTCAATAACTTCGAGCGGTTCGTCAGCGGTCTTGACGATGTCCCCGGTTTTGTATCGCTTCTCCGCGCGCACTCCGCTTTGCTTGCGTCCCTTCTGACGGTTTTTGGCGCGAGCCGCTTTCTTTCTACCTTTCTGGTTTCTCATAGCGAAGAAGCGCTCTCTCTCCTCGGCAATGCCGATTTCCTTGCGCATCCCGCGGGCGCGCCCGCTCTGGCCGGGCGGTTGGACTCACTGTTCATAGACGCCCGGACTGACCAGGACGTGTTCCGCTTCCTGCGGGTCTTCCGAAAACAGGAGATGCTCCGCATTGGTCTGCGCGACCTGCTCGGCAAGGCCGACCTCCAGGAGACGGTGACCGAACTATCCGACCTCGCCGAGGTCTGCTTGCAAAGGGCATACGAATGGGCGGACGGAGAGCTGCGAAAGCGCTATGGACGACCGGTTGTCCTGCGGGAGGACGGGACGACAGCGCCCGCTGGTTTTGCCGTGATCGCCATGGGCAAGCTCGGCGGACGCGAACTGAACTTTAGCTCCGATGTGGACCTCATGTATGTGTATTCAGAGGACGGAGAGACCGAGGGAACCGCGGCAGACGGAGTTTCCGCAAACAGGATCACCAACCACCAGTATTTCATCAAGCTCGGCGAAAAACTGAGCGCGGCCATCGGCGAAAAGACCGAGGACGGGTTTGTGTTCCGTGTTGATATGCGGCTTCGTCCCGAGGGGCAGCGCGGGCCGCTGGCGCAGAGTCTCGGCGGCTACGAGATCTATTACGAGTCCTGGGGACAGACCTGGGAGCGTTCAGCGCTCATCAAGGCGCGGCCCGTTGCCGGTGATGCATCCGTGGGCAGGGAATTCCTCGAACGGATCACCCCCTTTGTTTACCGCAAGTACCTGGACTACAGCGCTATTGCCGAGATCCGCGACATGAAGCAGAAGATCAACAAGGACGTGGAGCAGAAAGGCAGAACGCACCGCGACGTGAAACTCGGCTATGGCGGCATCCGCGAGATCGAGTTCGTGGTCCAGGCGCTGCAGCTCATTTATGCCGGCCGGGACCGGTCGCTGCGCGAAAAGAACGCGCTCAAGGCGCTGCACATGCTCGCCCAGAAGGGGCTGATCACCTATCAGGAGCGGGCCGACCTGTCGAAGGCCTACGGGTTCCTCAGGACCGTGGAGCACCGCATCCAGATCCTCGATGATCTGCAGACGCAGACCATGCCGTTGGAAGACCGCGAACTTCGCACTCTCGCGCGCCGCACGGGCTATCTTACGCCGGGACGGGAGGCGGAGCTGCTGCTTCGGGATTATGCCGAACATACGCATAAGGTCAGAAGCATCTACGACGACCTCTTCGCATTCACCGGCGAGGAGAATGCGCCGCAGTCGGAGACGCATGAGTATGATCTGCTGCTCGATGCGTCCATCACTGAGCAAGAATCGGTCGCAGCCTTTGCGCGGTTCGGGTTCCGCGATCCGGGCAAGGCGTACCGAAACCTGCAGCTGCTGCGCGAAGGACCGGCCTTTGTCCACCAGACGCCGCGAAGCCGCAAGCTTTTCAATGATATCTTCCCCTCGCTGTTCCACGAGATCGCATCCTCGCCCGACCCGGACATGGCCTTAAACCACTTGGAGTCCTTCCTTGCGGCCCAGGGCTCCTGGGAATCCTTCCAGTCGCTGGTGCGGCTCAATCCCGATGTGGTCAGGACGCTTATCGCGCTCTTTGCCAACAGCGAGTATTTGTCGCGCATGCTGATCAGCAGGCCCGTGCTGATCGAGGACCTGTTCGAGTCGCGGAGGTCCTTCGGGACCGGCACCGCCCGCATGTTCTCGCAGGAGCTGGCGGCGCTCCTGGAGAAGGCACCGGACATCACGGAAAAGCTGGATGCGCTTCGGCGGTTCAAGCACCGCGAGGAGATACGGCTCGGCATGGCGGACCTCCTGATGGGCGCGCAGCAGGCATCGGTGTCACGGGAGCTCTCGAAGCTGGCAGAGGTCTGTCTCGACACCGCACTGCTCCTTGCCGGAAGGGAGGTCGGAAAACGCTGCACCCTGGACGGGCAGGTCACGGGCCTGGCGGTGATCGGCGTGGGCAAACTGGGCGGCAGGGAACTGACCTATGCATCAGACCTCGACATCCTCTTCGTTTACGACGAGGACCGGGCCGTGCCTCCGCCCGCAGGCCT
>JAYTJE010000161.1:0-3443 GCA_043731355.1 Nitrospirota bacterium
CCCGATGCCGTGCTCGCCGGAGATGCTGCCGTCCATGCGCAGCACGGCGGCGAAGATCTCCTTTACCGCGAGCTCGGCCTTCGGCAGGTCCGCGTCATCGATCATGATATTAGTATGGATGTTCCCGTCGCCGGCATGGCCGAAGTTCGCGATCAGGAGTTTGCGCCGTACGGCGATCGCTTCGATTTCCCGCAGAATATCAGGGATCCTGCTCCGGGGCACGACAATGTCCTCGTTCAGCTTCCGCGGTTTGATCGTGTAGAGCGCCGGCGAAATGGAGCGCCGCAGCTTCCAGAGCCTCTCGCGCTCGGCAGGGTCGCGCGCCTGCTCCATCCGCGAGGCATTGCAGCGGGAAACGACGGCGGTCACGCGCTCCATCTCGCGCGCGGCTGAGGCAACGGTCCCGTCAACCTCGATGAGCAGCATGGCCGCCGCCCCGCCGGACAGGTCTTCCTTGAGATACCGCTCCGCGGCGTGGAGCGACGTGCGGTCCACGAGTTCCAGCGCCCGCGGCAGGACCCGCTCTTTGATGATGCCGCTTGCGGCACGCGCCGCGGAATCGATATCAGGAAAGAACGCCGACAGCGTCAGCACGCTCTCCGGCAGCGGGAGCAGCTTCAGGATGATTTTTGTCGCCACGCCGAGCGTGCCTTCGGAGCCGACGATAAGTTTTGTCAGGTCATACCCCGCCACGCTTTTGGCGGTACGCGCGCCGGTTTTGATGAGCTCACCCGTGGGAAGCACCACCTCAAGCCCCAGCACGTAATCCTTGGTCACCCCGTACTTGACTGCCCGTAAACCCCCGGCGCACTCCGCCACGTTCCCGCCGATGGTGCAGACGGCATGGCTGGCGGGATCGGGCGGATAGAACAGCCCGCGCGCCTCGACAACGCGCTGCAGCTCGCCCGTGATGACGCCGGGCTCGACCACGGCGATGAGGTCTTCTTCATTGAGCTCGAGGATGCGGTCCATGCGCTCCAGGGACAGGACAACACCCCCCTGCATCGGCACGGACCCGCCAGACATGCCCGTGCCCGCCCCGCGCGGGACCACGGGAAAGCCTTCGCGATTCGCCAGCAACAGGACAGCGGCGACCTCCTCCGCGGAGTCCGGTCGTGCTACCGCCCAGGGCAGCGCCTCGGTGCGCGTCGCATCATAGGAGTAGACGACTAATTCCTCGGGAGCCGTGTACAAATGCCGCGCTCCGACGATGTTCTTCAGTTCTTTGATAATGGATGGCTTAAGCATAGTGGCGGTAATCAATATCCGGAAAAATATTGTCGGAGTATTCTATAGTGCCGAGCCAGCCTTCGTCAACAGTATTCGCCCGGATATCGTTATACAACCGGGTGAACCGGAGCAGGTGGTCGTTGGTCCGCTTGATCGCATACTCGGCATGGCTGCCGGTCTTCATGATGAACGCCCAATCAGAGCTCTGGGCCAGCATCAGCTCACGGGCAGCTTGTTTCAGCGCCCGGCCCAGGAGGCCGTCGGCGTCGGGATGGACCTGCGCAAGCTCGACCATCCGCTCGGCGGCCACGTGCAGATGCCGGTAGATCCAGTCGTTCGAACGGTCGAGCCAGACCGCGGCATACCCTTCCTGCCCCCAGCTCGACGCTGACGGCGTCGCAACCTGGCAGCGCGGATATTCCCGCAGATACTCAGCCGGCGTGATCAGGCCGATTGCCTCCGGGTCCTGGGCGATCTTCCGGAGAAGAGCGTCGATCCACTGGGGCCCCTCGAACCACCAGTGTCCGAAGAGCTCGGCGTCGTAAGGCGCGACCATGAGCGGCTTGCGATCGTCAAAAAAACCTGTTAGCCATTGCGCTTGCTCCTTGCGGCTCTGGAGAAAATTGTCCGCGTGCTCGGCCGCTTTCCGGAGCGCCCGGGACCGGACGTAGAGGGCCTTTTCGTCAGTGGGGCCCGTGATCCGGTGATATTTTATGCCAAGGCCCACCCGCGCTCCGTCGGGATGGAGAAAAGGACGCACATAGTCGTAGTCCAGGTCGAAGCCCGCATCCCGGTAGAATTCCCGGTAATCGTAATCACCCGGGTATCCTTCAATAGAGCTCCAGACCTGTTTGGAAGATTCAAGGTCCCTGCCAAAAGCTGCCACCCCTGAGGGACAGAAAACCGGCGCATACACGCCATAGCGGGGACGGGGAGTGGCGTGGAAGATGCCATGGGAGTCGGTGAAGAAGTATTGGAGACCTGCTTCCTTCAGGATCGTGTCGAGCCCCTCAGAGTACCCGCATTCCGGAAGCCAGATGCCGCGGGGTTCCCTGCCGAAGTGCCGGGCATGGAATTCCACGGCCGTCATGATCTGCGCCCGCACCGCCCGCTGGTTCGGCATAAGCGGCAGGAAAGCATGCGTCGCCGCGCAGGTGATAAGCTCGATCTTCCCCAGGTCCTGAAATTTTTTGAACGCGCTCACCAGGTCGCCGCAATAGGTCGTTATGAAGCGCTCGCGCATCTCGCAAAACAGCTCCCGGTACATGCAGGCGAGGTCATGCAAGGCCGGTTGCCGCGCGGTCCGCTGCTCCTCCAACTCGGACAACGCGATCAATTTATTGATATGCCGCACATAGCGTTCCTGCAGCAGCGGGTCCCTGAGCATCGAGACCAGGGTCGGCGTCAGGCTCATGCACAAACGGAAATCAACCTGGTCCCTTACCAACCCCTCGAAGACCCGCAGCAGCGGAATATAGGTTTCGGTGATCGCCTCGAAGAGCCAATCCTCTTCAAGAAACTGCTCATGCTCGGGATGGCGAACGAACGGCAAATGGCCGTGGAGCACCAGCATCAGATGGCCCTTTTCGCGTCCCGTGCTCTTCCTGCGCTGAGTCTGGTGAGCGTCTTTGTCCACAGCCCGCATATTCCCGATGTCCGTTCCCATAAAAAAGTCCATCCTTGCCGCCGGATGGACTGTCGCGCATACCTACCCTAAAAAACCTTCATTGTACCGGTACCGGCCCATATTACTTGTTTTTCCCCTTTGTTCGCGGGAACAGCCCGGGCGACGATATCTCCCGCTGATGCCTGCGTCGCCAGAGTTCCTGCGCCTGGGGCGAGGAGACGCCGTCGGGGAAACCGTAGAGCCGCCAAAAGGCCTCGTCAGCGAGCATCCATTCCTCGTCAATGACATCGGACACTCCGTCGCGCGGCATGGTGATGTAATTGGAGCGCGCCAGCGTCAGGAAGCGTCCATCGACCGAACGGATCCCCAGGTCGGCGCAGAACGAATGGCCCGGCCTCCCGGTCTCGAAGTACCAGCTGCCGATTGGTTCGGCAACATCCTGGTCAAAGTAGCCGACCGCGTTCCGGCCGTCGAACTGCACACCCGTGACATCGTAGATCCTGACGGCCAGGGCGGCGTCCATGCCGAACCAGGACCGCTCCTTCACAAGACGCTCCGGCGTGGCCTCCCAGTAGGCATAGGTCAG
>JAYTJE010000162.1:0-10943 GCA_043731355.1 Nitrospirota bacterium
GGCTTGATCAGCGCCCAGGCCATATCGTCCCGCATAATGTAGCCCATCATGCCGCGGCCTTTGACCGTGATGGAGTCCTCCCCGACAGCGAGCACATGAGCGTTGAACGACTCGCCGGGTTTCACCATCACGTGGAGCGAGCCCCACTGGATAGGCGTGGACTTGAGCTGCTTGAACCCGATACGGCCCCGGAAGCCCTGCCGCTTGTCAAGCGCGCGCAACCCGTCCTTGAGCGCGTTGACCGCGGCGCGCTGCAGGTCCAGGTCGATGCTGGTATAAACCCTGAGCCCGCCCTGATACAGTTTGTCGGGACCGTACTTTTTCTCTATATATTTTCTGATATAGTCCACCAGGTGCGGCGCAAGCTCTTCCTGGGGCCGCAGATTCTCAAGGCTGAGCGGCTGGTCGTAGACCTTTACACTCTGCTCCTCGGTGAGATACCCCTCAAGAACCATCCGCTTGAGCACATGCCACTGCCGGAGCTTGGTCAGGTCAATGTCGCTGTAGGGCGAATAGGACGAGGGCGACTTGGGGAGTCCGGCCAGGAGCGCCGCCTCGGCCTGGTTGACCTCCCAGATGTTCTTGCCGAAATAGGTCTTGGCCGCGTTCTGCACGCCATAGGCGCCGTGGCCGAAATAGACCTTGTTGAAATACAGTTCGAGGATCTCGTCCTTCGAGATCTCCTTCTCCAGCCGCCGGGCAAGGATCACTTCCTTGATCTTGCGCGAGAAGCTCCGCTCCGACGAAAGGAACACCACCTTGGTCAGCTGCTGCGTGATCGTGCTGCCGCCCTGTTTGAGCTTGACTGAAATGATGTCCTTGAGCGCCGCGCGCAGGATGCCGCGGTAGTCGAGACCCGAGTGCTGGTAGAAGCGCGGGTCTTCAGTGGCAAGCAGCGCGTCCTTCAGGAACTTGGGGACGCGGGCAAGCGGCACATACGTGCCCTTCTCGATCTTGATCTGGCCGAGTACCCGCCCGTCCTCGGCGAGGATGACGGTGCCGGCGCTCGGCTTGTAGTCCTTAAGAGACTCAACCGTGGGCAGGCCGAAGGAAAAATAGTAGAACAACAACGATACCAGCAGGACGCCGGCAACGAACGCGATGGCGAGAAGCTTCAAGGCCTTTTTCGGCGTGAGCGCATTGAGCCAGGGCACCGCGATCGTGAACCAGAACACCTTGAATTTTTCCCAGGCGAACAGCACGGGCTTTCTTATGAGTTCAATGATTTTTGCGAACAGTTGTTTCAGCATGTGCCGGCAACCTCAGGACCTTCCATTTGTTTTAAACAGTGTCGGGGATATTAGCATCAGAACGCGATAAAATCAAACGAAAAGTTTATTGCGAAGGTGATATGCGGAAGCAAAACAGCGCAATAAAGCCCGTGTGACACGCGGTTTGTATGCACGGGAAGGCGCGGGACTATTTTATGTTCAACAACTCGGTTTTGAAGTATTTGAAAGCTTCCTTGTCAACGATGCAGAACTCCACCAGTTCGAGCGAAGAAGCGGCATTGTTTTTCAAAAAAAAGACGCTTTCGTTCACCAGGATCTTTGCGCACCGGTCCCTGGGAAACCCGAAGATACCGGCGCTGATGGCGGGCAAGGAGATGCTCTTGAACCCCTTGTCCGTGGCGAGCGCAAGCACACTGACAACGGCCTTCCTGAGCTTGGCGTCCTCGTCCCCTTCCCCCATCCTCGGCCCGACCGTGTGGATCACGAACCTCGTCTTGAGTCTCCCTGCGCCGGTGATCGCTGCCCCGCCCACGGGAACGTACCCGATGCGGTCGCTCTCGTCCTGGATGATCCGCCCGCCTTTTCGCACGATCGCGCCGGCCACGCCGCCGCCGTGCTGAAGATGAGTGTTCGCCGCGTTCACGATGGCGTCCACGTCACGTTCGGTGAGATCGGCCGAAACGAGGCGCAGGGTTGTATGATTGATCTTCTTTTCGAGAATGTCCATGAGCACTCCTGTATCACGGGCTAGTAATCGCATACACCATATCGCCGACGAAGCGACGGAACGACTCGTTCTCGACAAACTGCTTGTAAACCTGTGTGTCGTCCTTGAGGAGGAGCTGCATCACCTTGCCAAGTGCCTGGTCATGTGCCATGCGGGCGGTATGTGGTGTGTTCTCCTTGGCATTTTTGTAGGCAGTATCAGCGGCGACCTGGGGAGCAATCTCTTCGCGGATGCGCCGAGCGACGCGGTCTGAGTCGGTGAAGAGGGTGCCAAAGTTCTCATTGAAGGTCTTGAGGATGTTACTCAGGCGGTCGAGCTCGGGCTCGTACTTGCGGGGTCCGATATCCGTTGGGACCGGTTCGATCTCCGCATCTTCATCCTCCAACGCGATCTTCATCACCGCCTTCTTTTCAACGCGGTAGCTATCCATATCGATCGCTTCGAGGATGCCCCTGGCGAGGTCCTCCTCCTTTGGCGCGGGCAGCTTGGGCGTGAGCAGGTTGAGCATAATCGAAAGCTTTTCCCATTCACGATTGGTGTAGGGCATCACCGACGCGAGGAAGTCATAGGCTCGACAATACGATTTAGCTTTGCCTTTGAATTCCACCTGTTGATCTTCATCAAGTTTGCCCGTGTAAATCGCCACGCACGTATCAAGGATTGGATCCAACTGGTCACGCTCGGCGTCACCGAGAAACAATCCAACGATCTGCTGTACCTGCTGCGGGGAATAAACCTGAGCATTGTCGAGCGCCGCCTTCAGGTCGTGCAGTTTGTTCGGGTCGGCCTCTTCGCTGAGCAGCGTTGTGCGGTAGTAGTCCTGGAATGCGAAGGTGATCGCCTCGCTGTTGTTCTGGAAGTCGAGTACGAAGCAGTCGTGCTTTTGCGGGTGCGCACGGTTGAGCCTCGAAAGCGTCTGCACCGCCTGGATACCTGAAAGCGGTTTGTCCACATACATCGTGTGCAGCAGCGGCTCATCGTAGCCGGTTTGGAACTTGTTGGCGCAGATCAGGAAGCGGTACGGATCGTTCTGGATCTTCTCCGCGATGTCGCTGCTTGAGAAGCCATTGCACGAAGGTTCGCTCATTTTGCCGCCGCCGTACTCATGCTCACCCGAAAAGGCGACTATCGCCTGATAAGGGCTCTTGCGCTCCACGAGATAGGTCTTGAAGGCGTGGAAATACTGAATTGCACGCTCGACGCCACCAGTCACCACCATCGCCCGCGCCTGCCCGCCGATCTTATTGGCGGCGAGCACCTGGTCATGGAAGTGGTCCACCATGATCTCGGCCTTGAGCCGGATAGCGTGGTCGTGGCTCTCCACATAGCGGCGCAGTTTCTTTTTTGCCTTCTTGGTGTCGAACTCCGGGTCATCCTCGATCTTCTTCACCAGTTTGTAGTAGCTGTCAACCGGCGTGTAGGTCTTGAGCACATCGAGAATGAATCGCTCCTCTATCGCCTGCTTCATGGTGTAGCTGTCGAATGGCTTGTGCTTGACCTTGCCCTCGGCGTCGGGCGGCAACGGCTCGCCGAACATTTCGAGAGTCCTGTTTTTGGGAGTAGCAGTAAATGCAAAGTAGCTGGCGTTGGTCAGCATCTTGCGTGCAGCCATGCGCGCATCAAGTGCCGCGTTCACCGTGTCTTCCGGATCGGGTGCTTCTTCTCCCAGCGCCTTGCTCATCGCCGACGAGGTCTTACCGCCCTGGCTTGAGTGCGCCTCGTCAATGATAATGGCAAAGGTTTTGCCGCCCTCGTGAGCGATCTCGTCGAGGATGAAGGGGAATTTTTGCACCGTCGAGATGATGATCTTCTTGCCTTCTTCGATGAGCTTGCGCAGGTCACCAGAGTTTTCGGCATGGCCCACAGTCGCGCCCACCTGCATGAACTGCTTGATGGTCTTCTGGATCTGGTCGTCGAGAATGCGCCGATCGGTGACAACTATCACCGAGTCAAAGATTTCCTTGTGAGCGCGTTTCACGCCGATGAGTTGGTGTGCAAGCCAGGCGATGGAGTTTGACTTGCCGCTGCCCGCCGAGTGCTGGACAAGGTATCTTTTGCCCGCTCCGCGGTCGCGCACATCGGACAAAGCCTTGCGCACGACGCCGAGTTGATGGTAGCGCGGGAAAACCTGCTTACGCTTCTTCTTGCCTGTCTTGGAGTTCTTCTCTTCGACGATCTGTGCGTAGTTTTCCAGGATGTCGGTCAACCCCGCCGGGGTGAGCACCTCTTTCCAGAGGTAGTCGGTCTTGAGTCCATATGGATTTGGCGGGTTACCAGCGCCGTCGTTGTAACCTTTATTGAATGGCAGGAACCACGAGCCTTTGCCCTTAAGTTCGGTGCACATGCGCACCTCGCTGTCGTCCATTGCGAAGTGAACCACACAACGTCCGAACTCGAAGAGTCTCTCGCGCGGGTCGCGGTCGCGGCGGTACTGCTCCACCGCGTCCTCAACCGTCTGTTTGGTGAGACTGTTCTTCAGCTCAAAGGTGGCAATTGGGAGTCCGTTTATGAAGAGACACAGGTCAAGAGCACGGCGTGTTTCATCAAGGCTATAGGCGAGCTGACGAGTGATCGAGAATCGGTTCTGGGCATGAAGCGCCACTGCCTTGGCGTTGCCTTCCGATGGGGTACCGTAGAAAAAGTCGAAATGTACCGGCCCGTGGGCAATACCCTTGCGCAGCACATCGATGACGCCGCGTTTGCCGGTCTCGGATGAGACGCGGGCGAGGAACTTTAGGCGGTTGATATCCTTGGGATCGTTAGCGTCGGCCATCATCAGTTTTTTGAATGCCTCTGGCTGAGTTGCATGCAGGAAGGCGAAGAGTTGCGGCACGTCTATAGCATGGGCGCGATCGTAGTCCTTGGCGCTGCCTGCGATGTAGCCTGTGCCGCCATACGGTAGGGTCGTCTCTGCCCAAACGCCCGGTGTGACAGCAAGGCCGTCCATGCCGGTCATGTGGCGCATGATGAGGGTTTCGAGCCCTTTTTCTCTGATGTCGGTGGTCATTCAACGACCTCCTCGTCTGCTGTTTCGGTCTCGTCGCTTAAATCGGCTGCATCCTCTACAGCGGTGTCGGGTGTGGCTTCCTCGGGCAGTCGCGCAGCAGCTTCGCGCACATCGAGCTTGCCAGTTACCACGTCGGCGACGAGGCGTGTGCGGTATTCGCGCAGGAGCTCGATCTCGCGTTCAAAGCGGGAGATGGCGACAATAAGTGGGCGTGTCTGCTCTGACGTGTAATGCACTATCGCGTCTTGCTCACCTGGCGGCGCTACAGCAATAGAGATGGACAGAAGTCGATCCTTTGTGAGCTTTGGTTGTGCCGCTCCCGAAATCCAGGGGATATAGTTTAATGTCTCAAGAATGTTGGCAAGATATAAAATGTTGCCACGCTTCGGCTTTAGGATATGTGCGTGGTTGTTCACCCAGAACTTTCCCCTGGCTATGATTGCGAGAGGAAGATTGCGAAGTACCAAATTTGCCCCATCTTCCGCAATTAACAGTAACTCGTCATCGAAAAGATAGTCGTCGACCTTATCGATGACTCCTGAAGCGCCATAATAGTCGTAGGCCCTTAAAGTCATTCCACCGCGCTCCACAGAATTTAGAGGAACTCGTCGCGTGTTCAAACAGCGAAACTCGTTTTTGACTCTCGACACCTCCCAATGCTGCGGAATGTCGCCGAGCCAGGGGATGCCGGAGGGTTTGAGGGGAACGGAGGGGTCGAGTCCGCGGGTGACGGCGCGGTGGATGATGGCCTGTTTCTGCTCGTTGAGCAGCGTGATCACCTTCCGCTTCGCTCGAATCGCCCGCTCCAGCCGCCCGTTCGACCAGTCCAGAAACCGCACAATCGCCGCCTGCTCAGTGGGCGGGGGGAGCATGGCCTCGATGCGACCGAGATCATCGGAGTAAAGCCGAAGACGACTCTCTACGACGCCAGTCGATGACGCCTTAATGCGAGCCTTGTAGACCGGAGAGCGCAGCAAATTGTGGAAGTACCAGGGATGCAAGCCCGGCTCGAAGCGGTAAACGCAATACGCCGGACTCGTTATTCCTGCGTATTGTGAAACACCCATGCTTCCGTTCCATGCAAGCATGATATTTATCACCAGGTCGTTTGGCTCAACACCCTTGTAACCTACCAATGATTCGGCGCGCGTGTCAGGCTCCTCCATTCCATCCGCTCGGCGGCGCTGGGTGACTCCAGTGTATTGCGATACACGCAGAAGTTGCTCCTTACCGGTTATCGAACGTGAATCAGTCTCCCGCACTACATATTTCATTCGGCGTACCTTCCAATGCGAAGGAATCTCTCCGAGCCATCCACCTTCAGCTGGACGGTAATCCGCATACGGCTTGAGGTCGGCGATCATAGTGCTTCTCCAAGAAGCAAAATCAGCAAAAAGAACGGCAAACGCTTAAATAAAGAACCCATTGATTTTATTAATCTTTCTATGAACTTCAGGTTAGCCATGAGACTCACGCTTAAATAGAATATGCCCCTTCCTCATCACCCGGTAAATCGTGGGTCTGCTCTGCCACCATGCGCTGTTCGCGAACAAGTTCGGCGCGGAGTTCCTCCTCGGACGGCAGGACGAGTTTGTATTTGGTGGCGAAAAGCTGTTCGTTTCCATGAAGAACGGAGTAGCGTACAACGGACTTGTCCTTCCGGGCGCAAAGGATAATGCCGACAGTGGGATTGTCTTCCGGACCGCGCCGCAGATCGTCGTACATCCGTACATACATGTCCATCTGTCCGATATCCTGATGGGTGAGCTCGTCGGTCTTCAGATCGAAGAGCACAAAACACTTAAGCACGTAGTTATAAAAAACCAGGTCAAGGTAGAAATCCTTGGATTCCGTGCTGATGCGCTGTTGGCGTGCGACAAACGCAAAGCCTTTGCCAGGCTCCAGAAGGAAGGACTGAAGATGGCCGATGAGCGCGTCTTCAAGTCTGGATTCGAGCAATCTGCCGGTATTGGGAAGGCCGAGGAATTCCAGCATGACGGGATCGTGAATGAAATCACGGGGTGAAACGGGTAGTGCCGCGAGGTTGGCCGCGGCTTCATCGCGGACGGCCAGGCGGTCCTGGCTGGCCAGGAGCCGCTCGTAGTACAGCGTGCCGATTTGCCTGTCCAGGGCGCGGGTGTTCCAGTTCTGGTCAGCGGCCTCATTCATGTACCAAAGGCGTGCGGCGGCATCCTCGACCCGAAGCAGAGAGCGGTAATGGGTCCAGCTCAATTCGTGACGCAGTGCGTCACATTTCGAGAACGCCTGATAGAACAGCCGCATATAACGGAGATTTGAGGCGTCGAACCCTTTTCCGAACTCGGCAGTGAGGCTTTCGGCGAGGTCGGAGAGCAGGCGTTTGCCATATACCGCCCTGGCGGCGCCGCCTTGTTCAAACTCCACGATGTGCCGCCCCAGGGTCCAGCAAGTGCGGACTTGCACCACATCAACCGCGCGCAAGGCTTGCTGGCGGGCGGTCTGAATGACTTCCCGCAGTTTTTCGATCAAACCGCCGAGTTCACGCGCCTGCGATGGCGCGAAAGCGGGCACATTGTTAGCAACGATCTTCCGGGCTGCGGCATTTGGTTTGGCGCTGGTGACTGTTTTCTTTTTTTTCACGCCCGGCCTCCCTTCAACAAACCGTCCAACAGCCCCTCGGCTTCGTGCTCAATAGCGAGGATGTCGGCGCTGATCTCCTCCAGCGTACGTAATGGCTTTGGCTTGTAGAAATGGCGTGTGAAACTCACCTCATAGCCGATCTTGGTGGCGTCTTCCTTGATCCAAGCATCCGGGGTATAAGGCAGCACCTCGCGCTGAATAAAGGCTTCGATCCCGCCCTCTTCTAAAAGCGGCACTTGCTCCGTGTCGCGCAAATCGGAATCTGGTTCATATTCGACGATCGCAGGCTTGCCGTCCACCGTCGCCTCATACGTGCCCCGCAACGGATCGGCCTTGACTTTGCCCGGCTTGTGGATCTTGGCGATGACCGGCGGCGCAGTCTCAACGCGCCAGCTCACTGCCTTGATGATCAATTTAAGGTCGGCGGCAGGGAGTTTGATGCCTGCTTTTTTAAGCGCCGAGTCTACGAGGTCGAGGAATATATTGTGGTCTTCGAAGAGCTTGTCGCCCAAAGCATCTCGCAGCTTCGTGGCTGTTTCTACGAGTCTTCCGGCGCGTTCCCAGGTCTTTGGGTCGAGCAGCTTCTTTTTCTTCTTCTCGGGCAGGCCCTTTTTTGCGCTGCCGCCCTCTTCGTCGCTACCCTCTTCATCGTCACTCTCGTCTGCGCCGTTTCCCCACTCTTCAAGGCGTTTTTCCAATGCAGCGGCGATCTTGTCGAAGTCCGAGAAAAGTTCGTCTCCGAACTCGTCATAGATAGGCGAACGCAGGTCTTCGTCACCGCCGGTAAATCGTAGCGTTAAAATGGCTTTGTGAGAGAGTTGACTATGCAGGCGCAGCGGACGCTCGACAACCGCCTTCCAATATCCGAAGGCAGCGTTGGGAAAGATCTTGGACTCAGGTGTTTCCTTGAAGTCGAGGAAGGTGCGGCTGATGCGCTCGATGTCCTCGGGCGAGAGCTCGCAGTTCTTCTTGCCGAGGTTTTTGCGCAGCGGTTTGAACCACTGGGTCGCGTCAATGAGCTGCACCTGGCCCTTGCGATGCGCAGGCTTCTTGTTTGACAGGACCCAGATGTAGGTGGCAATGCCGGTGTTGTAGAAGAGGTTGAGTGGCAGGGCGACGATGGCCTCTATCCAGTCGTTCTCGATGAGCCATCGGCGAATATTGCTCTCACCCTGGCCGGCATCACCGGTGAAAAGAGAGCTGCCGTTGTGAACCTCGGCGATGCGGCTGCCAAGTGCCGACTTATCGTTCATCTTCGACGCCATGTTGGCGAGGAAGAGCATCTGGCCGTCGCTGGACCGGGTGACAAGTGACAACTCCTCGTCCTTGTGCATAACCTTGAAGCGCGGGTCGCGCATGCCTGCCTTCCCGCCCATTGCTTCAAGGTCTTTTTTCCAGCTTTTCCCGTAAGGCGGATTTGCAAGCATGAAGTCGAACTCTTGCGCGGGGAAAGCGTCGTGCGTAAGCGTGGACCATTCCGCGCCGCCGACGATATGGTCGGCATTCTCGCCCTCGCCTTTGAGCAGCATATCCGCCTTGCAAACAGCGTAGGTTTCAGGGCTGATTTCCTGGCCGTAGAGGTGACATTTTATTTGGAGACCGTGTTTCTTCGCGATCTCCATAAGAGTCTCCTCCCCCACGGTGAGCATGCCGCCGGTGCCGCAGACGCAGTCGTAGAGAAGGTAGGACCCGGACTTGAGCTCCGTTTCGATCGGCAGGAATACAAGGTTCGCCATCAATCGCACAGCATCGCGCGGAGTCCAGTGCTCGCCTGCCTCTTCGTTATTCTCCTCGTTAAACTTGCGCACCAGTTCCTCGAAAATCGTGCCCATCGAGTGGTTATCGATGCCTGCCGGAGAAAGGTCGATCTCAGGGTCGAGGAAAATGTTGATCAGTGTGCCGAGCGCGTCGGCTTTGGAGAGAGTCGAAAGCTGATTACGGAACTTGAAATTTTCGATGATGTCCTGGACATTCTGCGAGAAGCCGTTGAGGTAGTCTTCGAAGTCGGCGAGCAACTGCTGGTGGCTGCCACGCGATTTCAGGTCGCGCAGGGTGAAGCGCGAAGTGTTATAGAAAGCCTGCCCCGCAGCTGCAGCAAGCGCAGCGCGCTGCTCCGTGATGCCTGCCCCGTCGAGCATCTTTTTCGTGTCGAGCACAGCCTGCTTCGTAGGCTCCAGCACAGCATCCATGCGCCGGATAACGCACATCGGCAGGATCACGTCCGGGTACTTGCCGCGCTTGAAGAGGTCGCGCAGTACGTCGTCGGCGATGCCCCAGATGAAGGAGACTATCTTGTTATGCGTGGCTTGGTCCATTATTTATTTCGCTCCTATTCATCAGTTCACAACGGATGTTCGTCGTGGGAATCATACAGGAAAGAGCGTTTCGGGGCAACAGATTATCATCGCGGTGTACGTCAAGGTAGCGGACCACCTCTCTTTATCACTGCCCCCGCGGTTTTGCGCGCCGCGTGGGCACGGCGTTCCAGGGATCGTCGGGCCAGGGATGTTTCGGGTAGCGGCCTTTCAGGTCCTTTTTAACCAAGGGATAGCCCGTGTCCCAGAACCCCTTCAGGTCCTGCGTGATCTGGACCGGCCTGCGCGCCGGCGAAAGCAGGTGAAGCAGTATCTTGACGCGCCCGTTCGCGATCGTCGGCGTGTCGGCAAGCCCAAACAGCTCCTGCAGCTTGACGGCAAGTATGGGCTGATCGCCGGAAGAATAATCAAGTGTTATGCGGCTGTTGCTCGGAACGGTGATCGACAGGGGCGCGCGTTCGTCCAGGAGCCGCCCCTGTTCCCAGGAAAGCTTCGCTTTAAGCGCCGGCAAGACATTTAATCCGCTCAGGCCCTGAGCGCCGCGAATGTTGCCGAGCCAGGGAAGAAGCCATTCTCCGGGATTGGAAAAAAGGTGTTCATCGGAAAGGTCCGGCCAGGCTTCTTCAGGGAAGGCCCGCTTCATAAGACCCGCCCTTGCCTGGAGCTGTTTTGCTTCCTTGCTGAAGGAGATGACACCGGGAGTCGTCCTGATCACGTCACACAGAATGGGCGCCGCTTCTTCGTCTGTCGGCGTGAAAGGCTTTTTTGAAAGGAGCACGGCATCTAATCGTTCTTCAATGGCCGCGGCGATCCTGTTCTCCTTTTTATCCCACTCAACCCTTCTGATGGTCTCGATGCGCGCCGCGCATTCACTGCGGATGAGCTCGTCCGTGACTGCTGCTGCGATATGGATAAAGCCTTCCGACTTTTCTCCGGCATCGACCGTGACGGCGATGAGGTAGAGATTGTTAACGAGGTGGCTGTCTATGGACAAACGCACGCCCCTTCCCTGGGCCAGGACATAACCCCGGCTGCCTTCTTCG
>JAYTJE010000163.1:0-18485 GCA_043731355.1 Nitrospirota bacterium
TTTTTATGCCTCACTAACAATCATTAAATCCGCTCCCAGAGCGGACGCTATATCATTTTTGGCATTATTTCATGTACACGACATGGAGAAGACCCATAATTATAATACTCCGCTCCAGTAAAACGTGAATGGTGATACGATTATTGTTCAACGTTCAGGGTTCATGGTCCAAAGTTGTGAGTGATGCGGTAAGGACCCAGCGTGCTGTTTAAAGTCCTCATTGATTTCCTTGCGCAATGATCCTACCGTGCGGTCCATATCACCGCTGATCTCTTCACGTAAGTGAATTCTATTTTACTTCGTAACTATCCGGCTCGTTTTTTAGTTTTAGCGAGTCAAATTCAACTGCGTTTTCGCGCGGAGACGCGGAGACGCCGAGAGGGCAACGGCCCTAATTGCTCTTAATAAAGCGAAAGATCATAAACCAACCTTATCCTGTTTGATGATGTCTTCTTACATTATCACTTATCGCTTTTCACGCTCTCAGCTCACCATGCTGTTCTTTTCAACCCATCTATCTTCTTGAAGTGTTCATCACGTGAAACCAGGGTTAGATTGTGCTCCATTGCGAGTGCGGCAATCCATATATCGTTTTCAGGAATAGGATGTCCTTTTTTATGCAAGAGGCTCTTGATGCGGCCGTATTCCCCGCTTGTGCCGACATCGCACACAAGAATGGTATTGCAGGCAATAAAATTTTTTATACGTATTGAATTTGCCCTGGGACGTCCGGAATTGAAAGCGCCAAAGAACAGCTCACCAACAACAATAACCGGGAGGTATATTTCTTCCGCCTTCACCATCTGCTTTTGGACGGTGATGTCCTCCGCAAAGAGTGCAATAACGATATTGGTGTCGAGCAGATATTTACCACTCATTGAGGTCTACCTTCTCACAACTGTACTCAATAGCCTGCTCCATGGCCTTGAGCTCGTCAGCAGGAATTGTACCGGCAAAGACAAGGAGCTGCTTCCCCTTGACACCCTTTTGGGCAGTCGTGGCTAAGGCACGGGCAAAATCCAGCACACGCCTCTGGTGCTCGTAATCGAGCAGCCCAATTTGAGTAATAATTTCTTTTTTTATAGTTACCTTGAGCATAGAAACCTCCTCCATAAGTAAAACGTGAAAGGTGAATCTGTTAAACCGGTGAATGGTGAAAGGTGAATAGTGAGAAGTAAAAGGTTTTCGCACTCTTCGTTCGCTATTCTCTGTTCCCTCTCTCTCAGCT
This sequence comes from Nitrospirota bacterium, assembly GCA_043731355.1. Classification (GTDB taxonomy): domain Bacteria; phylum Nitrospirota; class UBA9217; order UBA9217; family UBA9217; genus GWC2-56-14. The sequence goes on from JAYTJE010000163.1 coordinate 1,229, forward strand.
CACCAGCTTCTTCAACCCCTCCTTGCCGATTTCCCGCTCAATATAGTTCAAACCGCTGGCCAGCCTTTTTCCCAGGTCCCGGGGACTGTGGGCGTCGGTCCCGAGTTTGTCGCACTGCTTGGTCTGGAGCAGTTTGACGGCCCGTTTTTTGACGTCGGCGCCGTACGCTCCGGCAAAGCTGCCGATATTCATCTGATAGTTGCAGCCCATGCCTTTTAAATTCTCAACCTCTTGTTCTGTGTTCAACGTTCTCCGTTCAACGTTTATCCGGGAAAGGACCGATCCCCAGAAACCATCGCCTGAGCTCTGGGCCTTGAACGCTGAACTTTGAACATTTTGCCGCAGGAACGAGTACCGTTCTGGATGGGCCAGGAGCGGGACGTATCCGGCGCGCACGATGGCGTAGATATCTTCTTTTATCATTTCCAGGTTCGCCTGCATGGGGGCTTCCACGAGCACGTAGGACGAGCTGCCGAGGGCCAGGGGTCCTTCTTTCAGGTACGCGCCGAAGAATTCGTCCAAATAGTATTCGACCCCGCTGTGGAGGGTGAGCGCGATATCCTTGTCCCGGAGTGTTGCCTGAAGCGCGTTCGTGGCCCGGATAATATCCGCCTTGTTGTTGTCAAAACACCCGGTGATCAGATGCGGGGTGCAATATACCCCGGTAAAGCCGGCATCAACCAGGATGCGCGCGATCTCGACGGATTCCCCGATACTTTTCGCCCCGTCGTCCAAACCGGGAAGGATATGGCAGTGGTAGTCGATCATGGGGTAAATATTGTTCAACGTTCTATGTTCAAGGTTCAACGTTCTACGTTCAAGATTCTACGTTCAATGTTCAAGGTTCAAGGTTCTAAGTTAACATCGAACACCGAACCCTGAACGTTGAACTGGTTTTAAAACACTGAACGTTGAACTGGTTTTAACGTTGCTCAACTCTTTCTTGAGGAGTTTTTTAAGTATCTGATGAAACCGTTTATAAGTCCGCTGAGTTTTGTACATTTCCCCTGTAAGGAAACACACTCATACTCGTTCAGATAGCCGATATCCATGCCGGAATAACTAAGACTTTTCACTTCAGCAGCAGAGCCACGGGCAATCGTAAGAAAATGGATGAACTCTTTGTTGCTTCCCCGATCAAACCCCTCTGCAATATTTGACATGATGGAGATAGATGCTCTTTGTATCTGGTCCTTAAAACCAAAATCCTTGCATGGTTTCATGATTTGGTAAACGTCTCTTACAACGTCCCGAGCTACTTTCCAGGATTCAATATCCTCAAACCGTTCAATCTTCATGGAATTCTCCCTTAAACGTTGAGATGGCGCTGAACGTTGAACCCGGAACGTTGAACCCTGAACGTTGAACGTTTTAACTCATTCACCTTCTCCAAAACTGCCACTTAGCGAATTTCTTCCCTTTCTCTTGCTCGTCATAATCGCCGTATTGGTCGCCGGCGCCGTAACCATAGGCGTAGCCATAGAGCTCGTGGGTCGAGGTTTTGTTGTTAAAGACCAGGCCGGCCGCGGGCTTTCCTATTCCCGCCAGCAGTTCGCGCACGCGCTGCGCCGCTTTGACGGGCACCCGCCCCGCTTCCATGACGAGGATGACCATGTGCACGGAGGCCGCCAGCAGGGGAGCATCGGTGACCGCGAGCACCGGAGGGGCGTCGAGCAGAATAAAAGCGTAGCGCTCCTTGAGCGACGCAAGAAGCGCGCTCATGCGGTCTGAGCCCAGGAGTTCCGACGGGTTCGGCGGCGTGGTGCCGGCGCTCACAAAATCGAGGCCCGGAATGCCGGTATTATGGATCGTTTTGCCGAACTCGACATCGCCGACCAGGATCTCGCTCAAACCGGGGACTTTGCTATGGCTGAAGATTTCGTGCAAAGACGGGCGCCGGAGATCGCAATCCATCAGAAGGACTTTTGCGCCGGTCTGGGCCAGGGTGAGCGACAAATTGGCGATGATGGTGCTCTTGCCTTCTCCCGGGAAGGTGCTGGTCACGAGAAGGACCTGTTTCTGATTCGCGATCGCTGAATAATGGATGGCGGTCCTGAGACTTCTGAACGCCTCGGAAGCCGGCGCTTTGGGCTCCTTATGCACAATAAGCGCGTTTTCTCCGCCCGTGTCGTCTGTTCCGCCGATATGAGGTATCTGCGCCAGGAGCGTCAGGCCCAGTTCCCGTTTGGCCGCTTCAACGTCCTTGATCGTATCATTAAGGCTGTTTCGCAGGAAGGCCGCGCCGACCCCGACCATGCACCCGACCAGCAGGCCGAGCAGCAGGTTCTTTCTTTTTACCGGTTTTACGGGCTTCGAGGGGACGATGGCCGGGTCGATGATGTCAATGGCCCCGAGGGTGGAAGCGGCGGCGATGCGGGATTCCTCCCGCTTCTGGAGGAGGAAAGTGTACACGTCCTGGTTGACCCGGGTGCTCCTGAGCAGTGAGGCCTGCTGGCGTTCCATGACCGGCAGTTTTCGCATTTGTTTCTCATATTGGTTGATGACCTGCCCGAGATTGCTCTCGGCCTTCGCGAGGTTCTTGAATTCATTCTCGTAGGTTTCGTGGATCTTGCGTTGCAGGTCGTCGATCTGGGCCTGCACCTGCCGCACGGCGGGATGGGCCGGGTGGTAATCGGAGAGCAGCGCGTTTTTCTGGATTTCCAGCTCCGACAGTTTTTGCGCCATGGCGCCGATCAGTGAGTCATTGCCGAGCATGCTCGGTGACGTGCTCAGCAGGGCCGGTGAGTAGATGACCTTTTTTTGTATGGCGTCATTCAAACTATCGAGAGCGAACTCTATCTGTTTTTTTCGCAGGGCCAATTCCTTGCGTTCCTTTTCGACGAGGGACAGCTTGGTTATAAGCTCTTTTGCCTCTGCATCGAGTTCCATCATGCCTGTGGAAACCTTATAGGCCTCGAGGTTCTTTTCGGAATCGTTCAGGTCGATCCTTAAATTGCCCAGCTGCTCATCAAGGAATTTCGCGGTTTCAGCCGCACCCTGTGATTTAAAGCCCCGGTTCTGCTGCAGGTAAACCGCGGTCAGGGTGTTGATCACGGCTGCGGCTTTTTGGGGCTCGTTATCGCGGTACGATACGCTGATGATATTCGTCTTTCTTCCCAGCTCGGCGGCTTTTATGCTTTTTCTCAGGGTTTCCGCCGTAGTGTCAAAATCAGCTTTCTCCAGGCGAACACTGTCTCCCTTGTTCCCCGTCATCTCGGTAATGAACAGGTCTACTCCCTGGCCCTGCATCCGCTCGCCGACTTTCCCCTGTCCCACGTTCGTTTTGCTGTCGTCAAAAACAGTAAAAGCCCCCGGTCCGGTCAGTTTGATCGTATAGGAAGGCTCGGGCGATGTTGATGAAAAATCGAGGATCGCCACGCTCAACCCGCGGGACCGCTCTGAGAGCTCCCAGTCGAGATGGAGTCTTCGCACCACATTCTCCATATTCGTCCTGGACCTCAGGATCTCCAGCTCCGTTTCCACCGGGGTTTGCGTGTTCATCAGGAGCTCTTCCAAACGGCCGCTCTGGGACCGTTCGTCCTTCACGTGCATGGTGGCAACGGCTTCATAGACCGGCGACACGAGAAAGGTGTATGCCGCGGTCCCGAGAAAAACGCTCAGCAATCCCCATAAAAAGGTCTTCCGGTAAAGGAGCAATACGCTTATATAATCGAGCAGGCTGACTTCCTGTAATTCGGTATGTTGTGGTTCGTTTGTTTGCATGTTGTTTTTCCTTGATATAAGGGCAGTAAGGGCAGCAAGGGCAGTAAAAGCAGTAAGAAATAAGACAGTGAAAAACAGTAAGAAGCATGCTTCTCACTGCAGTTACTGCTCCTCACGGTAGTTACTGCTCCTCACTGCTTCTCACTGCAGTTACTGCTCCTCACTGCAGTTACTGCTCCTCACTGCAGTTACTGCTTCTCACTGCAGTTACTGCTTCTCACTGCAGCTACTGCTCCTCACGGTAGTTACTGTCGTCATCAATTTTTCTTGAGATAGTTGACCTGCACAAAGGGCTGCAATATGGCGCTTACGGTGCTCAGTGACGGGATGAGCTCGGCAAGAGCGTCGTTCCAGTTGCCGAACCGGTTCTTCGGCACATAGACAATGTCCCCGTCGCGCAGCAGGAACGGCAGCGCGTCTCCCTGAAGGATTTTTTCAAAGTCTACGACAATCAGTTCGCCCTGCGTTGACGAGAGCGACCGGATGATGCGGATATGGTTTATATCGTAGTAGGAGTCGCGCAGATCGGCCGTGGCAATGGCCTGGGCCAGGTTCAGCCCGCCCTGCAGCATGGGGACCGGTCCGGGTTTTTTTACCGCGCCGAAGATGAATACCTGTTTGGTCCGGTATTCGGCGATCTCGATGACGGCCCAGGGTTCTTTGAGATAGGAGGCAAAGGCGTCTCGGACCACCGATTGCGCCTGCTCCAGCGTGAGCCCGGCCACCCTGACGCTGCCAACGAGCGGCAGATGGAGATTGCCCGCTCCATCGACCCTGCTCCCTTTGCCGCTAACGACGGTCGAGAACTCCGGTTTTCCCGATACGTTCACGAACAGGATATCTCCTGGTCCGAGCAGATACTCATCAGGAAGCGCCACGGTCTGTGTTGCCTGCGAAGTGATGCTCACGGTTTCCCGTTCGACAACAGGGTTTACCAGCTTGACCGTGCCTGGCGGATAGGTGCTGTAGGGAGCGCAGCCGGAAAAGAGAACGAGAAGTAAACCGCTGGAACAGAGGATAAGCCTGAAAGACAGATCACGTTTCATCAATGGTTCCCTTTGTATAACTATTCAGGTGGTTTGATACGTCTTTATCGAAAAAAAACAGTCTGAGCATGAATGAATATCCTTTAACATGCGGCATTATAAGGCAATAAAACGGTGAAGTAAAGTTTATAAGTGGGGTAATTTCAGGGTAGTCATTTGGGGGGGCATGGGGTATTTTCGGGGTAATCCTCCCCTACTTTTTCCCTATCTTCGCTTCCGTCCCGGCAATGAGCCTTTTGATATTGTCCCGATGCCTGGCGTAGATCATGCCGAAGAGAAAGAGCGAGAGCAGTTGCAGGCGCCGCGTAGGATAGAGCGTAAAGGTATACAGCGGATAGAGTGCAAAGGCGGTGAGCGCCGCAAGGGAGGAATAGCGCCAGAGCAAGGCGGCAACGGCCCAGGTGACGAGGCTTGCGAGCGCTGCCAGCGGGGTGAGCGCCAGGGCAACGCCGAAACTGGTGGCAACACCCTTCCCGCCTTTGAACCCCAGATAGACCGGGAACGTGTGGCCGAGCAGGGCCGCGGCTCCCGACAGGACGGAAGTGGGCTCATCATGCAACAGCAGTCTGATCGCCAGGACCGGCAGCAGGCCCTTGAGGCAGTCGGCGAGCAGCGTCAGGATCGCGGCTTTCTTCCCTGCCGCGCGCAATACATTGGTTGCGCCGATATTTCCGCTTCCCACGGTGCGCACATCGATATCGGAGAACCACCGGGTGAAGAGCAGCCCGAAGGGTATTGCCCCGATGAGATAGGAAAGGATGACGGCTGCGATATGAAGAGTAGTGGTCATAAGGAGTATCAAAGTCAGCTGTTCAACTTGTTCCAGTAGGTCCTGAAATATTGCAGGGCCGAGTATACGGCGAGGACCATGGCGACCCAGAGGGCGATCCAGCCAAGGTGCTTCATCCATTCCTGACCGGAATATATATTCAGCAACAGTGACAGGACGGCCGTGATCTGCGCCCCGACCTTGTACTTGCCGACCGTCTCGGCCGGGATGACGACGCCGTCGCTTGCCGCGATCGCGCGAAGGCCGGTCACGGCGAACTCCCTCCCCATGATCAGGATCGCGATCCAGGGATGGACGATCTCAGGCTGTATCTCGACCAGGACCACCAGGGCGGCCATGATCAGGATCTTGTCGGCGATGGGGTCGAGCAGCTTTCCCATCTTGGTAACCTGCCCCCATTTTCTCGCAAGGTAGCCGTCCAGCCAGTCCGTGGCGGATGCAATGGAGAACACGACGCCGGCCGCGAGAGAGCGCACGGGGCTTGGATCGAGCATCAGGACGATGAACACGGGCACCGCCAGGATCCTGCTCATTGAAAGAAGGTTTGGAACGTTGAATATATTCACGGTTGCTTCCTCCACCTTCGGTGCATCCAAACCCATTGTTCGGGCTCGCGCATAATGCATTCTTCGATCTTGCGGTTGAACAGCGCGGTGTTCGCGACGACGTCCTCTTCCATGTTTCCCGTCCTGACCAGCTCCAGCGGGCCTTCGACGAGCACGGTGTGCCGGTTGTCCCTGCCCCGCCGCGTATAGCCGAAAACAACGGGAGCGTTGAATTTGAGCGCCATGGAAGCCGCGGCGGTAGGGGTCCAGGCGGGCCGTCCCATGAAATCAACGAAGGCCCCCTCCACATCGGTGTCCTGATCAATGAGCAGGCCAAGGATCCGGTTTTCCTTGAAGATGCGTATCAACTGGCGCGAGGCCCCCGGTTTGCCGCGCAGGATGATCTTCATGCCGGTCTGTTCGCGCAACCGGACGAGCATTTCATTCAGGGGCTCGGGTTCGATCGGCGCCGCTACCACGCTGAGCGGGAAGTGCTGCGCAATGACCCCGCCGCAGAGTTCCCAGTTCCCGATATGCCCGGTCACATAGACGACTCCCTTGCCCGCGGCGAGTGCCGTGCGGAGATTGTCCTGGCCCGGGAAATCGGCGATAGCGGCCAGCCGCGCCGGGGTCATCAGCATGATCTCGAGCATGGACTTGCCGAGATGCATGAAACTTCCGCGGGCGATCCGCCTGATCCAGGCGTCATCCCGGTCCGCGAATACCGCGGTGAGATGGGTCAGCGCTCTTTTCCGTTCGCGCGGAAGCAAATAATAACAGAGAAACCCGAGCGCCGCGCCGACCCGGACACCGAAGCCATAGGGGAGCAGACGTGAGAGAAACCAGATAAACCTGATAGACCAGAGCAGCGAAATGCGGCTAAGCGCTTTTCTCCATGTAAGCAGGCGGCGGTTCATGCCGTCGGGAGATGGCCCTGTTGTTTGAGGATACGATTGATGAGTTCGCGGACAGCCCCCCGGCCCCCTGCCGCGCGGGTGGTAAGATCAATGAAGGGCTTCACCGCCGGATCGGCGTCGGCAACGGTCACCGCAAGGCCGACCCGTTTAAAGATCGCCAGGTCCACCACGTCATCACCCATATAGGCGACCTCGGTGTCGCTGAACCCGTATTTTTTCAGAATTTGATCGTAAATGTCTATCTTCTGGTGTATGCCCTGATGGACCTCGGTAATGCCCAGTTCCCGGGCGCGAACATTCACCACCTCGGATTTTCTTCCGGTAATGATGCCGATGACGATGCCGGCCTTTTGCGCAAGCTTGATGCCGTGGCCGTCGCGCACATGGAACGCCTTCTGCTCATTGCCCTGGTTGTCCAGGATGATCCTGCCGTCGGTCATGACGCCGTCCACGTCGAGGAGGAGCAGTTTGATGTTTTTCGCTTTTGTCTGAACGCTGGTCTTGGTTTTTCGCATAAGTATAATGGTAATTCAGGTGTTGAGGCTGAAGGCTGAAGACTGAAGGTTGATTTATGATCCTTGTCCTGATCCCTGTCTCCTGGCTACTGTCTCCTGATTTTCAAACCACCCCCGCCTTCAGCAGATCATGCAGATGAATAACGCCTTCCGGTTTCTTTTGCGCGTCCGCCACGATCAGACAGGTGATGGAGTTCTTTTCCATGATTGCCACGGCTTCAGCCGCCAGAGAATCCTTGTTGGCAACTTTCGGATTTTTCGTCATGATGTCACCCGCCTTTTTCGCAAGCAGGTTCTCACCCGTTTTCTCGGTCTTCTCCATCCAGCGCCGCAGATCGCCGTCGGAGATGACGCCGACCAGTCCGCCTGTGTCATTCAGTACCGCGGTAACGCCCATTTTTTTTGAGGAGATCTCGTAAATAGCGTCTTTGATCAATGTCATCTCGCGCACGATCGGGATGTCGTCTCCCGTGTGCATGAGATCGCGAACGCGCGTCAGCAGCCGCTTGCCGAGCGCGCCGCCGGGATGGAAACAGGCGAAATCCTCGGGCCTGAACCCGCGCCGGTCAAGCAGCGCAACCGCCAGCGCGTCACCCATGGCAAGGGCCGCGGTGGTGCTGGCCGTCGGCGCAAGCCCCAGCGGGCAGGCTTCTTCCTTCACCCCCACATCGAGCACCACATCGCTGTTCCTGGCAAGGGTGGAGTCCTTGTTGCCGGTAAGAGCGATGATCTGGATCCCAAGCCGTTTGAGCGAAGGCAGCATGCGGGCTATTTCTTCGGTCTCTCCGCTGTTCGACAGCGCGATGACCACGTCGCCCCGCATGACCATGCCGAGGTCGCCATGGACGCCTTCGGCGGGATGCAGGAACAGCGCCGGGGTGCCGGTCGAGGCCAGCGTGGCGGCTATCTTTTTTCCGATCTGGCCGGACTTGCCCATGCCGGTGACGACCACACGGCCTTTGCTGTCCAGCACCATATCAACGGCCTGCTCGAAGGTCGCATCGATCCGGTCGATCAAGGCCGCCACGGCGTCGGCTTCGATTCTGAGCACCCGTTTTGCCTGTTCTATCGTCATTTTACGATCCTGTCTAACTGCTGTGCCTGTTTTAACAAGGCCGGAAGTTCGTCAAGGCTGAGCATGTTCGGGCCGTCGCAGAGCGCCTTGTCCGGACAGGAATGCACTTCCAGAAAGAGCGCGTCGACGCCCACGGCTATCGCGGCCCTCGTGAGGTGTGGGACGTACTGCCGGTCGCCGGAGGACGCTGTCCCGCCCGCTCCGGGGAGCTGGACCGCATGAGTGGCGTCGAATACGACCGGGTAGCCGAAAGCGCGCATGATCGGCAGGGCACGCATGTCCGCGATCAGATTATGGTACCCGAACGATACTCCCCGCTCGGTGATGAGGATCTTTTGATTGCCGGTGGAGGCCACTTTATCGGCAGCGTTCTTGATGTCCCAGGGCGCGAGGAACTGTCCCTTTTTGATGTTCACCACCCGGTTGGTGCGTCCGGCCTCGATGAGAAAGTCGGTCTGGCGGCAGAGAAAGGCAGGTATCTGCAGCACGTCCAGGACCTCGGCCGCCGGCCCGAGCTCCTCAAAACGATGCACGTCCGAGAGCAGGGGGAGGTTAAGCTCTTTTCCCACGCGGCTGAGGATGCGCAGTCCCTCTTTCAAGCCCGGACCACGATAGGAGCGTGCGGAACTGCGGTTTGCCTTGTCGTAGGAGGATTTAAAAATGAACGGGATCCCGAGGCTGTTCGTGAGCTCCTTGAGATGCGCGGCGGTTTCGAGCGTGGCGCCTTCCGACTCGATCACGCAGGGGCCCGCGATCAGCACAAAGGGCAGTTTGTCGCCGAAGGTTATGTCTTTGACCTGTACCTGACGGATCACGATCTGGCCCCCTGTTCTTTTTTCTTCAATGCGGCTTTGATGAACGCCGTGAACAGCGGGTGCGGCTTGCGGGGGTTCGATTTGAACTCCGGATGGAACTGGCAGCCGAGGAACCAGGGATGGTTTCTGAGCTCCACGATCTCCACCAGCTCTCCGTCGGGAGAGGTCCCGCTGATCACGAGCCCCGCCTTGACCAGCGCGTCCTTGTAGCGGTTGTTAAATTCATAGCGATGGCGATGCCGTTCGGCGATTTCGTTCTTGCCGTAGGCGTCGTAGGCAAGGGTCCCCTTCCTGAGCTTGCAGGGGTAGGAGCCGAGGCGCATGCTTCCGCCCTTGTCGCTGGACAGGTCGCGTTTTTGAACGGACTGGGTCCGGTAGTCGAACCATTGCTCGATGAGGTAGATGACCGGGTCCGGCGTTTGAAGGCTGAACTCGGAGCTGTTGGCCTTTTTGAGGCCCGCCAGGCGCCGCGCGATCTCTATGACGGCGCACTGCATCCCGAGGCAGATGCCGAAGAAGGGAATTTTTTTCTCACGGGCGTAGCGCACGGAAGCGATCTTGCCCTCCACGCCGCGGATGCCGAACCCGCCCGGAACGAGGATGCCGTCAACGCCCTTGAGCATGTGCGCCGCGCCCTTCGCTTCGATGTCCTCGGAATCCACCCATTTGATATCCACCCGTGCGTTGTTGGCGATGCCGCCGTGGGTCAGCGCTTCGCAGAGGCTCTTGTACGCCTCTTTCAGCTCGATATATTTCCCGACCAGCGCGATGGTAACGGCCTTCGCCGGGTGCTTGACGCGCTCGACGATCGTTTTCCACGTTTTCAGGTTGGGCGTCGAGGAGGCGAGCTCCAGCAGCTCAACGATGCGGTCATCGAGCCCCTCTTCATGCAGGCGGAGCGGGACCTCGTAGATCGTATCGACGTCGCGGGCGGTAATGACGGTGTTTTCCTCCACGTTGCAGTAGAGCGCGATCTTCCGCTTCATGTCCCTGGGGATCGGCCATTCGCTGCGGCAGAGGAGAATGTTCGGCTGGATCCCGATGGACAGCAGCTCCTTGACGCTGTGCTGCGTGGGTTTGGTCTTGAGCTCTCCGGCGGCTTTGATGAAGGGAACGAGCGTGAGGTGGACGTAGAGCACGCTCTCTCTGCCGAGATTGTAGCGCAGCTGCCGGATGGCTTCGAGGAACGGAAGGCTTTCGATGTCGCCGATGGTGCCGCCGATCTCGACGATCACGACGTCTTCGCCGTCTGCCAGGTCCGTGATGGCGCGTTTGATCTCGTCGGTGATGTGCGGCACGACCTGGACCGTGCCGCCGAGATAATCGCCGCGCCGTTCCTTGGTGATGACGTTGTTGTAGATCCTGCCGGAGGTGAAATTGTTCTTCTGGCCGACCACGGCATTGCTGTACCGCTCGTAATGTCCGAGGTCGAGATCGGTTTCGGCGCCGTCGTCGGTGACATAGACCTCGCCGTGCTGAAAGGGGCTCATGGTCCCCGGATCGACATTGATATAGGGGTCGAGCTTGAGGAACGTTACCTTCAAGCCCCTGCTTTCAAGCAGCGCACCGATGGAAGCCGCGGCAAGCCCTTTGCCGAGCGACGAAACGACGCCGCCCGTTACGAAAATGTATTTTGTCGCGGTTTTTTTCTTTTTCATACCGAGGTTCTTCTTTCTTGCAGGCGATTCAGTATTTTACTCAAATCCCCCGGGATGTCAACACCAAAGGATTCGTATTCCGTGACAATGGCCCTTATCCGGCAGCCGTGCCCGAGCGCGCGCAGCTGTTCCAGCTTTTCAACGTTCTCCAGCCGCGTTTGGGGCAGGCTTGCGTAGCGCAGCAGGAACTCCCGGCGATACACGTAGAGGCCGATGTGTTTGTACAGCGCGGTGGTCAGGGGCAGCTCATCGAGGGACCGTTTGCCCGCCCAGGCGTCCCGGTCCCACGGTATGGGAGCGCGTGAGAAAAGCAGCGCAAAACCCTGTTCGTCAAGAACGACCTTGACCACATTGGGATCAAAGGCTTCTTCCCTGCTGTCGATCAGTTTACAGACCGTTCCCATGGGGATGGCCGCGTCGTTCTTCAGCGGGGCGATCGCTTCATCGATCATGGCCGGTTCGATCAGCGGTTCATCGCCCTGCACATTCACGATAAGGCCGCAGTCCAAACCCCGCGCGACCTCGGCGATGCGGTCGGTCCCCGTGGGGTGGTCCGGCGAGGTCATGACGGCCTCTCCCCCGAAAGCGGCGACAGCCCGCATGATGCGGTCGTCGTCCGTGGCCACGAGCACCCGGTCAACGAGTTTCGATTGTTTTGTGCGTTCGTAGACCCACTGGATCATGGGCTTGCCCTGGATCAGGGCGAGCGCTTTTCCGGGAAACCGGGTCGAGCCGTAGCGGGCCGGGATGACGGCGATAATGTTTTGAGATGCTTTCATAGGGTAATGGTGAACGGGGCCAAAAAATCTTTGACACGGATAAAATCTGATAACGACTATGATAACAGCGGATACAGCAAGGCAGTATCATGATTTTTAAAAATTTAATCCGCCTTGATCAGTGTCAAAGGTTCTTTTTTTGCCGTTAAATCTGCGTCCATCTGCGAAATCTGCGGATAAAAAGCTTCCGTTCATCAAGCAGACAGTTCTTTTTTGAAGTATGCGATCGTTCTCTTCAAACCGTCATCAACCGAAACGCGGGGTTTCCAGCCGAGTTTCGCTCCTGCCAGGGTGATGTCCGGCTGGCGCTGCGTGGGATCGTCAGAGGGCAGCGGCTGGTGAATGATCTTTGACTTTGACCCGGTCATGGCAATGATCTTCTTTGCGAAATTGAGGATGGTATACTCCTCGGGGTTTCCCAGGTTCACGGGGCCGATGAAGTTCTCGCTCTCCATCATCCTGACCATGCCGTCCACCAGGTCGTCCACGTAGCAGAACGACCGGGTCTGGGACCCTTCTCCGTAGACCGTGATGTCCCGGCCCTTGAGCGCCTGAACAATGAAGTTGCTCACCACCCGGCCGTCGTCCTGCAACATGCGAGGGCCATAGGTGTTGAAGATCCGGACGATCTTGATGTCCACGCGGTTCTGGCGATGATAGTCCATCATCAGGGTCTCGGAGGCCCGTTTGCCCTCGTCGTAGCAGCTCCTGATGCCGATGGGATTGACGTTGCCCCAGTAAGCCTCTGTTTGGGGATGCACGATGGGATCGCCGTAGACCTCGGAGGTCGAGGCGAGGAGTATCCGCGCCCGGGTCCTTTTCGCTATGCCGAGCATATTAAGTGTGCCGAGGAAGTTTGTTTTGATGGTCTTCACCGGGTTGAACTGATAATGGATGGGCGAAGCCGGGCAGGCCAGATGATAGATCTTGTCCACTTCCAGAAAAACAGGCAGCACAATATCGTGCCGCACTAATTCGAAGCCCGGGTTTTTCAGGAATTCCGTAAGGTTGCTCTTTCTGCCGGTAAAAAAATTATCAAGGCAGAGCACTTCATGTCCTTCCTTGAGCAGACGTTCGCACAGGTGGGACCCCAAAAATCCCGCGCCTCCGGTAACTAATATCCGCATATTATCTTCTCCCTATGCCGTAGTAGGTAAAGCCCATTTCCCTCAACTCTTCCTGATTATAAATATTTCTGCCGTCAAAGATGACCGGTTTTTTCATGAGCTTTTTAATTTTCTGGAAGTCGGGTTTCCGAAACTCATTCCACTCGGTCACGACCGCGAGCGCATCGGCGCCACGGAGCGCGTCGTAGCCGTCCTGCATGATGCCGATCCTGTTCTTGAAGATCTTGCGTGCTTCGTGTTCCGCTATGGGGTCGTGCGCCCTGACCGCGGCCCCGGCGCGAAGCAGGCTGTTGATAATGACGACCGACGGCGCTTCGCGCATATCATCGGTGTTCGGCTTGAAGGCAAGGCCCCAGAGCGCGATCACTTTGCCTTCGAGCGGTTTTTTCAGAGAGGCCGTTTTTTGGGACCCTTTTCCGGCAAAGTGCCTGAGTATCATGGAAGACAGCTGCGTTTTCTGCCGCTTATTCACCGCTTCGACGGCCCGCAGCACTTTCGCGTCAACGCCGTTGTCTTTGGCGGTCCGGACCAGGGCTTTTACATCTTTGGGAAAACACGATCCGCCGTAACCCACGCCCGGGAAGAGGAACTCGAAGCCGATGCGCCGGTCGTACCCCATCCCCTTGCGTACGTTGTCGATGTCCGCGCCGAGGCTGGCGCAGATGACCGCCATTTCGTTGATAAAGGAGATCTTCGTGGCGAGCATGGCGTTCGAGGCGTACTTGGTCATTTCCGCGCTTTTCACGTCCATGAGCAGGACCGGATTTCCCGTGCGCACGAACGGCGAGTAGAGCTCCTGCATCAGCGCCGCCGCTTTAGGGCTGTCGGCGCCGATGACAACGCGGTCGGGTTTCATAAAGTCATCGATGGCCGCGCCCTCTTTCAGGAACTCGGGATTGGAAACAACGTCGAACTTGTGCCTGGTTTCGCCCGCAATGGCAGCTCTGACCCTGTCGCCGGTGCCGACCGGGACCGTGCTTTTGTTGACAACGACGGTGTAGCCGGAGAGGTGCGCGCCGATGGCCCGGGCCGCGCCGAGCACGTATTTCAGGTCCGCCGAGCCGTCTTCCCCCGGCGGCGTTCCCACGGCAATGAAGATAATATCCGCTTTCTTAACAGCGGAACGGATGTCCGTGGTAAAGCTCAGCCTTCCGTGGGCCACGTTCCGTTTGACCAGCTCTTCCAGGCCCGGTTCATAGATCGGGACGCTGCCCGCATTGAGCAGGTCGATCTTTTTTTTGTCGATGTCCATGCAGATGACGTCACTGCCGCTTTCCGCAAGGCAGGTGCCGGTAACGAGGCCGACGTAGCCTGTTCCGATGACTGAGATTTTCATGCCAGGGTCCCCTTCTTCATCTTCGATTGTTTTTTTGGCGAGCTGTCCGCCATGATCTTTTGTTTTAATTCTTCAGGCTGCACCGTCGCGGTCCCGACAATGCCGACCACGATCCCGGCCGCAAAGTTGGACAACCGTGCGGCATCGCCGAGGCTTGCGCCGGCGGCCATCGCCAGGGTAAGCGTACTGATGACCGTATCGCCGGCCCCGGTCACATCGTAGACCTCGCGGGCAACCGTTGGAATGTGGGTGATCGTGCCTCGTTCGAACAGGCTCATGCCGTGTTCGCCGCGGGTGATGAGCACTGCGCTGCATTTGAGGCGGCCCAGCAGCTGTTTGCCTGCCCTGAGCAGGCTTTTCTCATCATCGATATCGATCTTGGAACCCAGCGACGCTTCCTTGGTGTTCGGGGTCAGGATGGTGACGCCGCGGTAAATGCCGAAATGGCTGATCTTGGGGTCCACGGACACGAGCACCTTGTGCTTCTTCGCCAGGGTAACGATGTCGCGGACCAGGTCTTTGGTGACCACCCCTTTGCAATAATCGGAGACGACGATGGCATCCAGTCCGTCCTTGACCTGTTGCTTCACGTACGCGTAGATCTGTTGATGGGTCTCCTTCTCGATGCCGGTCTTTGCCTCGCGGTCGAAGCGCACCACCTGCTGGTTGTGGGCGATGACCCGGGTCTTGATCGTCGTAGGCCGGCTGTGCTCAACAATAAGGCCGTCGGTGTGGATGCCCTGCTCCCGCAGCATATGCGTCAGTTGCCTGCCGGGATCGTCATTGCCGATGACGCCGCAGACGATTACCGTGCCGCCGAGAGAGTGGATGTTGTTCACCACGTTTGTCGATCCGCCAAGAAGCAGGTTTTCCCGGGTGACCTGCACAACCGGCACCGGCGCCTCCGGCGAGATGCGGGACACCTGTCCCCAGATGTAATGGTCGAGCATGACATCACCGACCACCAGCGTCCGCGTTTTTGGAAATTGATCAATGAACGAGATGAGGTGTCTGGCTTCGGTTTTCGAGGTCATTTCCGAGGTCCTCCGGGTTTCAGGTCCGCCAGGGTGGAGACGATCGATCCTATGCTGATGACGCTTTTCATGAGCACCGGTATCCTCCGGGCATCGTCAGTGAGCCAGAAATAGATCTCGCCCTTGTGCTGGAAGACCCCTTCATATTTGGGATAGGTCCTGAGCTTGATCGTATTGATCTTGCCTAAGATGGTCGTGAGCTTTTCACGCCCCAGCACCTGAACGTCCACCTTCCAGGTCTTGTCATCGTCATGAACGTTAAGGGTGACGGTTTTTCCGCTGGTAAGATCGTCGATCGCCCTCAGGTAGTACAGGGCGGAGAGCGCGTCCTGGGTGCCGGCCGGAACAGGATAGGTGGCTTCTGTCCCGCCTGAACGGACGATGACGGTCCCGTTCTTATGGTTGAACGTCATGTCTCTTTTCTTTTTGCGTTTGCCGTGGCTTTGGTCGAGGTGAAAGGAAAGACTGGAGAGCGTTTCTGCATCAACGATACTGTCGATCCGGTCCGCAATCTTGTAGACGGAGTCCAGTATTCCTGTCGAATGCGCGGTAGAGGTAATATGATAGGCAGTTCCACCATCGGGCATCTGCGCTTCATTCATTTCCATGACCGCTGTGCCCGCCTGAACAAGATTGGACCAGCTGATGGTGTAGGTGAGCTTTTCTCCGGAAGAAAAGGGCAGTTCGTGAAGAGTGACGGGAAGATGTTTTTGGCCGGGGTCAGCCGACAGCGCTCCGACCAGGACCAAAAGGAGCACTATTACAATAAGGGGCATTACCGTCCGCATGAAACAGCTCTATCTCCGGTTTCACAGTGAAATACAGGGCAGGTCATCTTGCCAATAGTGTCCTATAATAGGTAAAAGTCGTTCATTTGTAAAGATAATTATTAAGCCGGACGCTGCGTTTCCCGCGGTAATGAGCGGATTTTAATCTTGCGGCGTCCGGCGTTTTGTACTATTATTCACCCTGCTTCCGAAGAAAAGGCCCTATGAATACTACAGATCGTTTTACCAACATTCTTATTATCAAGCCGGGAGCTATCGGAGATCTTCTCCAGATGACGCCTGTTGTCCGGGCGCTTAAAGCGCGCTGTCCCCTCGCCGCGGTATCGCTTCTGGTCGGGTCATCTCAGACCGCTGGTTTGTTCACCCACGATGCCGGGGTGCATGCAACCATCGTGTTCGATAAAAAAGGAGCGCAGCGGTCCTTGTCTTCCCTGCTGAAACTCTGGAGACAGCTTCGGCGGAACAACTATGATCTTGTCCTTAACTTTCAGCGCAGCAATATCCGGACCTGGTTCCTTGCAAGCGCCGCTTTTCCCTGCCGGGTGCTCGTGTATCACAAGGCGAAGAACAGGAAGGTCCATGCCGTGGTCAACTATCTTGAGACCCTGGCGCCGCTTGGCATCAATGCCACGGACCCGCATCTTGAGCTCACGACCGGCGCCGGGGACCAGGCTTTCGCGCGCCAGCTGCTTTCCTCGCTGAAAAAAAACACCGGGCCGCTTATCGCATTGAACCCCGGAGCGAGCCATCAGGTGAATCGGTGGAGCACCTCTCATTTTGCCGCTTTAGCGGACAGGCTTGTTCAAAAACTTGATGCCCGCGTCGTCATCGTCGGAGGACCCGAGGATGTGGTTCTGGCGGAGGAAATTTTTACAAAAGCCGCTTCAAAACCCCTGCTGCTTGCGGGGAAAGCGGGTTTATTGCAGCTGGGAGCCGTGCTTGCGCAATGCGATGCACTGGTGAGCGGCGACACGGGACCGCTCCATCTTGCCACGGCTGTCAGCATTCCCGTGGTCGCGCTCTTCGGGGCCGCCGATCCCGTGCGTACCGGCCCCGTAGGCGACGGTCATATCGTCTTGCAGGCGGAAGACGTGCCCTGTGTCCCGTGC
>JAYTJE010000164.1:0-3102 GCA_043731355.1 Nitrospirota bacterium
GGGTGAAGCTCACGACAGTGAACGCCGAGACTGTGGGTTTGCTCAGGGAGATTGAGGGCCTGGGCACGGAGATATACTCCTGCGGAACTTGCCTCAAGCATTATAACCTCGAATCTGACATCAAGGTGGGCAAGCGCGGCGTCACGAATCAGGTCGTGGAAGGGCTGCAGGATTTCGACAAGGTGGTGTGGGTGTAGGGATATTCCAATTAAACAGGAGGGTCTCATGCAAAAAACAATATCACAGATGGTTCTGATCGTGAGTATTATGCTTTTCATGTTTATTCCTATTTTGGGATTCGCAAAGGAACGTACAATCGTTGAACTACAGGACACCGGATGTGGTATATCGGACAGCAAGTGGCGGCGGAGCAAGAATTGTGGATAAATTTAAAGAGAAAGAAAAACCTCAAGGAGTAGTAGAAACCGGGGCAGCGCCATGCCGCTGCGGCTTGATCGGTTACCCTCTTAAACTCGACTCTTTATTGTCTTGACAGAGGGGTCCACTTAAGATGCAACCTTCACGAAATTCGTGATTGAAAGATTAGATTTTAAGATAAACAATGCATTGAGCAAAGCTGCGTGACTGGATAAGATGGAGAAGACCGCACTCTCAAGTTCTCCTTACCTATGTGCCTCCGTCAGGAGACGGTGCATAGCTTCCAACGAACGGGCATAACGATACACACTTGAGGAGGTTATTTATGGATCGTGACCAAGCTGAACTGGACCGAAAGCTTTCCTGAAGAAGATGCTGGTTGCCGGCATTGTCAGCGGCGCAGCGTCGTCAACGCTCGTGCACCGGGTGATGGCCATGGGAGAGAGGGGGCAGTTGCCGGAGGGAGTCAGAAAAGTACAGGGGACGGTGGCCGTGAACGGCGTACAGGCGCAAGTCGGTTCCCTCGTAATCCCGGGCGATGTCATCACCACGGGCAGCGCCAGCCTCGGCGTCTTCGTGATAGGGAAGGACGTCTTCCTGGTGCGCGAGAACTCACGGATCGAGCTCGCCGGAGAACATGCTGGTGCGGGCAGCATGAATATCGTCAAGACCATTAAGGTCGCTGCAGGCAAAGTCCTTTCCGTATTCGGTTCGGGCGGCAAACGCATCGAGACCGTAACTGCTGTCGCGGGAACGCGCGGCACGGGTCTGTACATCGAGTCTGATCCGGAGGTGACCTATTTGTTCCTGTGTTACGGCGAGATAGATCTGAGCGCGAAGGATTTCCCGGGTGAGAACAAAGTGTTCAATACGAAGCATCACGAACAGCCTTATTACATCCTTGGGGGAGGGGCCAAGCGGGCCTATCTGAAGGCGCCCATGTTGAACCATACGGATGAGGAACTGACGATGCTTGAGGCGCTGGTGGGCCGCAGGCCGCCTTTCGGCGACGGCGGCGTTGGCGGCGGAGGGTATTAGGCCACGACGCTCACAACCGCGTTCAGAACCATTCATAGGAGCTTGACTGTTTTTGGCCGACTCATCGGTAAGCAGGAGAGGGAAGGGCGAACGACAACAGTTATGCCGCGAGGCCTGGCTCGAAAGACCCCCCTTGACACGTGGCCGCTCTGTGCGCGGCTTTTTTTTTTGCCATTTCGAGTTTCTTGATGAACAATTCCGGCTCAAAGTAGCCTATCTTCCTGAATATTTCAGTGCCTTCGGCATCAAATACGATTGCTGCGGGTTTTGCCGTCACACAGAACCTCATGAACTGATCCGAATCCGCTCCCGATTCATACTTGATGGAAATGAAGTATTTGTTTACGTAGTCCTGGACGGATTCCGAGGTCAATGTGCGGCTTTCTATTCTATTGTACGCTTCGCAGCATGGGTCGAAAAAAAAGGCAAGCACGAGTTTGTTCGCTTTTTTTGCCAGATCCAAAGCATTTCTGAAACTTGTCTCCCAGACGATATCTTTTGGCATGGTAAATTCAACCTCTCTGCTTCGACGCTCTGCCTTGTGTCCTCATAGTTATAGTATACCAGTATTTCGTCCTGTCAGCCGCACGTCTCCAATATCCGAGTGGTTGCTGCAATGCTGAAAATGGTTTGATGACCAGATTTTTTCACCCGGAAGGAATCCCAAATAGAAACAGGCGATGATTTCTCATCGCCTGTTTCTGTCTCCCGCTTATGATAAGTGTTTTGGCGCGCTTTACGACTTCACCGCAATCGCCTGTTTCTCGCGCATTGCCGCGGGTGCTGATACGATGAACCCGGCCGCTGTTCCGAGCAGTCCGCCCACCACGATGCAGACCGTGGCTGCGCAGGCTATCCCGACGCCGATGCCCATGACGATCGCTGCCCGCACGAAGAGTGTCGGTTCCACTGCGCCGCCCATGATCTTCTGGAGCAGGATCAGGGTCCCGAAACTGCCGAAGTAGAATCCCGGCACGATCCCCGCCAGCACAAACACCAGCCCGCCAATTGATGCCCCGATCTTCATTCCCGATTTGACTGTTTCGTTTTTCATGGTCGTATCTCCTTGTAAAGAAATTTTTATCATCGATCGGTAATTTTTATTTGCTGCTTGCCGCTACTGTCTGTCCTGAAGCCTGGCCCTGAACTGCTGCGCCTACGAGCCAGCCCATGGTGGCCGTGGCTGTTACGATCGCTATCCCTGATACCATGACGCCTGCGAGCATTGAGGCGAGTACGATTACCCGCGAGATGATCCCCGATTCCAGGGGAAGCCCGAAGAACATTCCCGCTAATTTTATTCCCGCTGCGCCTCCCAGCAGGCTGCCGGGAAGAAGTCCGAAGATCGCAAAGAGCACCATTCCCGCGCCTGCCCCGAGGTATGCCGTTTTTCTTGAGAGTGTGGTTTTCATTTTAATATCCTCCTTTTCGTTCAGTCTTGCCCTTTACATTGCAGGTCGTGTGCCAAAATGCAACTGTTTGAATTTGCAGGAAACAGGGGGATGGGAGTTTTGGCAGGGATGAGAAAAAGGAAGATAAGCGTTGCTCGTTTTGCAAATCCGCAGCTGTTGCCATGGGGAGTAAGGAGCTTGAGAGTGCGGTGTTCTTCGATTATTTTAGCTGAGACCGGTTAGACAAATCCACCTTTATTTTTGAGTGCTCAATGGATAGGTCTATCCACTTTTC